>DATNIW010000041.1:0-11956 GCA_035604215.1 Fibrobacteria bacterium
GCCTCCAGCCGGTAGGAGGCGCCATGGATGGCGGTGTCCAACGGTTTGGAAGGCAACCAGACCACCGCGAGGGGTGGGGCCAGGTGGTAGGGAACCGTGTCGGGCGCCCCCGGTCCGGTGCGGATGATGCGCACCCAGGAGCGCGTGGTGTCCACGAAGCTCCGCGTGGAGTCGTAGGTGGCTCCGTTCAGGAGAAGGGACCGCTGCAACCACAAGGTGTCGAAGGGTCGACCGGCCACGACCAGGTTCGAGGCGATGAGCCGGGGCAGGGCGACCGCTCCTCCACCCGGTTGGGTGTTCCACGGGCCCGTGGAACAGGACCAGGCCAGGAGCAGGATCGGTATGGACAATTTATGTCGCATGGTGGTTCGGCCTTTTCAGAACTGGTACTCGTAGCCCAGGAAGATCGGCAAGCGCGGGAACTGGTAGATCCTGAGCTGGGTGGGAGGATTCTTTTCCGTGTTGTAGTTCAACAGCCACAGGTTGTCGTGGTCGGTCAGGTTGATGATGGTGAAGTAGAACCGCCAACGGCCGGTGCGCCCCCAGTCGATGGGGGTGACGTCCAGGCGGAAATATCCCGGCTTCCGCGCGCCGTCCAACGGACCGGACACGAGACTCGCCCCACCGCCCCTTCCGCCTCCACCCTCCGCGTTGTTTCCCTGCGTCAGATCCTGTTCGGGATTGTTGTTCGGTTCATAGCCCAGGTACTGGGTATAGGGCTGCCCGGTATTGGCGGTGAGCTGGAAGCTGGACCGATAGAAGTTGCCCACGTTCAGGTGCCGGGCCGAGAGCGCGTCGTCGCCCTTGGGCCCGATCCAATTCACCGCTCCGGTGACCTTGAAGGTGTGGCGCTGGTCCCAGGGAGCCCAGTAGGCGCCGGGTATGTATGTACCCTGCGAGTTGGTGTAGGGCAGCTGTTGCAACACGGCCTGGGAGTAGGAATAGCTGATGTTTCCGGTCCACCAGCCGTCGTCCTTCCCCACCGAAAGCTCAGCGCCGGCGGCATAACCCTTGACCAAGGCGAAGTTGCTGGCGAAATAGTCTTCCCCGGTGGTGGATTTGGTGTTGGTGCTGGTCGGGTCGAACAGCGGCATGTCGTGGAGGTCCTTGTAATAGCCTTCGACGCTGGCGTGCAGGTTCAGGGGCGAGAGGTTGTCGCGTTCCACTCCCAGGCTTGCCATGTTCTGGGTGGTGGGGACCATGGGCTTCTGGTCGGCGTACCAGAACTCGTTCAGGACGTCCAGATTGAAGAAACTGATGCTGGTGAGGTACTGCGTATAGTGGCCCCATCCCGCATCGACCTTCCAATCTTCGTTCGGGTGCCACGTGTAGGAGAAACGCGGGTCCCAGGACACGTCCCCGGTGGGATCGTAGGCGTATCCGCGGAGTCCTGCGACCACCGTGTTGTGGCGGTCGATCACCCACTTGTCCTGGAGCCACCCGGCCCACAACTCGGCGTTGGTGATGCTCGCGTTGGTCGTGCTCTCCACCAGCAGGGCGTCGGTGAAATTGACGTGGAAGGTGTTGTATTCGGTTCCCAAGGACACCAGGTTGCCGGCGCCGGCGTCGTAGCGCAATTCGCCCTTCCCGGCCCAGGTGTTCACGGCGTTGTAGAGGTTGATGATGGGATCGAAATCGAAGGTCTGATCGAACCCGGAATAGGATCCGGTGCCGTAGAAGGTCAGGCGATCGCCCAGCTTCCACCGGACGTTCACGGGAACCACCAGGTTGCCCCAATCGGCGGTGAAGGGGCTGAAGGAGAGTTCGTCGCGGCCCTGGTAGATGGAGGCGCGCACCGTGTCCCCGTTCCTGCCCCAGGCGGCGCTTCCTTGCCAGTCGTAGAAGTCGTACCCCAACTGGATGCTGGTGAGATTCAGATCGCGCGCGGCCGTCAGGGCGGATCCGATCCAGGTGCGTCGGCCGGCCAGGGCCCAGGACCAATCGCCCTGACGGCCATCCGTGGCCAGCGTCCCGCCGAAGGTCGTGATCCGGAACGAATTCTGCGTGCTGGCCTTGGGCTCGCTGTCCGAAGGGGTCCCGGCGACGAGGGATTCCGTGCCCCGCAGACCCTTGTCGAATTCCTTCCGGGTCCAGGACGTGGAATCGCGGGTGCTGTCGCGGTCCGATCCCCCCACCTTCGAGGACACCAGAAGGACGGACGACACCCTGTTCCCGTAGCGCGGATCGAAGCCTCCCTTGTAGAAGTCCAATCCGCCGACCGCGTCGGTGAGGAACGTGCTGAACAATCCCCCGAAATGGGCCGGGTTGTACACCACGGCGTTGTCGAACAGGATCAGGTTCTCGTCCGAGGCGCTCCCGCGCACGTAGATCTTGGTGGAGAAGTCCGAGCTCGCCACCACGCCTGGAAGGGCCTGCACCGCGCGCATCACGTCCGGTTCGGCCAGGCCCGGAAGCCTCTTGATGGTCTGCACGCTGACCCGTTCCTCGCCCAGGACGCGCGGTGGACGCCGCTTGCCGCGGATCACCAGGGTCTTTCCCGCCGCGCTCTGGATCAGCTTGGGTCCTCCCGTGGCCTTCAGCGCGGAGCTGTCGTAGCGGCTGGTGTCCACGATCTGCCGGATGGTGTCGTGGGTCTCCACCACGGAATCGATCTTGATCTTCAGGGGCGCGATGTCCAAGGTGTCGAAGCCTTGGGGTCGCAGGGGCGTGCATAGAGGCTGCCCACCCGCCGCCAGGCAGAGATCGAAGCTACCCGTGGACAGCCGCAGGCTGTCGGTCTGGATGCTCGCCAGGAAATGTCCGGAGGAATCCATGGAGGCCTCCACGCCGTCCAAGGTGACCTTCGAGCCGATCGGGGCGCTGGAGCGGACCACCAGGGGCACGCGAGGGCCGCGGTGCACGGTGTCGATGGGCGGCTTGGCGGTGTCTATCGCCCTCCCGGCCGCATCCGTGGAAGCCAAGGTCGAGTCCGCTCGGGAGGACCGGGACGCGGAGTCCGAGGCGGCACGGGCCTCCTTCGGCACCGGAGGGGATGGGACCGTGGAGTCCCCCGAGGCATGAAGCGTCGTGTCGGCGAGGATCCTGGCGGGAGGGTCTGCCGGAATCGCGACCTGTTCCTGCGATCGGCTGGCTGCGAAGGCCAGCAGGATCGGCAGGAGGCGAGCAGGCGTCTTCATCTGGAACTCCGGGAGCGGACTGTGGGAGCGTCTCAGCACAGGAGGACGTAAACGGCGACCGTCAGATTGCATGTTTTTCCGACCAACCGACCTGGACATCGACGAAGGGCGGCGAAACGGGAAGATCCGCGCGCCCCAGGAGTGCAGAATACAAACCATCCACCCCGACCGGCACCGGTCCGACCACGACCACGCCTGCTGGAATAGGTAGGTTGGAACCCATGGACATGGGACTTTTCCGGTTTCTGCACGGCGATCCTGCGCACCTGGACGGCCGACTGACCGCGATCGCCCACCTGATCGCCCCCCTGCCGGAAGGCCATCCCGGCGCCGCGATGATCCACGGATCCTTGCTGTCCGTGCAAGGAAACTACCGCGACCAGCGGACCATGGCGGACTTCTTCCGCTCCGAATTCGGGCTTTCCGTGGAAAAGGGAATCGAGGAGATCATCGAACAGGCGCGCCAGAACGGTGGTCTGGAAGGAGCCTTGGACCCCGATCAGGTCCGCGAGCGCCTGCGCAGCATGGGGGATTCGGAATTTCTGCCCATTCCCGCGAAGGTCGTGCATCTGTCCGGACTCGATGCTGCGGCAGATCTGGAGGGCGACGTCGTCTTGTTGGGAGACTTCGCGGAATTCCAGTTCGCCCACATGGCCGTGAACTCCTTCCCCATCCTCTACCAGGCGCGGTACCGCGAACAGGAACGGCAGCAGATGCACGAGCAGATCGAGGGGATGCTGGAGAAGCTGGCCGCACCGTCTCCGGAAATTCCCCTTTCGACGGCGCCCAACCTGGAGACCTTCCAGGGCGACCTCGAGAACCACCTGCTCCGCGAGATCCTGCCCGGAATGTTCTACGCGCCGGAATCCAGCCCCGAAGCCCAGGATGCGGAGCTCCGTTTCCGGACCTTCATGGCCCCCCATCTGTATCCCGCCGATGTCGAACGGATGGTGGGCCTGGTGCCGAACATCCGACACGGCGAAAGCTTGGCCGTGCGGCAATTGGAACTGCTGGTTCGCAAGGCGGTCGCTCTCCAGCGGGAAGACTGGAAGACCTTGGACTCCCTGCGCAAGGATCTGGGCGAAGGCTGACCCCTTCGCCGGGGGAAAAGAAAAGGCCTCCCGTCCCGACATGGGATCGAGGAGGCCGATCGGAGGAAGCGAGACCTCAGGGCTTGTCGGTCGTGTATTCCTTCAAGGCGTCCAGATTGGTCACCTTGATCTCCACGCGACGGTTCAATTCCCGACCTTCGGCGGTCTTGTTGCTGGCCTTGGGCTTGGTGTCCCCGTAGCCCCTGGCCTCGATCTTGCCGGTCAGCTCGGGATGGGCCTGCACCAGGAAGTCCTCGACCGCCTCGGCGCGATCCTTGGAAAGACTCAGGTTGGTCTTGGGCCGTCCCCTGTTGTCCGTGTGGCCACCCACCTCGAAGCGCAGCTTCGGGTACTTCACCAGGATGGCCCCGATCAGGTTGAGGTAGGGCTGGGAGTTGGGCTTGATGCGAGCGTTGCCCAAGTCGAAGTAGACCGCGTCCAGATTGAGCATGCCGGTGCGCAGGAAGCTCGCTTCCAGGTCGCTGCGCTTGTTCCTCTCCGCTTCGATTTGCGCGCGGGCTTCGGCCAATGCGGCCGAATCCTGGGCCTGGGTCGAGCTGCCCAGTCTGCGGCAGGCTTCCAGGGCCAACGCTTGGCGGACGGAATCGCGGGTCAAGGTGTCCACCAGCACGTTCCTCTCCTTCACGACATTGTGCAGGCTGTCGATGCGGGAGTTCAACTTCTGCGCGGCGGCTTCGCCTTCGGCGATCTTGGCCTTCAGGGCGACGCGCTCCAGGGAGTCGTTGCGGCGGGCCTGGGCGCGGGCTTCGCGGGCATTGGCGGCCAGATCGAGTCCGACGGACACGCCCACGAAGGCGCGCCAGGGATCCAGGGAATGGACATCCGCCATGCCCGAACGGGACTGGCTGAGCGCGAAGTCGCCACCCACCTGGAATTGGACGTTGGCGGGGAGATGGAAGGTGAAGGACCCCGTCGCCCACGTCGGGTCGGTCTGGGGGTTGTAGTTCGACCAGAACGTCCGGGTATGTCCTTCCAGTCCGATGGTCAGTGCCGGGATGGGGTCCAGTTCGACTCCACCGTCCAAGAGGACGAGCAGAGGCTGACCACTGATGAATGCCTGGTCCAGACCTTCGTTCAGGTGCATCCTCACCGGGAACAGGACCGATCCCGTGCGCAAGGTCTGCAGCAGTCGGGCCTGGAGATCGTATCCGGAGCGCGTCTCGAAGTAGTCCCAGCCGTCGGCGCGGGGTGTGCCGGAGGGGGTCGAGCCGAGTTGGATCTGGTTCTGGGAGGTTCCAGCGACCAGTCCCATCTGCGCCGCCAAGCGGATCGGAAAGGTGCTGTCATAGGGGGCGGAGAGCTGGATCTGGATTCCGCTGGATCCCAGGCCATTGGTGGGGGAAGGGACCATGCCGTCGCCGTTGGCGGTGACATAGTTGGAGAACCAGCCGGAAAGGTCGGCCCAGTCCGACAAACCCAACCCCAGCGAATAGATTCCCACGCCGACGTCGGTGCCGGTCTGGGCGGTGCGACCCGGCACTCCCTGGTCCACCTGGTACCCCGTACCCGTGGCGGAAAGGGACAGGAAGCCCTCTCCCAAGGGTTCCGCCGAGCGGGTCTGGGTCAGTCCGCGCGTCCCGTTCCATTGGATCATGGTGGGATAGACGACATCCTGAGCGCAGAGCAGTCCTGCGCTGGCGGCAAGGATCAGTGCGGTTTTTCTCATGGCGACCTCCGGAAAGTGGACGTGTGGGATTTGAAACATACTGTCGATTTTCACCCCTTTTGACGAAGCTGTCTACAATTATTGACAGGTTTGGCCGTAAAATCCCCGGCAGCCAGGTGTCCGGGAGGGGGTCTCTTCCCTCTCCGACAAAGGTTGCGAGCGACCTTTCCCCCGGCAGTACATTGTGTTCCATGTCCGAACCGAGTTCCCAAGGATCGGGTGAAGCAGCTCTCCACCTCACGGAACGCCAAAAGGCCGTGCTTTCCTCCATCGTGGTGCGGTACGTGGGGAACGCAGAACCGGTGGGGTCCCGGCAGGTCAGCCGGGACATCGTCGACAGCCTCTCCCCCGCGACCATCCGCAACGTGATGTCGGACATGGAGGAAATGGGTCTGATCGACCAACCCCACACCTCCGCAGGCCGCCAGCCCACAGAACGGGGTTTTCGGGTCTGGGTGGACCAGATCATGCCGTCGACACCGCTTTCCGAACAGGAGAGGCAGGTGGTGGATACCACGTTGGGACAAGCCCGCAGCGAGGAGCAACTCCTGGCCTCCGCCGCATTGGCCCTGGCCGAGGTCACGAGGCTCCTGGGTTTGGCGATCGCTCCGGTTCTGCAGGGGGCCAGGCTGGAGCGGTTGGAATTGGTCTGCGTGGGGGACACCATGCTTCTCGTGGTGGCCGCGTTCGGTTCGGGGCTCATCCGCTCCATCGCCGTGGATACCGGCAGAGCCGTCCCTTCGGAGGGCCTTTCGGACCTGATCCGAAGACTCCACCTCACCGCCCTGGGCCGGACGCCCATCGAACTCCAGAGAAATCTCCGGGACATGGAATCCGCCGAAGTCCGCCCCGACGATCCCCAGGAAGACGTTTTCCGGCTGGTCCTGCGAGCCCTCCTGGATGTTTCCCACCCGGTCCGGTCTTCCGACGCCTTTCTCCAGGGCACCAGCCATGTCCTGGCCCAGCCCGAAATGGGCGAACGGCGGTCCATGACCAACCTGATGCAGCTCCTGGAAGACCGGCGCCAACTGGTCCAGTTGCTGCAGGAGAGGATCGGCCACGACGGCGTCTACATCACGATCGGGTCGGAGAACCGCGTGGAGCATCTGCGGCCGTTGTCCCTGGTCACGCGCAACTACAACATCGGCGACGCGCGCGGAGCTGTGGGGGTGCTGGGCCCCACGCGCATGCCCTATGCGAAACTGGCTTCGGCGGTCGATTACATCGCGTTGCGCCTGAGCCAGGGCTGAGCCCAGGCTTTCTCACGGCTTCGGGTTGTCCCCGGGGGGTGAAGAATCAAGGATTCCAGGCTGTTCCCGCAAGCCGGACGGGGTGGTTTCGAAAAGCTCCCGGAAGATGCGGTTGAAATGCGGGACGTTTCCGTAGCCGACCCGGCTGGCCACCTCCGATACGGGGAGGTCGGTTTCCATGAGGAGCTTGCGCGCCGCCTCGCCTCGAACGCGGTTCAGATAGGCCTTGAACAGGAGTCCCGAGGCGGCTTTGACGTGGGAGGTGATCCGGTCCAGGGGAACCCCGGTGGACCGCGAGACCTTCTCCAGAGAGAGGTCGGCATCCGGGTAGTCCACGGCGATGCACTGGATGATGGCCTCCCGCTCCCGATCTCCATAGGAGACCACCTCCAGAGGCTGGAACACCACGGGTCCGAGATTCCTTTGCGCCGGCCCCACGGCAGCGGGGCGTTTTCGGTTCCACAGGAAGTGAAGGAACCCCAGGAGCAGCGACAGGCCCAGGATGGTCCCCGCCGCCGCCCAGTGGAAGGTCCGCGTTTCCATGAGGACGATCCGCAATTCCCGCAAGTTGCGCAAAGGCGTGCCGTCGCCCGATTGGAGGACCATCCGGACCACCCCACGGCGCGTTTCGGGCCCAAGTTCGGACGAACGGACACCTGCGGTGGAATACCACCAGGGAGGTGTCAGGAAGCGGTCCAGGGGCAGGTCGTAACGGGATGTTCCCGGGACCAGATCCAGATCTTCGCAATCGTAGCGGGCCGTCTGCCACCGATCGTCGCGCGTGAAGCCGGGGATCTCCTCCACCAGGCACATCCGCAGGCTTTCCAGGTTGCTGGTGCCGATCTCCACGCGGAGGTCTCCCGGTGTGGAAATGTCCAGTCCTTTTCCGTGCGGGGCGAGGAAAAGGATGGCGCCTGCCACCGGCCACACCGCACCGGAGTCCAGTCGCATGGCGAGATGGAGGTCGCCACCCGAGGTATCGACCTCGGCGAAGGAGTGCCCGCCGGATCCCGCGTCCGTGAAGGTCTGGAAGCGAAGTCCGGAACGAGGCCAGAGCGCCACCCTGGATTGGAACGCCAGTGCGGCCAGCAGGATTCCCAGGAAAACCCACCCCAAAGGGAGCCATTTGGGCAGGGCATCGCGTCGCGCGTTGGCCGGGAACCCCTGTGTGCGCATGCAGGGCAATGTAATCGATCGGATGGTCGGGGAATCGAGGCCTACCGGCACCGCCGGCTCGATTCCTCGCCAGGGGAGCACCTAGATTTCCCCGTTCCATGCAAAGAAATCGCATCTGGCCATTGCTGGCCATTGTCGACGGGGTTGTCCTGGACCAGGCGACCAAGTTTGAGGCTCGGAATCTCCTCGTACCCGGCGAGCTGCACTCCTACCTGGGCGGAAGCCTTTGGGTGGAGCTGGTCCGAAACCACGGGGCCTTCCTCAGCCTGGGAGCGGCGTTGTCCGGGACCCTGCGGGAGGCGCTGCTGGTGGTGGGGGTGGGGATCTTCCTGGTTGGGGCCCTCTGGTGGCTCCTGTTCTCGACGAAGTCGACGTCCGAGGGGCGGTGGACCATGGCTGCCGTGGTCGCGGGAGGCATGGGCAACCTGGTGGACCGGATCTGGTTCCACGGGGGGGTCGTGGACTTCCTCAACGTGGGCATCGGGAGCCTGCGCACCGGCATCTTCAATGTTGCCGACATGTACATCACGGCCGCCGTGGTGTTCGTGTTGCTGCGGTCGATGCTGAGGAAGGGCGTGGGCTAGGAAAAAATCGCCAGACCTTGGCTGCGCCGCTGCCCTGGTTCGGGTCAAACCGTGACGATACCCGGCCTGGGAGGCTATTTTCGGCGATCAACCAAAGAGGACTCCAGCAGATGGACAAGCACAGCCGCATCTTCGTGGCGGGACACAACGGGCTCGTGGGCAGTGCCATCGTGCGTCACCTTCTGGCCGAAGGGTTCTCCAACGTGATCGTGCGGTCGCGCCAGGAGACCGATCTGGAGAACCAGAGCGCGGTCCTGAAACTCTTCCTGGAAGAAAAGCCGGAGTACGTGTTCATGGCCGCCGCCAAGGTGGGCGGGATCCTCGCCAACAGCACCTACCCCGTGGACTTCATCCGCTCCAACCTGATGGTGCAGAACAACATCATCGACGCTTCCTTCTATGGCGGCGTGAAGAAACTGCTGTTCCTGGGAAGCTCCTGCATCTACCCCAAGCTCTGCCCCCAGCCCATCAAGGAGGAATACCTACTCACCGGCGCCTTGGAACCCACCAACGAATTCTACGCCATCGCCAAGATCGCCGGCATCAAGATGTGCCAGGCCTACCACCGCCAGCACGGGTTCAACGCCATCTCCCTGATGCCAACCAACCTCTACGGCCCCGGCGACAACTTCGACCTGAATTCCTCCCACGTGATGCCTGCCCTGATCCGCAAGTTCCACGAGGCCAAGGCTTCGAAGGCCAAGGAAGTGGTGATGTGGGGGACCGGCACCCCCAAGCGCGAATTCCTGCACGTGGACGACCTGGCCTCCGCCAGCGTGCACCTGATGCAGACCTACAACGAACCGGAAATCGTCAACGTGGGAACCGGCGAGGACGTGACGATCCGCGAACTGGCGGATCTTGTCAAGGATGTCGTCGGTTTCACCGGAGAGATCGTGCAGGATCTGACCAAGCCCGACGGGACGCCCAGGAAATTGCTGGACGTGGGCAGGTTGCATGGGCTGGGCTGGAAGCACCGGATCGAGTTGAAGGATGGCGTGGAAAGCACGTACGCGTGGTATCTGGGGAACCAGGGGAAGTTTCGGGGCTGAAAATCCGGAGAAGGTCGGCCATCCCATAGGTGGTGGTCTTCCTCCCTGGCGCGACGGGGCGCCGAAGACTACAATCGCGTTGTGCGGAAACGGATCGCAATCTGCAGGATGGGGGTGGAATCTGCCGCCCGTCCGTTTCCCACTCGGATCGGCGTGGCCTGGCGCCGATGACCGGAACTCGACGCGTCGCCCTGAACGCGATGGCCACGTACGGACGATCGGTGGTGACGGGGGCCCTCGCCCTGTTCAGCAGCCGTTGGGTGTTGCAGTCCCTTGGTCAGACGGACTACGGCCTGTACAGCTTGGTGGGGTCCGTCATCCTGTTCGTGACCTTCCTGAACGGCATCCTCGCCTCCAGCGTGGTCCGGCACCTTTCCTTCGCCATGGGATTGGGCGACCCGCGGGAGGTCGGTACATGGTTCAACGTTTCCTTCGTGCTCCATCTTTCGCTGGCGATCCTCCTGGTCGTCGGCGGTTGGCCTTGCGGAAGTTGGATGGTGCGGCACGTGCTGACCATTCCGCCGGATCGCGTCGAATCCTGCCTGTTCGTGTTCCACATCTCCCTGCTGTCGGCCTTCGTCTCCATGGCTTCTGTTCCATTCACCGCGATGTTCACCGCCCGTCAGCGGATCGCCGAACTGGCCGCATGGGGATTGTTGCTGGCCTTCCTGGGTTTCGCCATCGCCTGGATCCTTCGACGGGTCGGGGTGGATCGCCTGAGGTTCTATGCCTCGGGAATGGTCGCCAGCCTGGTCTTGTTCCAGGCGATCCAGGTGGGGAGGGCCTTGTGGCTGTTCCCCGAATGCGCCCTGCGCAAGATCCGCCGTTCCGACATTCCCTACCTGCGGAAGCTGGGATCTTTCGCCTCGTGGAACCTGTTCGGAGGTTCAGGCATCCTGGTCCGGGACCAGGGATCGGCCATCCTCTTGAACATGTTCTTCGGTCCCGCCGTGAACGCCGCGTACGGGATCGCCAACCAGGTTTCGGGCCAGACGAACCAGTTGTCGTCGGCCATGGTCGGAGCCGTGACTCCCGAGATCACCGCCACGGAAGGCCGTGGAGACCGCGACAGGATGCTCCAACTGGCGAACCGAGTGAGCAAATTCGGCACCCTGACGAGTCTCCTGTTCGCACTGCCTCTGTTGGTCGAGATGGAAGCGGTGCTCCGGATCTGGCTGGTTCATCCACCCGCGCATGCCGCGATGTTCTGTCGATTCATCCTCGCGACCTTCCTGATCGACCGGCTGACCACCGGGACCATGCTCGCGGTGAACGCGAAGGGAAAAATCGCGGGCTACCAGGCGGTGATCGGCACCTTGCAGTTCCTGAATCTTCCCTTGGGATGGGTCTTCCTTCGCATGGGGTACCCTCCCACGGTCGTCGGGGGCTGTTTCATGGCAACCATGTTGGCGAGCACGCTCACCAGAACGATCTGGATGCGAATCCTTTTCAGGGTTCCGCTCCGGAATTGGGTCTCCTCCGTCGTGGCACCGGTGTCGATGGTGGTCGTTTCCGGACTCGTGGGCAGTCTCGCCGTCCTGGGCTTCGGACCAAGCCGGCTTGGCACGGTGGTCGGCTGCGCGGGTTGTGTGGCAGGGGTCGCGGTCGGGACTTGGTTGTTCGGACTGACCCCTCCGGAACGTCAGTTCCTGTCGAAAAGTTTGCGCGGCTGGTCCATGAAGGCCTCTCCCGCATGAACGACACCCCTTCGGTCCTTTTCGACACCAGCGTCGCGACGGAAAACGCCGGCGACGAGATCATCATGGAAGCCGTCCAGCGCGAACTGCGTTCGGCATCGGGCGACGCGTTCTTCGTCAGGATCGCGACCCACGACTATCCCGGGAGCACGGGAAGGCGCTGGATCCGGAAATCCGATCTGTGCATCGTCGGGGGGACCAACCTCCTGTCTTCCCATTTCTTCAGGTACAGGCAGTGGAAATTTTCTCCATGGGACGCGTTCCTGCTGCGCCAAAAGGTCG
>DATNIW010000042.1:0-67313 GCA_035604215.1 Fibrobacteria bacterium
TCTGAGCCAGGATCAAACTCTCCAATCAGTCCATCCTTGCTCTCTTAAAGCGCTCACGCTTACTTCTCACTCTCCTCAATCTCAAAGTCCTAAAACTAAAAGACCTGCACATCTCTTCCCTACCAAAATGTCAAAGATCCCGTTCCTCCCCTCGAGGGAGGTGTCGGTGGGCTTTCGCTTCCCGACCGGGCCAGCCGTTTTACCGGATGGGTTTGTGAATGTAGAACTCGAACCACCTCGATGCAAGCCCCGTTGTGGGCTTTTTTCAGGCTTGGTGGACCGCTTGGGACATGGCCTGCAGGAACTCGGGGTCCCGCTTGGCCTCCAGAACGTTTCCCGTCACCACCATGGTCGGTCGCAGCAGGGCCCGTTCCGCGACGGCCTCCGGCGTGCGCAGTCCGCCTCCGACGATCACCTGGACACCGCCCTCGTCCACGACGCGACGAAGCAACGGCACAGGAACGGGGTCCGCGGCTCCGGAGCCCGCTTCCAGGTAGGCCCATCGCATCCCCATGCAGGCGGCGGCCCAGACGTGGTGGAGAACGGAATCCTCGGCGGTCCTGGGAAGCGGCAGCGTGCCCGAAACCAGTTGCACGGTGGTGGGAACCCCCGATTCGATCAGCAGATAGGCGGTGGGGATGGATTCGAGTCCCAGACGCCGCACGCGAGGAGCCCCGTTGACCTGTTCCTCGGCGAGATATTGCGGATTGCGGCCCGAGAGGAGCGTGGTGAACAGGATCCCGTCGGCACCTTCCACCACCTGGTGGTAGGAGCCCGGAAAAAGCACGACGGGAAGCTTGCTCGCGGCCCGGATGGCCTTCATGCCGGCTTCGAAGACGCCCGGAGACGCGGAACTCCCACCCACCAGCAGCAGGTCGGCGCCCGCCGCCTCCACCTGGCAGGCGGTCCTGGACAGCTCCAGAGGCGGCAGGGAGTCCGGGTCCAACAAGACGGCCCACAGCGGGCCCTGGCGCCGATGGCGCTCCAGGAGGCGGGTTTCGAGGGGGCCGATCATCCCTCCAGTTTAGCCTTGACCGCGCCGAGAAAGGCCTCGATTGCGAGAGGAATCTTCGTTTCGTCCCTCCCTCCCGCCTGGGCCCGATTCGGTTTCCCCCCACCCTTGCCGTCCACCGCCGAGGCCGCGATCTGGACCAGCGGGCCGGCCGGGCATTTCTTGGCGAGATCCTGCGACACAAGCGCCACGAGGGTGACCTTGCCGTCGAATCCCGCGGCCAGCAGGGCGATCCGTCCGTTCCCGAGTTGGCCCTCCACGGCGTCCACCAGCCTGGAGAAGGTCTCCGGGTCGGATGCCCTGGAGCTGAGATCCAGGGCCACGACCCGCGTGGAACCGATGGACGCCTCCTGGGCGAGAAGCGCCGGAACCTGCCCCGCCAGGGCCTGCACCTTCAGGATCTCGATCTCCTTCTCCGCCCCGCGCAGGCGCACGCCCAACTCCGACACTTTCTGACCGATTTCCGACTCCTCGCATTTCAGGGCCTGGGCCAGGCGGACGGTCGCCGAGGCCTGGCGGCGCAGGAGCGCGAAGGCGGGAAACCCGGCGACGCCTTCGATGCGACGGACGCCGGCGGAGATCGACGACTCCCGGACGATCCTCATGAGCCCGATCTGGCCCGTGCTGGACGCGTGGGTGCCTCCGCAGAATTCCTTGGAGAACTCCCCCATGGAAAGGACGCGGACGGTGTCTCCGTACTTCTCGCCGAACAGCGCCATGGCGCCGCTCGCCTTGGCTTGTGCGATCGGCAGGACGTCGCACCGGATCTCCAGGTCTTCCTGGATGGCGCGGTTCACGATGTCCTCCACCGAAAGGATCTCGGATTCGGCCATCGGGGTGGTGTGGACGAAATCGAACCGGAATCCTTCCGGACCCACCCAGGAGCCCTGCTGCTGGACATGCTCTCCCAGGACCTGGCGAAGGGCGGCGTGCAGCAGGTGGACCGAGCTGTGGTTGCGGCGCGTCGCCTCGCGGCGTGCCGGGTCGACGGAGGCGCGGAGCACCCGCATGTTCGCATCGGCGGGGAACCCGTCCAGGATCCGGGCGCGATGGACGACGATGTCGTTCACCTTCTGGACATCCTCGACGGAAAACGTCACTCCCGCCCCGGAGAGCCGCCCCTGGTCGCCGATCTGGCCGCCGGACTCGGCGTAGAAGGGCGTGCGGTCGAGCACGATCCACCAATCGTCCCCCTGCTCGCGGTAGCGCAGCACCGCGGAGTCGGATTCGAGGGAGTCGTACCCCACGAAGACCGGATTCCCCTCGCGGACCACGGTCCAGCCGTCCTGGCTGTTGAAGATGCTGGAGAACTTCCCGCCGGCGCGGGCGCGTTCCTTCTGCTCCTCCATGGCCTTCTCGTAACCCGCTGTGTCGATGGACAGTCCCTTCTCGATCGCCATCTGTTCGGTGAGGTCCACCGGGAACCCGTAGGTGTCGTAGAGCTTGAAGACCTCCTCGCCCGAGATCGTTCCGTCCCCGGCGGCCGATGCGGCCTTTCGGAATCGATCCAGTCCCTGGTCCAAGGTCCGGCCGAAACGCTCCTCCTCGGAGCGGACGACGGTGGCGATGTGCGACTGGCGCGCCGCGAGTTCCGGGAAGGCGCCCCCCATGATGCGCACCAGGGTGGGAACCACCTCGGCGATCACGGGCTGCCTGGCCCCCAGCTCGCGGGCGAAGCGCGCCGCGCGCCGGAGCAGACGCCGCAGGACGTAGCCCCGGCCCTCGTTGGAGGGCGTGGCGCCGTCGGCGATGGAGAAGGAGAGGGTGCGCACATGGTCGGCGATCACCCGGTGGGCGGTGCCATTCTCGCCCCGGTCGTAGGGGACGCCCGTCAGTTCGGCGACCTTCTCCAGAAGCGGCACGAAGACGTCCGTATCGTAGTTGGATCGCACGCCCTGCATCACGCGGAGGACGCGTTCGAAGCCCATTCCGGTGTCCACGTGCTGTGCGGGCAGGTCCCGGAGCGACCCGTCTTCCAGGCGCTCGTACTGCATGAACACGTTGTTCCAGATCTCGATGA
Organism: Fibrobacteria bacterium; assembly: GCA_035604215.1. Lineage (GTDB taxonomy): Bacteria > Fibrobacterota > Fibrobacteria > UBA5070 > UBA5070 > UBA5070. The sequence continues at coordinate 3,033 of DATNIW010000042.1, forward strand.
AGCGCTCGCAACCGTCCACGTTCACGCCCGCGACGTAGCCGGGTTCGTCCGTGCGGGGATCCGACTCGGGCCCGAAGTCGTAGTGGATCTCCGTGCAGGGGCCGCAGGGCCCCACTTCGCCCATCTCCCAGAAGTTGTCCTTCTTGCCGGCCTTCAGGATGTGGTCATGGGCGATGTCGGTCCCGGTCTTCCAAAGTTCCAGCGCCTCTTCGTCCTCCTCGTAGACGGTGGCCCAGAGGCGCTCCTTCTCCAGTCCCCAGACCTCGGTGAGGAGCTCCCACGACCACTGGATGGCTTCCTTCTTGAAGTAGTCGCCGAAGCTCCAGTTGCCCAGCATCTCGAAGAAGGTGTGGTGGTAGCTGTCGCGGCCCACGACGTCCAGGTCGTTGTGCTTGCCGGAGACCCGGATGCACTTCTGGGAGTTGACGGCGCGCTTGAGTCCCGTCGGGTTGTCGCCTCCCAGCAGGATGGACTTGAACTGGTTCATTCCGGCGTTGGCGAAGAGGAGCGTCGGGTCGTCGTACGGCACGACGGGGGACGAAGGCACGAACCTGTGGCCCTTGCCGACGAAGAAATCGATGAACGACTGCCGCAGGACCTGCGACGTGACGGGCTTCTGGAGCATCATAGGGCGTGAAAGTTAGATTCGGCCCCGAAGCCCGCGGTTGCCCGGGAACACCCCGTTCCCCGCGTGGCCGCATTCCTCCCGCAAGATCGGAAGTGGGGAGCGGGATCCGGGGACTTCGAATTAGGTTGATGGCTCATGTTGGCTCTGTCCCGGTCCATCTCTCCCTCTCGGAGCCTGTCCGAGCCGGCGAGGGCGACTCGAACTCTTTCCATTGATCCGCCGGGGTCCGGACGGGTCCGCGTGGGCTATGTGTTGACCGCCCTCTGCGAAGGCGGCTTGGAGCGGTTCACCCTGGAACTCGCCCGCCGGCTGCCCAGGGACAGATTCCAGCCCATCGTGTTCTGCCTGACCCCGCTGGCACCCTGGGCGGATCGATTCCGCGAAGCCGACGTTCCCATCCTGACCTACGATGCCCGGAACAAGCCTGGACTCGCCTCGGCATGGCCGAACCTGCGGACGCTTCTCCGGCTGGCGAGGGACTTCCGCCGCGAACGGATCCAAATCGTGCACACGTGCGACTTCTATCCTGCGGCGATCGGGCGGCTCGCCGCGCTGCTGGCGAGGGTTCCGGGTCGGGTGCACACCCTGCACAGTCTCTACGACTGGTATCCGGGGTGGGCGCACCAGGTCAACCGGTTGTTGGCCACGCGCACCCACCAGGTGACCGCCGTTTCCCACCCCGTGTTGGAGTCGTCGCTGCGGCTGGACAAGCTGCCTTCCGAGAAGTACAGGCTCGTCCACAACGGCGTGGACGGGGAGGAATTCAAACCGAAGCCGGAATCGCGAAGGGAGCTCCGGGAGATGTTGGGAATCCAACCCTCGGCCCGGATCATCGCGACCGTGGGGGCGTACACCGAACGAAAAGGGCATCGGACCGTGGCGGAGGCCGTCCTGCCGCTCATGGTGGATGATCCGCTCCTCCACCTGGTCCTGATCGGCACCGTCCCCGAACCGGAGTTCGACCTTCGTCCCGAACTCGTCGAAATGTTCCGATCGGCGGGGATGGCAAGCCGTCTGCACATGCCCGGACCCCTCGACGACGTGCGATCGGCCTACTGCGGCTGCGATGTCTTCTGCATGGCCAGCCTGGTGGAAGGACTGAGCCTGGCCTGCATCGAAGCCCAGATGTGCAGTTGCCTGTGCGTCTTCTCCGACATCCCCTCGTTCCGCGAGGTCGTCCAGGACGGGAACAACGGATTCCTGTTCCCAGTGGGGGATGCACGAGCCCTGCGGCGCACGTTCACCCAAGCCCTGAACCTTCCCAGGGAGAGGGAAGAGGCCATCCGGGGACAGGCGAGGGCCCTGGCCGTCGAACGATTTCCGATCGAATCGACCATCGCGAGCTACGTGGGCATCTACGAAGAGGTGATGGGCGGAACCGACGGGGGCTGACCGGGGAGCTGGCCGCCGCTCGAAAAGAGGCTGGCGAGGATCGGCACCAAGCCCATCGACCCCGAGATCGTCCTCGGGACCTCGATGCCGACGGCCGAGAGGAAGAGGACGAACGCCAAGGCGCCGATGGCCCAGAACGCTCCGTTTTCCAGATGGGCGAACCGCGACAAGGTGCCCATCTCCACCATGGCGAGTGTGAGCGATCTCACGAACATCGCCCCGATCCCCAATCCCAGGGCGATGATGTAGAGATCGTCGCTGATGGCGAACGCGCCGACGACACCGTCCAAGGAGAAGGATGCGTCGAGGACTTCGAGGTAGAGGAACCCGGACAGTCCTCCGAGAATGGCCGCGGTGCCCGCGGATCCACGCCCCAGCAGGTTTCCCAACCCCTCCACCAGGAGGTGCGCCAGCATGCCGGCCATGGCGGCGGCGAGGAAGGACGAGGCGTCCCGCGCCGGTACGAAGACGTGGGCGGCCAGGCAGAGCGCCAGGGCCGACCAGACCCATGCAGACTTCATGCGGCCGATCCGCGCCAGGCCCCGCTCCATCCACCCCAGCCAGTGGCGTTCCTTCCGGGCGTCCATGAAGAACCGGAAAAAGACCATCCAGAGGAAGGCACCGCCGAATCCGGCCACTTTGGCGTGCTGGGCGACGAGGACGCTGCGGAACGCCTGGGGGTCCTTCCAGGTGGAGGCCGCGACCTCGAGGAGTGGCCGATCCCCCACCGCCCAGACGATCAGCAGCGGAAAGAGGATCCGCATGCCGAAGACGGCGACCGCCATCCCCGCGGTCACGAACATCCTGCGCCAGAATCTGTTCATTCGTCCGAGGATCCGGGCGTTGACCACCGCGTTGTCCAGGGAGAGCGAAGTCTCCAGAACGCCCAGGATGGCCGCGGCGTACAGCGCGGAGATCCCGGAAGACAGTTCGCGATCCCTGCCGTACCCCACGCCGAACGCCGCCGCCAGGGCGAGGAAGCCGAAGGCGGCGCTGCCCGAGAAGCGACGGAGGATCCACCTCACGCCCGGATTCCCGGGACCAGGCCCAGGAACACGTCCAGGATGTGGAAGTGGTCCTCGAAGAAGCGGTCTTCCATGCCGGGAAGCTCCGATTGCGCCACCCAGCGCGCGGAACCGACATCGCCCCCTCGGATCGGCTCCGGAAGAATTTCCCAATCCGGCTCGAAGAGAAACGCGTTGGTGGCGATCCTCGCCCTCTGGCTGCGGTCGGGATGCGAAAAGACCGCCTCGCGGACGGGGTCGCCGCCCACCACGATCCCCGTCTCCCGGGCGAGCACGCGCCTCGCGCCCGATTCCAGGCTTTCGCCGGGCTCGGGGAATCCACCGGGCAGGGCTTCCAGCCCGCGTCCGGGGCGGTGGCCGCGGGTGGTCAGAAGCACGCGCCCCCGGGACCGCACGACGGCATCCATCGCAACGAACGGACCACGTCCTCCGAGGCTCCCGAAGGAGAGGATCGCCTGCCGATCCTGCGCCAGTTCCCCTCTCCAGGGACCCCGCATCCATCCCGCGATCCACTCCACGGCGGGTGCCGGGAGGACCCCCGCAAGCCTGGCGAGGACGGCCTCCGAGGGAAGGTCGGAGAGGATCCATTCCCGCAAAGGGGTCGCGTCCAGCGGGCCCAGGCGTCCGGTCTCCACTTCCGTCCATTCCGGGAACGTTCCCAGGTAGGAACTCGAATGGTCCTTCCGGTGACCGACCAGCGCCGTACGGCCCCCGCCCACGGCCTCCACCGCGGCCCGCACTTCGCTGGACCACCTCCGGACATCCCAGACGTCGCGCTGACCCGCCACCACCAGCCGCTTGTTGTCGGATTCCGTCAAGGTGGCGCGGATCATGGCCTCGCGTTCGGCGGCCGTGAAGGGGTTGCGCGGGGTGCGCGCCGCGTGCGCGGAACCCAGCACCATCACCACCCGCGGCGCGGTCCGGAAGGCCACCGCCAGCAACGCGGCGTGCCCGGAGTGGAACGGCTGGAACCGACCGATCAGGACGGCGGTGTCGAATCCGTTCGGCACCGGCGGCTCAGACCTTCACCACCGCCAGGTCCAGGTCGATCCCGTCGATCCGGATCCCCGTGGCGGCGGTCCGGACGAACTCCAGGCTGTCGGCCTGCACTTCGAGCGCGATGGCGGGACCGTGCGCCTCGACGACCGCGGCGAGATCGTCGGATGCGCAGAGGACCTTGACGAGGATCCGGTCGGTCACGGCGAGATCGAGATCCTTGCGGTGGGCCTGGAGCCGGCTCTGGAGTTCGCGGGCCAGGCCTTCCCTCCGGAGCTCCGGTGTGAGCACGGGATCGAGGGCCACGGTGAGGTCCTCCGCCGCTTCCACGACCAGGTCGCCTCTCGTGGTCCGATCGATCAGCAGGTCGTCGGGGCCCAGGTCGTGGCCTGCGACGGAAATCGTCTCCCCCGTCGCGGCTCTGCGCAGGGTCTCGGCGTCCAGCGCCTTCAGCCCCTCCCCTACTGTCCTGAGGGAGGAGCCGAGGCGTTTGCCCAGCGTCTTGAAGTTGGGGCGCACGGACAAGGTGACCAGGTGGGTCTCGTCGCGCTCGATGCGGAGCTCCTTGACGTTCAGTTCTTCCAGGATCACCTCGCGCATCGCCAGGAGATCCCGTTCGGCTTCGTCGGAACGGGGCACCACGGTGAGGGAAGCGAGCGGCTGGCGCACCTTGAGATCGTGCTTGGAGCGGAGGCTGCGGCCGTGCTCCACCGCGATGCGCGCGAGCTTCACGCGACGCGTCCCCACCGGGTCCCGGAGGGATTCGTCGGGACGGGGCATGTCGCAGTGGTGCACGGAACGAGGGAGCGAGGGATCCACCTCCGCCGCGAGGATCTGCCAGATCTCCTCGGCCAGGAAGGGAAGGTACGGAGCGAGCACCTTGGCGAAATCCACCAGAACCCTGTGCAGGGTGGCGTAGGCCGCGGACTTGTCGCCGTCGTCGTCGCTCTTCCAGAAGCGACGGCGGCTGCGTCGGATGTACCAGTTGGTGAGGCTGTCCACGAACCGCACCACCTCCGGCACCACGTTGTAGAGCCGGAATCCCTCCATTTCCCGTTCCACCGCGGCCAGCAGGTCCTGGAGTTCCGCCAGGATCCAGCGGTCCAGGTCGGAAAGCGGCAGGGCCGACAGTTCCTGTCCTGGCGTCCAGGTCAACTGTCCCTTGGAGCGGTCGGCGTTGTGGTAGGTGCAGAAGAGGGAGACGGAGTGCCACAGGGGAAGCAGCACCGAGCGCACCACCTCGCGCACCCCTGCTTCGGAGAAGCGCAGCTCCTCCCCCTTCACCGCCGCGGAGTCGATGAGGTACATGCGCAGCGGATCGGCGCCGATGGACTCCAGGACCTCGTTGGGATCCGGGTAGTTCTTCAGCCGCTTGGACATCTTCTGTCCATCCTCGGCCAGGATGATCCCGTTCACGACGACGTTCAGGAACGCGGGCCCCTGGAACAGCGCGGCGCCCAGGACGGTGAGGGTGTAGAACCAGCCGCGGGTCTGGTCCAGGCCCTCCGCGATGAAGTCGGCGGGGAAGAGGTCCGGGAATCCCCGGGCGTTCTCGAACGGGTAGTGCATCTGCGCGTAGGGCATGGAACCGGACTCGAACCAGCAGTCCAGCACCTCGCTGGTGCGCCGGTAGACCTCGCCTTCGGGATCGAACGCGGTCCCGTCCGAGGTCCGGATCTCGATGGAATCGATGAAGTGGGTGTGCAGATCGGAGATGGTGGCGGGATCCCTTCCGGAAAGCCTCGCCAACTCGGCGACGGACCCGATGCACAGCAGCTTGCCTTCCCCGGACTTCCAGACCGGGATGGGCGTGCCCCAGAACCGGTTGCGGGACAGGTTCCAGTCGCGCGCTCCGTCCAGCCACTTCCCGAACCGACCATCCTTGATGTGCGAGGGAACCCAGGTGATCTGCTGGTTGGATTCGATCATCCACTGCTTGAGGGACTTGGTGACCCCTTCGCCGTTCGTCACCGGTCGGTCCACGCCCAGGAACCAGGTGCGCATGGCGCGGTACAGCAACGGCACGCCGGTCCGATAGCAGTGGGGATAGCTGTGGACCAGGGTCTCGTGCAGGAAGACGAGTCCCCGGTCCTTCAGGGCGGCGACGATGTCCTTGTCGGCGTCCTTGGCTTCCCGGCCCTTCCATTCGGGCACCAGATCCGTGAATCGGCCGTCGGCGTCCAGCGGGTCCCAAAGGCCCAGGCCCAGGGTCTGGCCCAATTGGAAATCCTCCTCGCCGAACGAAGGCGCGATGTGCACCGCTCCGGCGCCGTCCTCCGTGGACACGAAGTCGGCCAGCACCAGCGTGTACTGCCTCTCGGAAAGCCGAGGAGCGCATGTGAACAGCGGGCGGTAGGCTCGACCGGCCAGCTCCGCTCCCTTGCGGCGCTCGAGGACCTCCACGTTCGCCGCGTCGAAGTAGGCCGCAAGCCTGGGTTCCGCGATCCAGTAGACGCCCGACGCGTGCCGGATCTTGACGTATTCGATCTCCGGCCCCAGCGCCACCGCCAGGTTGGACGGAAGGGTCCAGGGCGTGGTGGTCCAGACCAGGAAGGCCGCTTCGTCTGGATCGCCCTCCAGGAAGAACTTCAGGGTGAGCGACGGATCCTGCCGGTCGCGATAGCCCTGGTTGACCTCGAAGTTCGAGAGCGGAGTCGCGAGCTTGGGGGAGTAGGGCACGACGCGATAGCCTTCGTAGATCAGGCCCTTGTCGAAGCACTCCTTGAAGACCCACCATACGGATTCCATGAAGGACGGATCCATGGTCCGGTAGCCGCCCTTGAAGTGCACCCAGCGACCCATGCGCCGGACGGTCTTTTCCCATTCGCCGGTGTAGCGCAGCACGATGGAACGGCAAGCTTCGTTGAACCTGTCGATGCCGTAGGCCTTGATCTCGGCCAGGCCCGCGAGGTTCAGGTTGTTCTGGATCTCCGTCTCCACGGGAACGCCGTGGACGTCCCACCCGAAGCGTCTGTCCACCCGGTGGCCGCGCATGCTCCAGTAGCGCGGCACGATGTCCTTCAGGGTGCCGGCGAGGAGATGCCCGTAGTGCGGAAGGCCCGTCGCGAAGGGGGGGCCGTCGTAGAAATGGAAGGCCGGCGCGTCGCGTCGGACGGCTTCCTGGCCCTCGAAGGCCTTGGTGTCGTCCCAGAATGCCAGGATCCGGCGTTCGATCTCCGGGAAGGAGACGTTCTTCTCTGGTTCTCGGAACTGCAGCATAGGGGGGCAAAGGTAGATCGAAGGCCCATCTGGATCGCTCTTCGCGGGGCGGCCGTTGACAATCCACCAACGATTCGCTTGTGGGCGAGGCTGGATTCGCCAGCACCATTTTTCCCTCGGCCGTATCGTTTCGGAACGATGGAGCGTCCACCCAAATCGAAATCCGTGGCGGAATGGATCGAACGCCTGGGATTGAAGCCCCACCCGGAGGGGGGATGGTACCGGGAAACCCACCGTTCCCACCAGATCGTGGAATCGCCCCGGCACGGGGAAAGGTCCGCATTCACCTCGATTCTCTTCCTGCTGGAGCCGCCCCAGGTGTCCCGAATCCACCGCATCGACGCGGAGGAGCTTTGGAATTGGCACGCGGGTTCGCCCCTCAAGATCCACGTCTTCGGCGAAAACGGGGAGCGGGAGACCCGAGGGCTGGGACCGCGACCCGGCGATTGCTTCCAGACCGTCGTTCCCGCCAACCACTGGTTCGGCGCCGAACTGGAAGACGACCATGGATGGGCGCTGGTGGGGTGCGTCGTGGCGCCCGGATTCGAGTTCCCGCTGTTCCAGTTCGGGGATCGCCGACGGCTTTTGGGAGAATACCCCCTCCACGCCGAAACCATCCTCCGCCTGACTTGATCCTAATTTGATCCCATCCATGTCCAGCTCCAGTCGAGCATCCGACATCCCGACCTTCGCTCTCATGGTCACCCGCCTGGATGGCTGGTACCAGAGCCAGGTGTGGCACGGGGCGTCCAGCGCGGCCAGGCTCCTGGGAGTGCGTCTCGTCGGTCTGGTGGGAAGCGCCTACGACGACCCGGAGACCAGAGGGGGTCCGGTCGAGATCTTCGACCTCGCCCGGATGAAGGAGATCGACGGTTACCTGATCCCCACCGGCACGCTCTGCAACTTCACCGGACCCGCACCGGTTCTGGATCTTCTGCGTCGGCTTCCCAAGCGCCCCATCGTCAGCATCGGTCTGGAGATGCCCGGAATGGCCTCCGTGGTGCCGGACGGAGGCGGGATGGATTCCATCGCCCACCATCTCGCCGGCACCCACGGATTGCGCCGATTCGCCTACATCGGGGGGCCCGAATCGAATCCGGACGCCCGTCGGCGGTGGGGGGATTGGATCAAGACCTTGGCGGAGTACGGCATCGCACAGGATCCGTCCCTGGTGGAAACCGGCGACTTCACGCTGGAATCCGGCCGCGAGGCGGCGGATCGGATCCTGGGTAGGGCCCGCCTCCCCCAGGCGATCGTGTGCGCGAACGATCCGATGGCCCTGGGCGTGCGCAAGGCGCTGTCCAAGAGAGGCCTGCGCATCCCCCACGACGTCCTGCTGACCGGGTACGACGACATCGAGGAAGCGCGCACCATGGTGCCTCCGTTGACCACGGTGAAGGCCGGCACCTACCAGGTCGCCTTCCGGGCCATGGAGATGCTGCTGGACCTGCACCGCGGCGGAAAACCCAGTCAGGTGACCACACCCACCGACCTGGCCTTGAGACGCTCCTGCGGATGCCATGCCGGAGCGGCCACCACGTCGATCCCCCACCTGCTCGCGGAGTCCGCCGGGGTTCCCGCCCCGAACACGCTCCGGCAACTCCTGTCGAAGCCGGGTTCCCAGGACGCCTTCCTCGACCGCATGGAAGAGACCTTGGACGGCGCCGAGCACGCGGAGATCGACCTTTGGGAGGAAAACCTCCTGCTCGCCGCGTGCCCGGTTCCTCCCCCCGAGGCCTCCCGCGCGCTGGTGGCCGCCGAGGCCCTGGTCTCGCAGGCGCGGCACAGCCTGGACACGCGCCGTCGGCAATCCCTGCAGTACCTGATGCGGGTGCAATTCCAGGCCATCCAGACGCTCACCTACGACATCCCTCGCGACGAGCTGCCCTACCGCATCGTCGACGCGTTGCAGCCCTTCGCGGAAAACCGCCTCCGCCTCCTCCTGTTCCGGTCGGATTTTTCGGCGATCCCCCTGTCGGAAGGATTCTCCCGGCCCTTCACCTTCGCCTTGGACACGCACAAGAGACGGATCGGCCCCCCCGGCCACGATCTTCTGCTCCCCCGCGACGACAAGCTCGCCGGCACCTGGGCGACGCTCTCCCTCTCGCTGGGGAACGAACACTTCGGTGTGGTCCAGGTACGGGACTGGAATTCGAACGAACTGTTCCTGGAAAGCCTCCGGCTTTCGCTCACGATGCTGCTGTCGGGCATCCAGAAGGCGGCGCGGGAAAACCAGATCAAGGAAGAGCTGGTACGGCTCGCGCGGCGCGACGACCTCACCGGCCTCCTGAACCGCCGGGGGCTTTTGGAGCAGGGGGCGATCCTGGTGCGGGCGGCCCAGCGGGGTCAACTGCGGATCGGCGTGGTGCTTTGCGACCTGGACGGCCTGAAGGAGATCAACGACGTGTACGGACACGCCGACGGCGACATGGCCATCCGAAGCCTAGCCCGCGCGCTGGAGGACGGTTTCCGCCAGTCCGACGTCGTCGCGAGGCTCGGCGGGGACGAATTCGCCGTCATTTCGCTGATCGCCGACGACGGGAACCTGGAGGGAGCCATCGCGAGGCTCCGCGAGGCGCTGGAACGCCGTTCGCACGAATTGGGAAGACCATGGACGGCACGGACGAGCGCCGGTTGGATGGCCTGGAACCCCGGCGATGGACAGGACCTGGACAGCGTGCTCGCCCAGGCGGATGCGCTCCTCTACCACGACAAGCGCGAGCGCAAGGCGGCCTCGCAGGGGTTCTGAGGAACACCGGGGTTCCACCACCGCGAATCGGGCGTTGGTGGGATGGCATCCGACGAGATATATTGGCGTTCGAAGGGCGCGCTTCCGTTCCACGCGATCGAGACGTTCCCGGATCCCACCCCATCCCTGGACATTTCCCATGCGATCACGCCTCCATCCGATCGGACTCGCGTTCACCATGTTCTTGGCGGCAAGCGCCTGGTCGACCGAATTCCAGTACCTGTTCATCCAGGGACAGAAGAGCGGCGAGATCAAGGGTTCCGTCACCGCCAAGGGAGAGGAGGGGTCCATCCTGGTGGACTCCATCTCCCACGAGATCGCCATCCCTCTCGACGCGCAGACCGGGTCGTCAGCCGCGAAGCGCCAGCACAAGCCCTTCGTGGTCGATGCCCAGGTCGACAGGGCCTGGGCGCCGCTCTACAATCTTTTCGTGACCGGCGAATCCCTGACCCGGGTCGAATTGCGGGTTGCGGCCCCCAATGCGACCAAGACCATGACCATCCAGCGCAAGGTGCTCCTCACCAACGCGTCCATCGTGGGCATCCGGCAGTTCACGGTGAACGGCTCCAACGGCAAGCCGGACCACGACGAACTCAGGATTTCCTTCACCTACCAGAAGATCGGGTGGGACTGGGTCGAGGGTTCGATCACGGCAAAGGACGATTGGCTTCCGCCGTCCCCGTGAAGGGACCCAACCCGCTTTTCAAGCGACTTGAACCCTGAGCAGTTCCTTCTCCCGATCCAGAAGGGAATGCGCCTCGTGCGCCTCTTCCAGGGAAAGCCGGGCGCAGGGCAGGGCTTCCAGCCGGGCGGATAACGCGGGGAGGCGCCGGGCTGAGACGTTCCAATCTTCGGGGGAGGTGCCGCCCATGGTGGTCCACGAGGCTTCCGCTGCCGCCAGCCGATCGGGCAGCGCGGAAACGTTCTTCCAGGGAACGAAGGCGGCGACGGCCGTTCCCGGTGACAGGAGATCCAACGCGGATTGGACGGATTCCGCCTTCCCGTCGAAAAGGAGAACGAGGTCCGCCGGCCCGCACAATGCCTCGCGTGCGGCGCCCGCGTCGGCGACCACCTCGTGGTATCCATGGGTCCCGCTACCGAAGCGGGATTCCGGATCCAGCAGCACCCGGCGTCGGGGCCCCTCCAGGGCCATGCCGGCCAGCGCCGAAGGCAGATCGGCACCGATGGCCAGGATCCTGTTCCTGCGAGGAAACAGGCGCTCCAGTCTCAGGATGCGGGCCAAGGGTTCCAGCAGGGACGCGGCGCCGGGCTCCAGGTCGGAGGGCAGGGCGATGGTGCCCCGTCTGGCCGACCAGGGATGCAGGACCCGATGGCGAGAGAACCATCCCGGCCCCGAAGATCGGATTCGGGCATCCAGGCAGAGGGAAGGACATCCCGCCTTGCAGGACGGGCAGAACCCGCACGGCGGGGAAGGATGGGAGAAGAGTCGGAGTCCGGGAACCACGCGCGACTGCTCCTGGCAGGCGAGGACTTCCCAGGCGGCGGAAGCACCCGGCAGCCAGTGACGTTCCGAACGGAACACGGAGGCCGCCACCAGGGACAAGATCAGCCCACCGTCCTCCGGCGAGGGAAGCCGAACCGTCTCGGGGACCCAATCGCCCGGCCGATTCCCCAGAGCAAGGGTCTGTTCGGGCAAGGCTTCGAGGTGGATCCAGTCGGAACCGAGGTCCATGGATCCAATGTAGTGCGGTGGCAACTTGTCTCTCCGATGGACGAGGGATTGTTTCTTTTTGATGTCGGAAAGGGAGATTCAGACCTAGATTTCCAGATATGCAGGTCCGATCAGCCCAGGACCGATTCTCTCGAGGAGATCCCATGTCCGCCTCAACCGACCAGACGTACAGCCAGTTGCGCAGAGGACTGGGGATCGACATCGGTGCCGCCAGCGTCAAGGCGTGCTGCGTCGAAGACGGCACGATCGTCTGGTCCGAATCCCGACCGCACGACGGCGATCTCCCCGGAACGCTGCGTCGGATCTTGACGGAACACGCCGTGAAGCCGGGCATCCCCACCTTGATCACCGGCCAGGAGGGACGGCGACAATTCCGGGTTCCCGACCGCATCGCCCCCGCCGCGGTGGAACGGGCCGTGGGCCTTCTGGGCGAACGCGTCGAAGCCGTCGTGTCGGTGGGTGGAGAAGACCTGGTGGTCTACACCCTGGATTCCCATGGCCGCATCCAGAACACGTACGCCGGCAACAAGTGCGCCTCGGGGACGGGTGAATTCTTCGCGCAGCAGCTCAAGCGCATGGGCTTGGGCGTCGACGTCGTCTTCGATCCCGCCTTGGACAACTCCACGGCCTGCAGCCTTTCGTCGCGTTGCTCGGTGTTCATGAAGAGCGACTGCACGCACAAGCTGAACAAGGGCGAGGCCGACAAGAACGACATCGTCCTGTCCCTCTCCAAGGTCATGTCCCGCAAGGTGGTGGATTTCCTTCGCCGCGCCCGCGTCACCGAAGGGCGGGTGCTTCTCAGCGGAGGCGCCACGAAGAATCCCCACCTGGTCCGGTACCTGCGCGAAGAGCTTCCCTCCGTGGTGTTCGTGGTGCCGGAGCAGGCACCCTGGTTCGAGGCCTGGGGCGTGGCGGACATCGCCGTCTGGGAAGGCGAACCTCTGCCGGCCCTGGAGTTCCTCATGGGCGACGCGGCGGTGAGCTACCCGCGTGCACCGTCGCTGGCGCTGGCCGTGGACCGCGTCACCTTCGCACCCTCCCAACGAGGTCGGATCCGACCCGGACGCAAGTACGTGCTGGGGGTGGACGGCGGATCCACCACCACGAAGGTGGTGCTCCTGGACATGGAGACCAAGGAGATCGTGGCCAGCCACTACGGCCGCACCCTGGGCGATCCCGTGGTGTCGCTGCGCCACTGCCTGGAATCCGTGCGCACGCAGATCCGCGCGGCGCTGGGGCCCGACGCCGAGGCCGACATCCGCCTGGTGGCGACCACAGGCAGTTCCAGGGAACTGTTGGGGGTCTTTTGCGAGACGGACGGGGTCTACAACGAGATCATCGCCCACACGGTGGGTGTGACGTTCTTCGACCCCGACATCGACACCATCTTCGAGATCGGCGGCCAGGACGCGAAGTACGTGAACCTGAGGAACAGGGTCCCGGTCGACTACGCGATGAACGAGGCGTGCAGCGCGGGCACGGGATCGTTCCTGGAGGAAAGCGCCGCCGGAGACCTGGACATCCACAAACCGGAACTCATCGGACCGGCCGCACTGGCCGCGACGGCGCCCCTGCGTTTCGGGGAACACTGTTCGGCGTTCATCAATTCGGACATCCGCAAGGCCATCCAGCAGGGGGCCACACGCGACGACATCCTGGCGGGGCTGGTCCTGTCCATCGTGTCCAACTACCTGAACCGCGTGGTGGGGAACCGCCGCGTGGGCAAGCGCATCGTGCTGCAGGGCGGCGTGGCGAAGAACCCCGCCGTTCCCATGGCCTTCGCCTCGCTGCTGGACAAGGACATCGTCGTGCCCCCGGATCCGGAATTGATGGGTTGCTTCGGCGTGGCGCTCCTCGCCTTGGAGAAGAACGCCGCCGGCGATCTGGAGCAGGGGGAGTGGACGCTCGCGAACCTCCTTGCCCGCGAAGTCAGCCATGGCAAGACCTACCGCTGCAAGGCCTGCGAGAATCTCTGTCCCATCCAGATCCTGGACGTGGAAGGCCACAAGTACCACTTCGGCGGGAGGTGCAACCGATACGCCAACCAGCGCAGGAAGTCCACGGGAGAGGACGCGGTGGATTGGGTCGACAAGCGCAGGGAGCTCTACTTCGAACGCTTCGCCGCGGACATCGCGACCCTTCCCGACTCCGCGACGGTGGTGGCCGTGCCGGAGGCGTTTTCCGTCCATACGCTCTGGCCGCTGTATTCCAACTTCTTCGCGCGACTGGGCGTCAAGCCCCGCCTCGTCTCCGCGCTGGACGAAGCCGGCATCGCCAAGTGCGAATCCAGCTATTGCTATCCGGCGGAGCTGGCGCACGCCGTGACGGAAACCGCCCGCAAGTCCGACGCGGAATGGTATTTCCTGCCCCAGTTCAAGGCGATGCCCTCCTACCAGGAAGACATCCACGCGTGCCTGTGCCCCATCATGCAGGGGGTGCCGTACTACCTGCGCACGGCGCTGGGCCTGGACGATTCCAAGATCCTCCGGCCCGTGCTGGACTTCACGACGGGATTCGACGAAGGCTCGGAGCCCATGGTGGACGTGGCCGTGCAGCTGGGATTCTCCCGGTCGCAAGGTCGCAAGGCCTGGTCTTTCGCCCTGGAACGCCAGAAGGCCTGCTACGAGGAAGGTCGGCGCATCGGCGCCGAAGTGGTCGCCAAGGCGGCGGAATCGAAGAAACCGGTGATCGCCCTGTTCGGACGCCCCTACAACGCCCTCACCAGCCAGGCCAACATGGGAATCCCCCGCAAGTTCGCGACCCGCGGCTACACGGTGATCCCCTTCGACTTCATGCCGATCTCCGACGAGGAGATCACCGACAACATGTACTGGTACTACGGCCAGCAGAACCTGAAGGCCGCCGTGCAGATCAAGAACCACCCGAACCTGTTCATGTGCTTCGTCACCAACTTCTCCTGCGCGCCCGACAGCTTCATCCTCCACTACCTGCGCTGGATCCACAACACCAAGCCCTTCCTGATCCTGGAGCTGGACAGCCACACCGCCGACGCCGGGGTGGACACCCGCATCGAGGCGTTCCTGGACATCGTGGAAGGGTACCGGCGCGCGGACATCGCCGAGGAGTCCATGATGGTGGACCCCGACTGGCAGATCCAGTTGGAAGGCAAGAAGACCTGCGTGCGGAACAACCTGACCAACGAGGTGGTGGACCTGACCGACAGGCGCGTGAAGCTCCTTTGGCCCTCCATGGGGCAGATCGGAACCCGCCTCCTTTCCGGCATCTCCAAGTCCCACGGCATCGATTCCGAGGCACTCCCGGAGGCCGACGTCAACACCGCGGGCCGCGCCCGCGCGGTGGCGTCCGGCAAGGAATGCATTCCGTCGCTCCTGGTGCTGGGAGCCTTCCTGGATTGGTTCGCCAAGCACGAGATCGACCCCGAGCGCGTCTATGTGCTGTTCATGCCCCTGACCACCGGTCCCTGCCGAACCGGACAGTACGCCATCTTCTACGAGAACCTGTTCCGCGAACTGGGCTACCGCAACGTGCTCTGCCTGTCGCTGAATTCGGACAATTCCTACACGGAGCTGGGTTCCGACTGGAGCACGCGCGCCTTCGTCGGGGTGCTGGTGTCGGACTACCTGCGCGACATCCGCAACACCCTGGTCGCCTTGGCCATGGACCTGGACACCGCCCTGGAGACCATGAGGATCATCGAAAACGAGGTGGTCGAGGCCACCGAGGCGGGCGTGGACAAGATGTGGCAGAGGTTCCCCGAGTGGGTGGACCGGCTGGAGGCGATCTCGCTCAAGAAGACCCTGGCCGAATCCCGGAAGGTCCTGGTGGTGGGAGAAATCTTCGTGCGACGGGACGAATATTCGGTTTCGCCGCTCACCAACATCCTGGCGGAACGGGGGATCGTGACCAAGATCGCCGGACTCGGCGAATGGATCCACTACCTGGACTGGGACCAGATCCGCCGCTACAAGAAGCGGCTGGCGGCGCTCCCGCTCTGGAAACGCCCCCTGTCCTGGGAGGCGCGGAAGCTGGCGTGGCAGAAGATCGAGATGATGTGGAAGCACCGCCAGGAGGTCCGGCTCCTCAAGCTCCTTTCTCGCAGCGGTCTGGTGGCCCCGGCGGACCACGACATGGAGGCCACCATGCTTCGTTCGCTGGAGTTCGGCGATCCCGAACTGGAAAGCGAAGCCTCCCTCTCGCCCGCCGTGGCGGCGATCGCGATGGAGAACGGGTGGGACGGAATCGCCATCATCTCGCCTTTCGCCTGCCTCCCCGGACGCCTGATCGAAGCCACCTACGGGCCATGGGCGCGCCAACGGGGCCTGCCCGTGATCGCCATCGAAAACGACGGCAACGCCTATCCCCCCAACGTGATCAGCCGCATCGAGATCTTCGCCCACAACGTGTCGCGCGGCCTCAGGGGCGACGGTCTGCAGGACGATCCCCTCCTGCCGGAAGCATGCGAAACGGAGGAATCTTCCGCGAACTTTGCTACTAAGCGGAAGGAACTCCAACCGAGGTGATGCCATGGACGTGCTAGTGATCGGCGGAACGGGGCTGATATCGACCGCCATCGTGCAGGGGTTGCTGGACCGCGGCGACCGGGTGACGCTCTTCAACCGCGGAGAGACGCCGGTCCGGTTCCATGGGGAGGTGGAACGGTTGCTCGGGAACAGGTGGGAGGCGGGGTCGTTGGAGAAGTCCGTCTCGGGCCGCAGATGGGACGCCGTGATCGACATGGCCGCTTTCGCGCCCCAAAACGGCACCCAACTCGTGGATACCTTCTGGGGCAAGACGGGTCAGGTCCTGTTCTGCTCCACCTCTTGCGTGTACGGCGGGCCGGCCGACCAGCTCCCCATCAGGGAAAGCTCCCCCCGGCGTCCCTTCGGGATGTACGGAATCAACAAGGCGGCCATCGAGACCATCCTCCTGGAGCACGACGGGCGCGAAGGAACGCGTGCCACCGTGCTGCGCCCCTCCTACACCACGGGCGAGGGAACGACGGCTTGCGGGCTTCTTTTCGACGACTCCCTGGTGTCGCGGATGCGCGCGGGCCTTCCCTCCATCGTCATGGACGATGGGACCTGTCCCTGGGCCATCGCCCACGTGTCCGACGTCGCTCGGGGCTTCGTGGCCTCCCTGGGAAATCCCAAGGCCTTCGGGAACGACTACCACCTGACCTCGCACGAACACACCGATTGGAACGGCGTGTACCGCACACTGGCCCAAGCCGCCGGAGCCGATCCGGAGATCGTCCACATCCCCTCCGGGTGGCTCCGCCAGGTGGCCCCTCGGCGCAGCTTGGGAGCATGGTTCATCTACCGCTTTCCCAGCGTCTACGACAATTCCAAGGCCGAACGCGACCTCGGCTTCGCCACGACGGTGCCTCTCGTGGAGACCTTCCGCCGACAGATCCGGTGGATGGAAGAGAGCGGAACCCTGAAGGCGGTCGACCAGGAACCCTGCCAGGACATCCTGCTCGAGGGCTGGAGGCGCCACGCCCAATGGCTCGGCGACGACCCTCGCTGGGTGGACTGGAATCCCTGGGGAAACAACACGGAGAATTGATAGGTTGTGCCCGATGCCGTTGATAAAATCTCAACACCTCGGGCACCCGGTCCTATGCTGATCCGGTGCTGCGTGCGTACACTCAGACGGTGAAGCATGTCTTCGATTACCTGGACTATCGGGACCTGCTCAAGGATGCCTACGAGGATGGCAGGGTCGGCGATTCCAGTCTCTCCTACCGTACTCTCGCCGCGAGGCTGGGTACGGACGGGAGCTATCTGTTCCGCGTCCTGAGGAAGGAACACCATCTCCCGGCGAGATGCACGCCGAACGCCCTGGAATTCCTGGGACTTTCGGGCCGCGGTGCCGAATACTTCCAGTTGCTCCTCGCCTGCGGTCGCACCAGGGGAAAGCGCCAGAAGCAGGAACTCCTCCTGAAGGCATCGGCCTTGCGCGACGTCGAGCGTCGACGCATCGGCGAAAGGGAACTGCAGTTCTTCAAGGACTGGTGGGTCGCCGGGGTGCGTTGCTCGTTGGAGGTGACGGAAGGCCGGGCCCAGCCCGCGGAACTCGCCGACCGATTCCAGCCTCCCATCCCGGCCGAGGAAATCCGCAAGGCGTTGGACCTTCTGCTGGAACTGGGCCTGGTCAAGAAAGCGCCCTCCGACAGGCTCCTTCTCACCGAAACCCACCTGACCTCCGGAGGCGACGAAAGGGTGAAGGCCCTGCGCGCCTTCCAGACCCAGGTCCTGGACCTCGCCAAGGAAAGCCTGACCAGGTTTCCCCCGGGGTTGCGCGACGTCTCCACCCTGACCCTCGCCGTGGACGAGGACGCCTTCACCGACATCCGGGCGCTGCTCAAGGAATGCCGACGCCAGATCCAGAAACGCGTGGAGGCGGCATCCCGTCCCGACCGGGTCCTGGAGCTCTCCATGGCGATCTTTCCCATCCTCCTGCCTCCGTCGGAGCAGGTCTGATGCGCTCGAAGGCGGCCTTCGCGGCGATGCTCCTGGTCCTGGCCGGTTGCGGCGAACGTTCGGCGGGAAATTCGGTCGAGACCGAGAACACCGTCGCTGCGCGCGTGCTGGAAGTGGACTCCTTCCTTCCCGCCTGGAATCGTCCAAGCGGCGGCACCGTCGCGACCCTGCGGTTCGATCGGACGAATTTCGTCTTCTCCGCGTCCACAGGGAACGGCCGCGACCTCCGTTTCGAGAGGCTGGACGGCTCCCTGCTCCCCTTCGATGTCGACGTCTGGGATTCCGTGGCGGAAATCGGGCGGGTCCTGGTCCGGCTCGACGCCACCCTTCTACTTCCCCGCGCGGCGATCCGCATGCGCTGGGGGGTGGACCAGACCTCGCCGGCGAACCCCTCCGCGGTCTGGAGCGGGTTGCCGGAATCCGTCGGACTCCTGGCGAACTCCGTGCTGGTCGACGACTTCGAGAACGGCAACGACACGACCGAGCTCCCCGACCGGCCGGTTTGGCGCGACGGCGCCTCCGACTCCGCGGCGATCTCGGCGCTTTCCTTTCCGTCGGCAGGCCAGTCCCGTCCGGGCACGGCCCTCCACGTGGCCTATTCCGCTTCCTCTCCGCACTACGGCGTGGTGGCCACCGCGCTTTCCACCGGGCCCCGCATCCTGCGGAGCCTCGACTCCCTGGTATTCTGGACTCGAGGGACGGGCACGCTCTACGTGGCCTTCGAGCACCTGACCGGGTCGGTCGGACCGAAGGCCTGGATGCACTTCGCTCTGGACACGAGTTGGACGCGCATCCGGATCAGGCCCTCCGACCTGGACACCGCCGACGGAATCGGGTACAACGACGGTTGGTCCGCCGTCCGCGATTCGGTCACCGACCTCACGTTCATCGTGCAGGACGGTTCGGATCTGTGGCTCGACGACGTGCGACTGCATGGAATCGATCTCGACGATCTGCGCTAGTCGTTGCGAATTTGTCAACGATTCCACCCCGATTCGGACATCACCACTCCGATGGGCCATGGGATCTTCTCCCTCGGGAGGACTCCAGCCATGGCAGTCCATTCCCGCAGCCGTCCGTATCGAAGGGGTGTTCGCATGAAATCGAGGAATTTGAACTTTGGGATGGTCGTGACAGTGGCTGCCTTGTCCATGGCGCGTCATCCACAAGCCGCACCGGATCCGAACTTCTACGTCTTCCTCGCCTTCGGCCAGTCGAACATGGACGGCCAGGCTCCCGATGCGAGCCAGGACGACGCCATCGACAGCCGCTTCAAGGTCCTTTCTCCCGAGGCATCCTGCAGCTTCACCGATGCCACGACGAGCGGAAAACGGACCCAAGGACAATGGTCTCCGGCGATCGCCCCCATCGTGCGCTGCGACACCCACCTGGGACCCCTCGATTGGTTCGGCAGGACCTTGGCCGACAGCCTGCCTCTCGCCGACACCATCGGCGTCGTTCCCGTGGCCATCGACGGAACCGCGATCACGGGCTTCGATCCCAGCACCGGCGCTTCCTACTACACCAGCAATCCGGGATACATGCTGAACGAAGCCGACGAATATCCGAACGGGAACCCCTACGCCCAACTGCTGGCCATGGCGAAAGTCGCCCAGCAGACAGGCGTCATCAAAGGAATCCTGCTGCACCAGGGAGAAACAGACGCGTACAACTCCGCCTGGGCGACCGAGGTCGACAAGATCTACACCAGCCTGCTCTCTTCGCTGGGTCTGTCCGCCGCCAACGTGCCGTTGCTCGCGGGCGAAGTCGCCCCGACCGGTTCATCTTCGGGGGCGAACCCCACCATCGACGCCCTGCCCAAGACCATCTCGACGGCCCACGTGATCTCGTCCGCGGGACTGGCCATCGGAACCTATTCCGGTGCGCAAAACGTCCATTTCTCGGCGGATTCATACCGGACCTTGGGCGCTCGCTACGCCCAGGAGATGTACAGTCTTCTTCCGAAGGGCACTTCCGTGGAGCCCGGAGCGCATGTCGGAATTCCCGGGCTTCGCGTGGAGTCGTCCGCGCAAGGCCTGGTGATCCTTTCCGATGTCGCGTTCGACCGGGTTTCCCTGGTGTCCGTTCGCGGCGACGAGGTGGGCTTGGGGTCCGGAAAGGAGGTCCGCATCCTGCCCGGTCAGCTCCGGCCTGGCGTCAACTTCCTGCGGGCCCGTTCCGGCGACATGCAGGAAGTCCGCAAGATCCTGGTGGAGCGCTGACTCGGACTTTGTGGACAGGAACCGGATCCCTGCCGCACGGACGGCGAGTGGAAACGCCCCCCACAGCCGACCAAGGCTCCGTATTTTCTGAGGGAACCAAGCTCGAAATCCGCGGGGATCCTTTTCCCCCCAGCGGTTCCACGCCGGAGAGGGTGAAGGACCGTTCTGGTGTCCATGGCGCACCTCGGAGAACTTGAACCTGCCCATTCCCGGAGGACCTGCGATGAAGAGACCAATTCTGCGTGCCGGAGCGATCGGGCTTCTCGCCTGCCTCGCCTTGTCCCACAGGGCGGGAGCCCAGGTGGATCCCAACTTCTACGTGTTCCTCGCCTTGGGGCAGTCGAACATGGAGGGGAACGCCGCCCTTCCGACCCCGGCCGTGACCCTGAGCACCCGATACCAGGAATTGTCTCCGGTCACCTGCTCCGGCTCCGGAGTGACCAGAACCGAGGGACAGTGGACCACCGCGGCCTCCCCGATCGTCCGGTGCGACACCAAGTTCAGCCTGTTGGAATACTTCGGGAAGACCCTCACCGACAGCTTGCCGACCAACATCCGGATAGGGATCGTTCCGGTGGCGGTGGCGGGAGTGCGGATCACGGGACTGTATCCGGTCGCCAACGTGGCGTACTACACCGGTTCGGCGGCCCGAGGCGAAGGTTACATGGCCACCATCGCGGCCGAATACGGCGGCGACACCTACGCGAGACTGGTGGCGATGGGGAAAGTGGCGCAGCAGACCGGCGTCATCAAGGGAATCCTGTTCCACCAGGGCGAGTCCTGGGCGGGGGGAAACCCCCTGTGGCCGGACTCCGTCAAGACGATCTACAACGGCCTGCTCTCCGATCTGGGACTGAAGGCCGCGGACGTGCCCTTGCTCGCCGGCGAGACGGCGACCAACACGGGAGCCAACACCGCGATCGACGGACTCCCCAACACCATCCCGACGTCCTACGTCATCTCTTCCCAGGGCCTCCCCTACCAATCGGACGGTCTGCACTTCACGGTGCCCGGATACGAGACCTTCGGGACGCGTTACGCGGTCCAGATGCTCGGTCTCCTGAGGAAGGCTTCCACATCCATCGAACCGGGCACGCATTCGGAAATTCCGGGGTTGAGCGTCACGACCTCGGAACGGGGCGTGGTCATCCGTTCCGACGTGGCGATGGACCGGGTCTCCCTGGTGGCTGTCGACGGCCGACAGGCGGACTTGGGATCGGGAACGGAGGTTCGGATCCTTCCCGACCGGTTCCAACCCGGAGTGTATTTCCTTCGGGCCGCATCCGGTGCCTTGGTGGAAACCCGGACGCTGTTGATCTCCCGCTGAGACGCGAAGTTCCCAAGAGAGGGGGCCTCGTGCGCCACCCCTCCCCCGGCTTTTGTAAAATCAACAAGCGGAGCCAACACATCCGGCGATAAATTCCTGCGGTAGCCCGCTGGCTTGCACGGGTCGAAGCGATAGGCGTTCCGACACCGGCGACTTGGCGCTCGGATCCCTTCAAGGAGTCGGAATCATGAAGAAGACCAAGTTCGCGACGAGCATGGCGCTCCTGGTAGGTACCACCGCCACTTTCGCCGGCCCTGTGACCACCGTGCCCTGGAACGGCAACACCGGAGCCGTGAGCTTCACCTACGACGACGGCCGTCCCAGCCAACTCACGAACCTCGTCCCGCAATTGGACAATCTCGGCATCAAGGTGACCTTCTTCCTGGCCTACGGCATCTACAACTTCCCCGGGAACGAAAGCCAATGGACCGCGGTCGCGAAGAAGGGTCACGAACTGGCGAACCACACCTACGACCACAACACGCCCACCAGCACCAATGTGGTGCAGATGGCCACGGTCCTGCGCGGAATGGATCCCAGCATCGAGGCCGTGAGCTTCGCTTACCCGAACTGCACCGTCACCAACGAGAGCTACGTGAGCGCCGAGGCCTTCATCGGGAGAGGCTGCGGATCGACGACGTACGCCTGGGGAACCCAACCCTCGGATTGGGAGAACGTCCAGGGGTTGATCGTGACGAGCTCCAACATTTCGCCCGCCACCACCCTGATCAATTCCGCCAAGTCCGGCAATTCCTGGGCGGTGATCCTCAACCACGACGTCGAGACCTCCGGAAGCGACATCTACTACCTCACCCCGACCGACAACCAGACCATGCTGAATTCCGCGATCACCGCGAAGGTGTGGGTGGCGCCCTACGGAACCGTCGGCGCGTACTACCGCGCCCACTTCACCATGGACGCGGTGACGGCCTCCGGATCCGGCCCCACGTGGAACCTCACATGGACCTCGCCGCACCCCAAGATGCCCAAGAGCGTGATGCTCAAGGTGAAGCTGGACGCCAACACCTTCGGATCCTCCCCCGTGGTCACCCAGGGCGGAACCGCGGTCGCCGCCAACTCGGATGGTTCCTTCACCATCGACTTCATGAAGCTCGCGATGACCATTTCCAAGACCGGCAGCACCGGACTGCTCGTGGACGGATCCATTCCGGCTTCCCTCCGAGGCTCCGAGGTCGGTGACGGGCTTGTCCTGTCAGGTCTTCCGGTGGGCTCCTACCGGTTGGAATTCCGCACCCTCTCGGGCGCCATCCTGTCCAGTTCCACCATCCAGTCCACGAGCGCCCAGCCGATCACGGTATCTTCGCCGGTCCATGGCCGGAGCGTGTTGGTGGTCTTGTCGCGCAAGGGTGCGAAGGACTTCTCGGCCCCCGTCTGGGTGCCCTGACCCGCCGGATCCCGCTTCGACCAAGCCGCGCTTTCGCGCAATCCCTCCCATCCCGCGGAACGCGCGGAATGGGAACCCTGGGCGATTCCGCTGGTGACGGATCCGGTCAGTTGATTTCCTTGACGTCGATCCACTTCATGTTCTTGCGCAGATGCTTGCCCACCGTCTCCACCTGGAGCTTGCGTTCGGCGGCCTGCTTCTCGCGGAAGTTCTTCATGCCGTTGACGTGGACCTCATCCATCCAGTCCTTGGCGAACTTGCCCTTCTGGATCTCCGTCAGGGCCTTCTTCATGGCCTTGCGGGTGGCGTCGGTCACGATCTTGGGGCCCGTGGTGTAGTCGCCGAACTCAGCGGTGTTGGAGATGGAGTGGCGCATCCAGGAGAGCCCGCCCTGGTAGATCAGGTCCACGATGAGCTTCACCTCGTGAACGCACTCGAAGTAGGCCATCTCCGGGGCGTACCCGGCGTCCACCAGGGTCTGGAAACCGTTCTTGATCAGCTCGGACAGGCCGCCGCACAGGACCACCTGCTCGCCGAACAGGTCGGTTTCCGTCTCTTCCTTGAAGGTGGTCTCGTACACGCCGCCGCGGATGGCGCCGATGCCCTTGGCATGGGCGAGGGCGGTCTCCTTGGCCTTGCCGGACGCGTCCTGGTGCACGGCGATCAGTCCGGGAACGCCTCCGCCCTTCTCGAACTCGGAACGCACCAGGTGACCCGGGCCCTTGGGAGCCGAGAGGATCACGTCCACGCCCTTCGGGGGCTTGATGTACTTGAAGTGGATGTTGAATCCGTGCGAGAAGATGAGCGTCTTCCCCTTGGTCAGATGGGGCAGGATGTCGGTCTCGTAGATCTTGGCCTGGACTTCGTCGGGAAGCAGGATCTGGATGAAGTCGGCCTTGGAGGCGGCTTCCGCGGCGGTGAACAGGGTGACGCCCGGCTTGAAGCCGTGCT
This sequence comes from Fibrobacteria bacterium, assembly GCA_035604215.1. Lineage (GTDB taxonomy): Bacteria > Fibrobacterota > Fibrobacteria > UBA5070 > UBA5070 > UBA5070. The sequence continues at coordinate 27,104 of DATNIW010000042.1, forward strand.
TGACCGCGAGCTTGTAGTTGTCGGACCCCTTGCGCTGGCCCACGATGACGTTGACTCCGGAGTCGCGCAGGTTCTGCGCCTGGGCGTGTCCCTGCGAGCCGTAGCCGATGACCGCGATCGTCTTCTTCTTGAAGGGGGCCAGGGACCCGTCCTTGTTCGTGTAGACCTTCATGTGTCTCTCCGATAGATGTGGGTAAAGCGCGAAGGGTGGAAATAGTAGAACCTGGAACAGGCGTCGCGGATCGGCTCAACGCTGTGGATAGACGCAGCGGAACCCGATGGCTCCATTGTAGCGGCCATCCGGCCGGAAGCCGTCGCGATAGGCGGCGCGCCCCCCGTCAGGGCTCGAAAGCCAGCTCCCGCCGCGGATGACCCGGCCGGACCCCGAGTCGGGACCCTGGGGATTTTGCGAGGCCGAATGCGCGTAGGCGTCCGCCGCGTACCAGTCGGAGGTCCATTCCCAGACGTTTCCCGCCATGTCGAATAGACCCCAGCGGTTGGGCCGGTACCCACCCGCCGGCGCCACCAGGGGTTCGCCGTCGTCGCAGGGAAAGACTTTCCAGGCAGGGAGCATCCGCTCCAGGCTTTTGTCGGCGAGATTCGCGTACAGGCATGACTTGGCTGCGGTATCGCCCCAGATGTACGCCCCGGAGTCCCCGGCGCGCGCCGCGTATTCGTATTCCGCTTCGGTGGGGAGGCGACCGGATCGGCTGTGACAGAAATCGGCGGCTTCGTCCCAGGTCACGAACCAGGCGGGCGCGCGAGGATCGGAACCCGCGCAAGTGGGTCCCGTGCAGAGGAGCCACGGCGACTGTCCGGTCGCGGCCACGAAGACCTTCTGCGTGACCGGCAACCGATCCATCCGGAAGGAATCCAGGCATACCCGGTGGCGCGGATGCTCGTTGGCGTTCCCGAAACCCTCCGGACTGCCCATCCAGAAGCATCCGGAGGGGATGTCCACGGTGCGAGGAGAAGACGTTCGCGCCTTGGGCGCGGTTTTCGTCTTGCCCGTCGGATGGACCGCGTGCGCCGAATGTGCCGTTTTCCCCGTGTTGGACGACGCGGGAGCGTCCCTCGGGACGTCGATGTCCAGGTAGACGGACGAATCGGCAGCGAAGGCGGTGGTGTCGAGGTGCGAAGCGGCCGGTGTCGGGCCGGAGCCCGAGACCGAATCCGTCGCGGAACCGGCAAGTGAACCCGCGAGAGCCGCCAGGGTCGCGGCCAGGAAGAGCGCGGCACCCTGTCTCCGTATCCTGTTCGGGGAACATCCGTTCACGACAGGTTCCTCCTCGGAACGAAGTCCCTATCGGATCCGTTCCCTCAGGTACGCTTCCACCTGGTCGATCCCCACCCGATCCTGCGTCATCTTGTCGCGCTCGCGGATCGTGACCGTGTCCTTCTTGTCGGCCTCGCCCTGGCCTACGGTGTCGAAATCGACCGTGACGCAGAAGGGTGTCCCGATCTCGTCCTGGCGACGGTAGCGCTTGCCCACCGCCTGCGTCTCGTCGTATTCCACGGGAAAGCTGTCCAACAGATCGTGGTACAGCTTCTGGGCGACCTCGGACTGCTCCGGCTTCTTGTAGAGCGGGAGAACCGCGGCCTTGACCGGGGCCACGCGCGGCGCGAAGCGGAGGACCGTGCGGTCCTCGCCGTTTTCCAGGCGCTCCAGGTCGTAGGCGTCGCACAGCGTCATGAGGGCCAGGCGGTCGGCGCCCAAGGCGGGCTCCACCACCCAGGGGACATATCGTTCGTTGGTCACCTTGTCGTGGTAGCGCATGTCCTGGCCGGAATGCTCTGCGTGCTGCTTGAGGTCGTAGTCGGTGCGGCACGCGATGCCCCACAGCTCGCCCCACCCGAATGGAAACTCGTACTCGATGTCGCAGGTGCCGGAGCTGTAGAAGGAGAGCTCCTCCTTCTCGTGCTCGCGCAGACGCAATTTGTCGCCGCCGATCCCGACCACGCCGGTGAGGAAGTTCATGCAGTAGTCCTTCCAGTGCGCGTACCAGCGGGCGTCATCGCCGGGGTTGCAGAAGAATTCCAGTTCCATCTGCTCGAATTCGCGGGTGCGGAAGGTGAAGTTGCCGGGCGTGATCTCGTTGCGGAACGACTTCCCGATCTGCCCCACGCCGAAGGGCACCTTCACGCGGGCGCCTTCCACGATGGACTTGAAGTCCACGAAGATGCCCTGGGCCGTTTCGGGGCGCAGGTAGACCTCCGCACCGGCGCCTTCCACGACGCCCTGTTCGGTCTTGAACATGAGGTTGAAGGCGCGCGGCTCGGTCCAGTCCAGCTTCCCGCAGGAAGGACAGACGATCTTGTGCTCGTTGACCAGCGCGAACAACTCGGCGTTGGACTTTCCGGCCACGGCGCTGGAGCCCAGCTTGGCTTCCACCAAGTGGTCGGCGCGTTCGCGGGCGCGGCACTTCTTGCAGTCCATGAGGGGATCGGAAAAGCTCTTCAGGTGGCCCGACGCCTCCCAGACCTTCGTGTTGAGCAGGATGCCGGAATCCAGGCCCACCACGTCGTCGCGGCGGGTCACGAAATGCTTCCACCACAGGTCCTTGAGGTTCCGCTTCAGTTCCACGCCGTAGGGGCCGTAGTCCCACGTGTTGGCCAGACCTCCATAGATCTCCGAGCCGGGGAACACGAACCCGCGGCGTTTGGAGAGGGAGACGATGTCCTTGAGGTCGGTGAGCTTGGTCATTCTTGGCGTCGTCGCGTCCGCGGGTTGCGGTTCGCGCCTTTCAGGTCTGTGTCCGGGTGTTCCGGCTGGATGTCGGTCCGGTCCGTTCGAAGCCCGGGAAAGGTAGATCGAGACGTCCTCCGGACAGCCTCCCGAGAGCATCGGCTCCATTCCCGGCTCGGATTCCAGTACTTTGAAACGATCTCATCGCAAGGACGGTCCATACCATGCCCAAGACCATCGTCGATCCCGGTGTGCGGTCCTCCCTGTCGTTCAGGATCCTGCTCCTGACTCCGAACGCCGAGCGCCATTGGGGAACCATGGACGCGGGACAGATGCTTCGCCACGTCGCCGCCGGCATGGAGCAGGCGCTGGGGCGCAAGGAAGACGAGGACGCGAGCAATCTGCTGCTGCGCACGGTGGGCAGGGTCGCGATCCTGCGCATCCTCCCGAAATTCCCCCGGGGCCTTCCCGCCTCCAAGGCGATGAGCCAGACCGGGGTGGTCGTCGACCCCGTGAAATTCGACGAAGACAGGAATCTGGTCCTCGCGCTTTTGGAAGAGTGCGGTGCCTGGCCTGCCGACCGTCCCATGCCCGCCCACCCCGCCATGGGTCCGTTGAGCAACACCGAGCGTGGAATCCTGACCTGGAAACATCTGGACCACCACCTGAGGCAGTTCGGGGTCTGAGATTCCCGCGAGGGAGTGGGATGCCCCTCAGCCCTTCCGCAGAAACAGGATCCCCACCCACGCCCAGGTGAGGAGGCAAGGCGCCATGGCGAGCGCGCCCCATCGCGCCGGACGCGGATGGACTGCCACGGCCCAGAGGGCGACGAACGCGGGGAGCAAGTGGAACAGGAGTCGCGCCTCGCTCTCCACGTACTCCAGGGAATAGGGAACCATGGCGGCCACGCCCAGGAGGATCGCCGCTCCGGGAAGCCAGGTCGATGGGTCCCGAAAGCGTTTCCAGCGCAAAGCCAGCGGAACGATCCAACTCGCGGATGCCAGGGCGAACAAAGTCCGGGGAACCGGGTGGACCACCCAATCCATGTCCATGGGAAACCAGAGGCTGGTGGAGAAGTAGAGCACGAGCATCTTCAGCACCCGGATCTTTTCCAACGTGCCGAACGCGGAGCCGGGCGCCCCGTGCCCCACCTCCAGGGCCATCCAGCTACCGTAGAGGTGGTGGTTTCGCAGGTACCAGGGGAAGGCCACCAAGAGCCCGATGCCCACGGCCAGCACCGCACGGAGCAACTTCCCGGGCCGGAATCCGTCCGCCGAGAATGGAGGGAATGCCGCCAGGAGGGGCAGCGGCAGAAGGGTCAGCCCGGAGCTCTTGGAGAGCATCAGTCCGGCGGCGAGCGGCGCGAGCGCCCAAGCTCGTCCTCCCCTGGCGAATTCCACCGACACCAGGAGGAATGCCGCTCCCAGGAGCCAGAAGATGGGGTCGTTGCTCACCAGGACTCCCTGGTAGCAGAACCCCGGGTGGAGGGCGAGGAGCCATGCCGCCCAGTTTTCCGCGCCCGGCGCGATCCGGCGCACCAGGAGCCATGCGACGAAAATCGTCGCCGCGCCCGAGAGGGCGTCCAGCAGCCGGGCGAACAGCCACCCCTGACCCGGTCGCACCGCTTCGCCCAGCCTCCAGGCCGGGACCAGAGCCAGGTACGATAGAGGAGGCTGGTAGTACTCGAAGTCGCCCCGCGCGAAGGCCCCGGGCACTTCCACGGAGTTCACCTGGACGGGAAACGAGCCGTCCGATGCGAGATGCCGGACGTAGTTGGCGTGGGCGCGCTCGTCGTTGTACCACGAGAGGCCGCCGGACCGCGTCTCGAAACGGGTGGGCACCTCGAAGGCGAGGAAGAGGCGCAAGGCCGAAGCGACCAGGAGTGCGCTCGCCAAAGGGAGTGTCCGGTTCATGTGTTCCCCAATCTTAGCCACCGCCGGGCGCCTCTCCCGAAGTCCCGGATTTTCGGATCCCCCGGAAAGTTGCCGGAATCGGGAACAGGGTTGCTTATTGGAAGGAGCATGGAAGACGCGAAGCGCTATTGGAGCAAGGGGCTGGAGGATGTCCCGGCCTATGTCCCCGGCGAGCAGCCGCAGGGCGAAGGTTGGATCAAGCTCAACACCAACGAGAATCCCTACGGGCCGAGCCCCAAGGCCCTGGAAGCCGCACGCGAGGCCATGGGCGATCGGTTGCGTCTGTACCCGGAGCCATCGGGCAGGATCGTTCGGGAGGCGGTGGCCCAAGTCCACGACGTGGAGGCCCGGGACGTCTTCACGGGAAACGGTTCCGACGAGATCCTCGCCTTCGCCTTCCGAGCCTTCTTCGACCAGGGCTCCCCCATCCTCTTTCCCGACGTCACCTATTCCTTCTACCCCATCTGGGCGCGCGCCTTCTCCCTGCCCTTCCGCACCATCCCCCTGCGCGAAGATTTCTCGATGGAGCCGGACGACTACCAGGGCGAGTCGGGCGGGATCATCTTCCCCAACCCGAACGCCCCGACGGCCAGAGCCCTGGAACGGGGATCGGTGGAACGGATCCTGTCGCGGAACCCCGCCCGCCTGGTGCTGGTGGACGAGGCCTACATCGATTTCGGCGGTCGGACCGCGATCCCTCTGACCAAGCGCTTTCCCAACCTGCTCGTGGTCCACACCCTTTCCAAGTCGCGGTCGCTGGCGGGTCTGCGCGCCGCCTTCGCGGTGGGAAGCCCCGGGCTGGTGCCGGCACTGGAACGCGTGCGCGACTGGTACAACTCCTACACCTTGGACAGCATCGCCCAAGCCGCCGCCGCCGCCGCCATCCGCGACGTCGGATGGACCGAAGAAATTTCGCGGAAGATCCAATCCACCCGGGAGAGGTTCGCCGCGGAGCTCTCGCTCCAAGGCTGGTCCGTGGTGCCTTCGTGCGCCAATTTCGTCTTCGCCGCACATCCCCGGCTCTCCTCCAAGGATCTCCAAGCCTCACTGCGAGAACGGCAGATCCTGGTGCGGGCCTTTTCCGGCCCCCGCCTGGAACGGCATGTGCGCATCAGCATCGGCACGGATGCGGAGATGGACGCGGTCGCGAGGGTCGTTCGGTCGCTCTGAGGAAGCGGCGAAGGGACTAGGCGGGGAGGAGGGCGGACACCAGCGCCTGGACGGCCTTTCCGTCGGCGCGGCCCTTGACCTGGGGCATCACGAGCGAAAGGACCTTGCCCTTGTCCTTCGCGGAAAGCGCACCCGATTCGGCCACCGCCGCCCGGACGATGGCGTCGAGTTCGTCGGGCTCGAGCTGTGCGGGCTGGTAGGCCCGGAACAGATCGGCCTGCATCCGTTCGCGCTCGGCGAGCTCGGGTCGTCCGCCTGCATCCATCTGGGAAGCGGCGTCCTCGCGTTGCTTGATGGCCTTGGTCACCGCGGCGACGCAATCTTCGTCGGTCGGTTCCCGCCGCCCCGCGTCGATGGTGATCTTCTTGATGTCGGAAGAGAGGGTGCGCAACGCCAGGAGCTTCTCCGAGTCGCGGGCCTTCATCGCATCCTTGATGTCCTCCTGCAGCTTCAGGAAGACAGGCATTTCAGAAGCCCCGGTTGCGCGCGGAATTTTCCTTCACGGCCTTGCGCTTGGCGGCGTTCTCGCGACGCTTGCGGCTTTCCGATGGCTTTTCGTAGTACTGCCCCTTCTTGACGTCCGAGATGATGCCGGTCTTCTCGCATGTCTTGGTGAAGCGGCGGAGGGCCTTTTCGAAGGATTCGTTGGCTCGGACGATGACGCCGGTCATGGGTTTCTCCTGAAACTGTTGAGAGGTGGGGAAAAATGTCTTCTCCACGGCCAAAAGGGAAGGGGGGTTGGGTGTGGAGACGCAAAATTTCGCGTCCTTACGCGCCTCACCGACAATTCGGCACCCTTTTCTGTCAATTCCTCCCATGATGATGACAATCAAAAGCGATTGTTTCCTTCGGACGAATATTTAACGATAATTGACGTATAGGCGCAATTATTGCTATTTATCTGACAAACTTTGCGCTATTGTCAGTGCGAGGAGTCCCAAGGAAGCGTTCATGTCGAGTTGGCTTCGGAGTGCCTGCGTGGGGCTCCTCTTGGTGTGCGTTTCGGCCCATTCGGAAGAATCGAAGAGCTCCAAATCTTCCGATCTTCCCTCCGTTCCTCCGATTTCTGTCGTTCGGGACACGCAGGTCCTGCATCGGCTCGCCGATCTGGAGGCCTATGTCAACAACGAGCCGCGCGTGGACTTCGCCTCCTCGCGGATCCAATCGCCCGGGCCGGGCCACAACGCGTGGCTGATGATCTCGGCGGCGCTGGTCCTGTTCATGACCCTGCCCGGGCTGACCCTCTTCTTCGGCGGCATGGTGCGCTCCAAGAACGTGCTCTCCATCCTCGCGCAATGCATGGGCATCACCGGAGTGGTGACCCTGCTCTGGTGGGCCGTCGGCTATTCCCTGGTGTTCGCCCCCGGCAATGCCTTCCTGGGTGGTCTGGATTACGCGTTCTTCCACGGTGTGACCGCCGAGCCGAATCCCGTCTATTCCAACTGGGTCAGCCAGAACGTCTTCGCGATGTTCGAACTGATGTTCGCGATCATCACCCCCGCCCTGCTGGTGGGAGCCGCCGCCGAGCGGATCCGGTTCTCCTCCATGATCCTGGTTTCCGTGCTTTGGCTGTTTCTCGTGTACATCCCCATCGCCCACATGGCCTGGGGCGCGGACGGCCTGTTCAACGGGGTGGGAAATCCGCACGCGTCCATCAAGGCGCTGGACTTCGCCGGAGGCTTCGCCGTGGAGATGGCGTCCGGATGGTCGGCCCTGGCGCTGGTGCTGGTCCTGGGACACCGCAAGGGCTACGGGCACGATCCCATGGCGCCCCATTCCATGGTCCTGGCGATGACCGGAGCGGGACTCCTGTGGGTGGGATGGTACGGGTTCAACGTGGGATCGGCCCTGGGCGCCGACAGCGTGGCATCCAACGCATTCGTGGCCACGACCATGGCGGCCGCGGCGTCGTCCCTGGTCTGGCCGGGACTGGAGTGGCTGCTCCACGGGAAGCCCACGGTGCTCGGGTTCTGCTCGGGGATCGTCGCGGGACTCGTGGCCATCACCCCGGCGGCGGGATTTGTCACCTCGGGCGCCGCCATCCTGATCGGGTCGCTGGGAACCACGGGATCGTTCTTCGCCTCCATGCGGCTCAAGCATCTGCTCCGCTACGACGACGCGCTGGACACCTTCGGGGTCCACGGCGTGGCCGGCACCATCGGCACCCTGCTGACCGGTGTGTTCGCCACCGCCCTCGTCAACCCCAATGTCCGCACGCACCTGGGATCGCTGCTGGGCGGCGGGCTTTGGCTAGAGCAGGCCAAGGCCATGGCGATCGTGGCCGTCCTCGCCTTCGCGGGAACGGCGGCCATCACCTGGGCGGTGAAGGTCACCGTGGGCCTCCGACCGACCCCGGAAGAGGAGGTGGCCGGATTGGACTACGCGGAACACGGCGAGGTCGGGTACAGGTACGACGAGGCGTAGGGATTCGGGGATCGGGCGTAGGGACGCAAAATTTCGCGTCCCTACGCGTCCCCACCGGGACCCCTACGCCCGGGGAACCTCCACCAGCGCGTCCGATCCGGATTCCAGGACGACATAGGACAGCAGCGGAGCGCCCTGGCAGGGCCCGAAGACGCACAGGCCGTCCTCGGGCCGGTAGAGCGCTCCGTGGACCTTGCACTGGATCATCTTCAGCTCCTCGTTCCAGAATTCGGCGTCATCCATGTCCAGGGGACAGGGCCAATGGCGGCAGCGGTTGCGGAAAGCGCGCAGTCCATCGGGGACGCGGATCACGAAACCCTGCTCGTCGGAATCCGGAAGATCGAAGGTCTTCGCCTCGCCAAGCCCCAGAAGTACGGCTTTCGGCACGCGAATGGTGGTAGAATCGGGCATCATGGGACGTACCTGCCAGGAGTATCTTTCGAAACAAGATTCAAAATTCCCGGCTGAAGCGGCCGGAAAATCCGGGAGAGCTCGTCGGTGGCGCTGAAACTTGGCGAAATGATGGTGGACAGCGGGCTGATCTCCAAGGAGCAGCTTCTTTCCGCCCTCAAGAGCCAGAAGTCGTCCGGCGGGAAGCTCGGCGAGAACCTGGTGAAGGTGGGCGCGGTCCTGGACGAGGAGGAAATCGCCTCCTTCGTCGCCAAGCAGATGAACCTGGGCCGGATCACCCTGCCGGACATCGACCTCGAGGAGAGCACCGTCAAGCTCATCCCCCAGGACCTGGCGATGAAATACATCGTCATCGCGGTGAGCCGCACCAACAAGGTCCTGACGGTCGCGACTTCGGACCCCCGCAACGTGTACGTGCTGGACGCGATCAAGTTCATCACCGGCTGCACCGTCAAACCCGTGGTCGCTCCGGAAAGCCAGATCCGCGCCTGCTTGGAGAAGTACTACCAGGCCTCCATGCAGAAGGAGATGGCCGACATCCTGGGCGCCGTCGGCGACGACATGGAGATCGTTCGGGACACCAACGAGGACGCCGAGGCGGCCAACGCACTGGCCGCGGTGGACGACGCCCCTCTGGTCAAGCTGGTCAACAAGCTCCTGATGGACGCGATCCGCATGCACGCCTCGGACATCCACGTCGAGATCTACGAGAAGGTGATGCGGGTCCGGTACCGGGTGGACGGGACGCTCCGCGAGATCAGCTCGCTGCCGTTCCGACTTCGCCACGCCATCGTCTCGCGCTTGAAGATCATGTCCAGCCTGGACATCTCGGAACGCCGCCTTCCCCAGGACGGCCGGATCAAGCTCAAGACCCCGCAGGGGAAGACGGTGGACCTGCGCGTGAACACCCTGCCGTGCATCTTCGGCGAGAAGGTGGTCATGCGCATCCTGGACTCGGGGAACCTCCAGCTGGACCTCTCCAAGCTCGGTCTGCACGAGAAGGGCCTGCGCGACCTCCAGGAAGCCATCGACGCGCCCTTCGGGATGATCCTGGTCACCGGCCCCACGGGGTCGGGGAAATCGACGACCCTCTACTCCGCCATCTCCACCATCAACGACGTCGGCGTGAACATCATGACCGCCGAGGATCCGGTGGAGTACAACCTCCACGGGATCAACCAGGTCCAGGTCCACGCCGAGATCGGTCTGACCTTCGCCTCGGCGCTGCGCGCCTTCCTTCGCCAGGACCCCGACGTCATCATGGTGGGCGAAATGCGCGACCTGGAAACCGCCGAGATCGGCGTCAAGGCAGCCCTGACGGGCCACCTGGTGCTCTCCACCCTGCACACCAACGACGCGCCCAGCACCATCAACCGCCTGATCGACATGGGAATCGAACCCTTCCTGGTCGCGAGTTCCTGCCGCCTGATCATCGCCCAGCGCCTGGTGCGCCGTATCTGTCCCGAATGCCGGATGTCCGACGACGAGAGCAAGACCCCGGCCCTGCAGCGCCTGCTCCGCATCGACGACGAACTCTTCGGGAACCTGAAGCTCTACAAGGGCCGCGGATGCGACAACTGCCTCGGCTCGGGATACAAGGGCCGGCAGGGCGTCTACGAGATCATGCCCATCAGCGCGGCCATCAAGCAGCTGATCGTGGATCGATCCAGCGTGGAGGAGATCCGGCAGGCCGCCATCGGCGACGGGGTCCTCACGCTGCGCTCGGCGGCCCTCAAGCTCCTGGAGGAGGGGGTCACCACCGCCCAGGAAGTGATTCGTTCCACAGACACCTGATCCAGTCGCGGAGACTCAATGGTCAACGTACTCGAGCTCATCACGAAAATGATCGAATGGAGGGCCTCGGACCTCCACATCACCGTCAACTCCCCCCCCATGCTCCGGGTGGACGGCTCTCTGCGACCCTACGACAACCACCCGCTCACCCCCGAGGAGGCCCAGCAGGTCTGCTACAGCGTGATGAAGGAGGAGCAGAAGAAGAAGTTCGAGGATTTCGACCTCGACAAGGAGCGCGGACGCCAGGTGGACTTCTCCTTCGGGATCCGCCACCAGATGGCCGACGGACGGCCCTTCGAGGCGCGCTTCCGGGCCAACGTCTTCATGCAGCGGGGCAACACGTCCATGGTGATGCGCCACATCCCCACCGAGATCCGCGGCATCGAGGACCTGGGACTGCCCAAGATCGTCAACGAATTCTGCGACCGGGCGAGGGGGCTGGTCCTGGTGACCGGGCCAACGGGTTCGGGAAAGTCCACCTCCCTGGCCTCCATGGTCGACAAGATCAACATGGAACGGGCCGAGCACATCCTCACCATCGAGGACCCCATCGAGTTCGTGCACCGCCACAAGAAGTGCATCGTCAACCAGCGCGAGGTCTACTCGGACACCGCGAGCTTCACCCAGGCGCTGAAGGTCGCGCTCCGCCAGGATCCCGACGTCGTGCTGGTGGGCGAGATGCGCGACCGCGAAACGGTCGAGATCGGGCTGCAGATCGCCGAGACGGGCCACCTCACCTTCGCGACCCTGCACACCAATTCGGCGGCGCAGACCATCAACCGCATCATCGACATGTTCCAGCAGGGCGAGCGCGACGCCGTGCGCGGCCAACTGGCGTTCGTCCTGGAAGGCGTGGTCTGCCAGCAGCTCATCCCCAAGATCGGGGGCGGCCGCGTGATCGCCACCGAGGTCCTCAACGTGACGCCCGCCATCCGGTCCCTGATCCGGGACGACAAGGTCCACCAGATCCAGGGCATCATCGAGGTGGGACAGAAGTACGGGATGCAGACCCTGAACATGGACCTGGCCAAGCTGGTCATCCAGCGGAAGATCACCCGCGAGGACGCGGGCGTGTACTCGTCCGATCCCGACCAGCTCGACAAGTTCATCACCGGCAATTTCCGACTCTAATCCGGAAGGACCCCAGCCATGCCAAGGTACAGCTACAAGGGAAAGTCCGTCGCGGGCAAGGCCGTGGAAGGGGAACTCGAAGCCGAGAACCTCGGCGCCGCCCAGGCCCTGGTCAAGAAGCGTCGCATCAAGGACGCCACCGTGCGCAAGGCGGGCGGCGGCGGTTTCCAGATCGGGACCGGCATCGGACTCAAGGACCTCTCGCGCTTCACGCGACAGTTCTCCGCCATGAACCAGGCGGGCCTTCCGCTCATCCAGTGCCTGGACATCCTGTCCGAACAGACCGAGAACAAGGCGCTGGCGCAGCGGATCCGCAAGATCTCCACGGACATCCAGGGCGGCGGAACACTGGCCGAATCCATGGAGAAGCACAAACCCGTCTTCTCCGAACTCTACTGCCAGATGGTGCGGGCCGGCGAGGCGGGCGGCATCCTGGACACCATCCTCTCTCGCCTCGCCGACTACCAGGAAGCGGCCGAAGCCCTGCGACGCAAGGTGAAGGGCGCCCTGACCTATCCCGTGATGGTGGCCATCGTCGCCATCGGCGCGGTCTTCGCGCTGATGACCCTGGTCGTGCCCGTCTTCGCCAACATGTTCAAGGACATGGGCGGCCAGCTCCCCACCCCGACCCGCGTCGTGATGGCCATCTCCGACTTCCTCAAGCACAACCTGTGGTGGATCCTGATCCTGATCGTCGGCGCCGTGGTTGGTCTCCTCCAGGCAATCAAGCGGAGCCCCCGGTTCAAGTACTTCTGGGACGGCCTGATGCTCAAGCTCCCGCTCTTCGGCGACCTGCAGCGCAAGAGCGCCGTGGCCAGATTCTGTCGCACGCTGGGGACCCTCCTCTCCTCGGGCGTGCCCATCCTGGACGCCCTGACCGTGACCGCGAGGACCTCGGGCAACGTCGTCCTCGAGGCGGGCATCTTCCGGACGGTCGAGGCCATCTCCGGCGGCCAGTCCATCGCCGAGCCGTTGAAGGCCACGGGGGTGTTCCCGCCCATGGTCATCCAGATGATCGCGGTGGGCGAACGGACGGGTGGCCTTTCCGACATGCTCACCAGGGTGTCCGACTTCTACGACACCGAGGTCGAGGCCGCCGTGGATTCGCTCACGTCCATGCTGGAACCCCTGGTCATCGTGGTCCTGGGCGGAATCATCGGCGCGGTGCTCATCGCCATGTACCTGCCCATGTTCGAGATGGCCGGCAACATCAAGTGACCCGGGCGGAGTCTCCGCCGATCAACCTGCGATGGATCGGCGCCACCCGCGTCCTGACGCCGGTGGCGCTTTTCCTTTCCGCTCTCGCGATTCCCTCTCCTCCCTCGGTCTGGCTGTGGCTCTCCCTCCACGTGCTGGGGGATCTGGTCTACCTGGGAAGCCTGGTGCGCCGCAGCCGTTTCGACGAGGCTCCCCGACCCTGGCAGGATGTCCTGCTGGGGATCCTGTTCTGCATGGACGTGTGGGTGGAAACCCTGATCGTCGCCGCGGACGGAGGCCTGCTGTCGGACTTCATCCTCCTGTTCGTGCTGACCGCGACCCTCGCCGGATTCATCCTGCGCCACCGCGGGGCGATCCTGGTCTCCATCGCTTCCCTGCTCATGTTCGGGAGCCTTTCCCTGGGACACCTGGGCTGGGGATGGGAGGGGCGGAACCTGGCCACGCTCACGGTTTCCACCGTGATCCTGCGGACCTCGATGTTCGTCGGCCTGGGAACCACGGTTTCCTTCCTCACCGCCTACCTGGCGGAGACCGTCCGACGCCAGAGGGTCTTGTCCGACGACCAGGCGAGGGATCTGATGCTCGCCCGCCTGGACCTCGACGGCGTCCTGAACAGGCTCTCCTACGGTGTGCTGGTCCTGGACTCCGACGACAAGCTCCTCTACTTCAACCAGTCGGCGTGTTCCATCCTTCGCCACCCCCTCCACCCCGGCGCGCGCCTCCACCAGGTCCTGGCCTCCGAGGCCTGGGGTTCGGAACTGGTCGAGGCCGCCCGCGAGGTGTCGCGTGGAGCCGTGCCCAAGGCCGCCCGCGAAATCCGCGTGAACCCGTCGAGTTGGGTCCAGGTCCAGATCGCCGGACAGTGGATGGAGGGACGCCTCCGCAACGTGGTCGTGGCCCTGCACGACATCTCCGCGATCCGCAGGATGGAGGAAGAGGTCCGATCGGCCGAACGCGGCGCCACATTGGGGCACATGGCCGCCCGGATCGCCCACGAGATCCGAAACCCCCTGGCGTCCATCACGGGGTCGGCCCAGCTCCTCGGCGAGGCCTCGGGGGGTTCCAACGACGAAGACCGTCAGCTTCTCGCGCTCATTCGGCGGGAATCCGAGCGGCTGGACAGGATCCTCTCGGAATTCCTCGACTTTTCCCGACCGAGGGTCCCCTCGCTGCGTTCCATCGAAATCCCGGCACTCCTGGCGGAGGTCCGGGAGATGGTCGTGGCCCGGATGGTGCGGGAGGGACGCGAGGGCGTGGATGTCCGGATCAAGGTTCCATCCGTCCTGACGGCCAGCATCGACAGGGACATGCTCGTCCAGATCCTTTCAAATTTCGCCTTGAACGCGTTGCAGGCCATTCCCCCGGGCAGCCCCGGCCGGATCACCTTGGACGCGGCCTCCGACGCCGAGCAGGTCCGGTTTCGGGTGCGGGACAACGGCACGGGGATGTCCGCGGAGCTTCTGAAGAAGGTCGGCGAGGCGTTTTTCACCACTCGCCAGGGAGGTGTCGGACTGGGCGTGGCGATTTCCCACCACCTCACCACCTTGTTGGGTGGTACATTCAGGGTCCAATCCCTGGAAGGGCGGGGCACGGTGGTGGAAGTCGCCTTTCCGCAGGAACGAACCGACAGGACATGACGATGGAGATCAAGACCAGACGCATCGGGACCAGTCTCGTGCTCGACGTGACCGGACAGATCAAGGGTGGAGACGCTGCGGATCTGCGCACGACGATCAAGCGCTTGCAGGACGAAGGCGAATTGGATCTCCTCATCGATCTGCAGGACGTCGGGTTCATCGACTCCTCCGGGGTGGGGATGCTCATCCATTGCCTCCAGGAGGTCCGCTCCCGAGGGGGCGACCTCCGTCTCCTCAAGCTTTCGGAAGACATCCACGACCTGTTCGAAATGGTCGCGATCGACCGCCTGTTCACCATCTTCCAGAACGAGGAAGAGGTCGTCCCTCTCGCGAAAGGCTAAAGTTCCTCCATGCGCTTGCCGAAGAGGACTTGGAGGGAGTCATGAACGTCACCGGAATCAACTTCACCGGTGCGCCGATGCCCCTGCCCGAAGGGCAGAAAGGGGGGCCGGCGCAGCCAGGGACCCCGTCCGCGCGGAAGGATCGCGTGGACCTGTCCAAGGATTCCCGCAAGAAGGACTCCACCTCCGCCGGCATTTCCGCGGTCGCCACGGCCGGGGACCCGGTCCGGGAGGACAAGATCGTCGAGGTCCGAGCCAAGCTGGAGGCCGGTTACTACGACCAGCCGGATGTGATCGATCAAACCGCGCAGAAACTGATCGACAAAAAGCTGGTCTGATCTCGGGGCGGATTCTCGCTCCCATCCCCGATCTCCGACCAGCTTTGCGGATGGAGTCTATTTCTTCAGTTGGCCGAAGGCGGTGTCGGCGTGGTCGCGGTCGGGCTGTCCCGGGGTCGGCTTCGGGCCGCAGGAACCCAGCGCGATAGCGGCGATCAGGGCGGCGAAGATCAGACAGGTCGATGTTCTCATGCGTTCCTCCGGTTGAATTGCGGCCATTCCGACAGGGAATCCTCTCCCCCGCCGGGGGCTCGGGTTTCGTCCTGGGATCCCGCATGGACGAGCCTCACTCCGGCGAACCCGAAACCCGATCCCATCCGCGCGATCCAGTGGAAGAATCTACCGGGCAGATGGATCCGTTCCAATTCGATCCAACGGATGCAAGCCCGCGTGGACAGTTCGAGCAGGGTGGCGCTGTCCCTGCCGCGGATCCTGGCGCGTGGAGGCAGGGATGTTCCGGACACGAGATCCGCGAGCTTCCGGACACCATCCCGCCGCGATTGCCAAAGGATCCTGCCCGGGACGGAGACCGGATGGGGCAGCCAGATCTTGCGATCCCGCAGGAGAGGGGCGAGCATCTCCGGTGCCCATCCCATTTCGGCCAGGCAATGGGGCACTTCCGAGGTTTCCACCAGCAGGTCTGCGCGGCGGCGCGTGGCCATGGGCCACCAGTCGGAATCCCGCAGCGGGGCCGGGGAAGTCAAGCGGACGAGGTCCGTTCCCGGCCTGCGCGAAAGCGCCCGCAGGAGATGCCGGATTCCGTCCACCTCGGCCCGGTCGGCCTGTTCCCTGCGTCGACCTGCCGACACCGACGCCACCACGCGATCGGCGCCGTCCAAGGCCTCTTCCAGGATGTGCCCGTGGTCCAGGGATCCCCAATGGCAGGGGATGGCCAGTCGCCAGTCGTCGGGGAAGGCCCGGGGATCGCGCGAAAACACCGAGACGTCGTGTCCCCGCGAACGGAGTTCGTCCACCAGGGGCCGACCCCAGAAGGAGGTGGCGCCGACGACCAGGATGCGCATCGGCACCGCTCAGACCAGGGGCTTCTCGTTCTGGCGTTCCTCTTCCTCTTCCTCGCTGCGACGGCGGTCCCAGCGACCCGCGGCGACCTGGAACACCACCCCCAGCAGGATGGAAGCCACGCCACCGCCGACGCAGGCGTAGACCGTTCCCGGCGACGGAACGCCCCCGGTGTGGATCTCCCAGTATTCGGGCGCGACACCGGCGATGCCGGAGCGGGAGCTGTCGGTTTGTCGCAACGCAACGCCTTCCAGCAGGATGCGTCCACGCACTTCGCCGCCCAGATCGTCCTTCAATTTGACGGCCAGGACCTGGACCATCGCGTCGAACTGGGGTTGGAGAGTTCCCTCGGAGGCGGTTTCCGTGGAGCGAACCTTCAGCTCCCCGGCGGTGGAATCCACGCGCAGGAAACCCTGCACGACAGGCCCCAGGAAGCGGGGCTTCGCGGAAACCGCGATCAGCCGGATGGCGCCGGTGTCAGCTCCGATCCACACCGGGAACGCGGCGAGCGGCCGCGATTTCACTCCCATGACGTTGGACTGGCGAAGCGAGGCCGTCGAAAGGTCGAAGTCGACGCTGTCGCGGAATTTCGCCGCCTCCGGCCGGGAGGAAAGCAGCGTCTTCCCGTCCATCACCACGTCGGCGGTTCCGGCGGTCCAATTGTGGATCCCGTACCAGAGCAACGCGCCACCACCCAGGACCAGCGGGAAGGACAGGAACTTCCAGAGCGCGACGATGAATTTCATGGCCACAATCTAGTCCCGCCCACCTCCCGGGCGGGTCGCCGGGGGGGATCTTCCCCGGCGGCGATCAGATCAGGAGACGGACCCGATCCTTCAGGAATTCCGGAGTCTTCCGCCGGACCACGGATTCGATCTGCGCCCTCGTGTACTTCATGCTGAAGTGCTTCAGCACCAGGTGGCGGAACCTGCAGGCGCCGGGATCCGAGGACAGGAGATCGAAGAGCTCCTGCAGGTGCAGGTGGCCTTTGGGCTTGGCCATCTCCAGGTCTTCGGGCAGGATGAAGGTGGTCTCGATCACGAGGATTTCGGAATCCAATACATGCGGCTCGCGCTCCAGGGTCCGGACCGTGGTGTCGCCGATGAACGTCAGCCGGGGATGGAGAGTCTCGGTTTCGATTTCGACACCCTGCCGTTTCAAGGCTCCGAGCTCGTGGCCCTCGGTGCCGTGGAACTCCGGCTTCAGCTTCTTCCGGACCTCCTGGGCGGTGAATCCGAGCGACCGCACCCGGTGGTCGACGGGAAAGGTGGCCACGCGGAGTTGCCGGTTCAGTTCCACCGATCCCCGCTTGGGCAGGGGACGGAAATCGGGGACGTACTCCATCCGGTTGCGGTGTCCCTCCAGGTCGCACCAGGCCAGGGCCAGGTTGCGCAGCGGTTCCACGAGGAAGTCCGGCACGAAGTATTCCGCCGGCGGCATGTTCAGCATGCGGCGCAGTGAGAAGTGCCGCAGGAGGCCGCGTGCATGGTCTCCGTGGGAATGCGTGAGGAAGACGTGGGGAAACCGGATGGCGTCCACCGGACATTCGCCGATGTCGAAGCAGACCCTCCACTCCGGGACCATCAGGTAGGTGGCGAGGCCTCCGATGGAGAATCCCTGCAATTCCAGCCCCTCCAGGTCCATCTGGACGGGACAGGAAGGGCGATGGAGGGTGTCGAGCGTGCCGGACATGAGCCGCGCAAGATACTCCCGTTTCCGGGTCGAACCCGGAATTTGGTGCGCGGCCAGTTTCTACCTTGCTTCGGATGCCGGTCACCTCCGCGATCCGTCCGAACACCCGAAGGGTGCTCCGTGGCCAATCGGCGGCTCCAGGTCTCGCCCTGGGGAAGTGCATCATCCTGCACGAGGAAAAGTCGGTGGTCAACGACCGGCTGCTGGAACCCAACGAGGTGGCTGCGGAACTCGAGAAGTTCGACGGCGCGATCGCCGAGGCGCGTGGGGAGCTCCTGGAACTGCGCGACCAGGTCCTCAAGGAGGTCGGGGCGTCGGAAGCACGCGTCTTCGAGGCCCACCTCCTCTTCCTGGACGACGTGGAGCTGATGGGTGCCGTGCGCAAGGCCGTGTCCGCCGAATCGCGCGAGGCCGGGTTCCTGCTGCGCCGCCGCTCCGAAGAGCTGATCCAGCGCCTGTCCAGGATCCCGGACGCCTATCTGCGGGAGCGGGCGACGGACATCGAGGACGTCTCGGAACGCGTCGTCCGCCAGCTCACCAAGGGGCACCGCCGCCGCACCATCGAGATCTCCGAACCATCGGTGGTGGTGGCCCAGAACCTGAACCCCTCCACCCTCACCCAGCTGCGGGTGCGCAACGTCCTGGGCATCGCCACGGACCTGGGCGGCCCCACCTCCCACGTGGCGATCCTCGCCAGAGCACTGCACCTGCCCGCCGTCTCCGGACTTTCGACCGCCTCGACCTCCATCCGCACCGGGGACATGGTGGCCCTGGACGGGAACGCGGGCACCTTGGTGGTGAACCCGACCGAGAAGGAGCGCAAGGCCGTCGGCGACCGCCAGGAGGCCCTGCGACGGTTCGAGCTGGAACTGTTCAGCCTCCGGGACCTTCCCTCGGTGACCATGGACGGTCGGCCGGTCATGCTCTCCGCGAACATCGAACTCCCCGTGGAAGCCGAAAACGCCATTTCGGTGGGGGCGCACGGGATCGGGCTCTACCGGACCGAGTTCATCTTCCTGCAGGGACACGTCCCGTCCGAGGAGGAGCAGCTCGGCGCCTACCGGTTCATCCTCGAGCGCATGAATCCACGGCCCGTCACGATCCGCACCCTGGACGCCGGAGGCGACAAGATCATCGACGCCCTGCAGGGCACCCACCCCGACCAGAATCCGTTCATGGGCTGGCGCAGCATCCGGATGTGCCTGGACCGCCCCGACATCTTCCTGCCGCAGCTGCGCGCCATCCTGCGCGCATCCGCGCACGGAAACGTCCGGCTCCTGTTTCCCATGATCGCCGACATCCACGAGCTGCGCGAAGCCAAGCGGATGCTGGGGGAGGCTCGGCGGGAACTGTCCGCGCAGGGCATCCCCTTCGCGGAGAGCATGCCCATCGGCGCCATGGTGGAAGTGCCTTCGGCCGCCCTGTGCGTCGAGACCCTGGCCCGCGAGTGCGATTTCCTGTCGGTTGGGACCAACGACCTGACCCAGTTTACCTTGGCCGTGGACCGCGGAAGCCAGCGCCTTTCCGGCCTCTACGACCCGCTCCACCCCGCCGTGCTCCGGTTGATCCAGCTCACGGTGGAAGGTTCGCGCCCGTTCGGCACTCTGGTGGAGGTCTGCGGCGAGATCGCCTCGGATCCGGTCGGAGCCATGGTCCTGGTGGGCCTGGGGGTCGACGAGCTTTCGATGAGCCCTTGGGCGATCCTGGAAGTGAAGAAGATCCTGCGATCCATCAATTGGCAGGACGCACGCGAGGCCGCACGCGAGGCCCTCCAGGCCGCAGGCACCCGGGAAGTCCGCGAAATCCTGCACGAACGGTTCAAGCGCAAACTGGGCGGCCTGGGAATGGCTTCCAGGGCGCTGGGGACCGCGCGAAAGCACTGAGGGGAATATCCGACCGGGCGTCGAATCGACCGCGCCCGGGAAGGCTCAAGCCAGCTTGGCGACCACCAGATGGGCCTTGCGCTTGTAGTTGGAGGCCGTGTTGTCCTTGATGTTCCCCTGGTTCTTGCGCGCGGCGCGGTCCAGCAGGGAGAACAGGTTGGGGAGTTCCTTGAGTGCTTCGTCCTTGGACTGCGCTCCGCGGACCTTCTTGAGCGAGGTGCGGATTTCCGAACGGACGGCGCGGTTCACGGTGCGCGCCTTTTCGGACTGGCGCAGACGCTTTTCGGCGGACTTCTTGTTGGGCACTGTGGGAACCTCGATGGATTTGTAGGAACAAGTCTTAAGAGGGGGAAATGTATAGTCTAGCCGAACCCCGTGTCAACTCGAAGGCCGCGTCCGCGCCAGAACGCCCCCACCCAGGACCCGGTCCCCTTGGAAGACGACCATGCTCTGGCCGGGGGCCGGACCGAGAATGGGACTTGTCGGATGCACCAGGGTTCCGCGGGACGTCCTCTCCAGGCGACAGGGGTGGGGAGCGCTCCGGTACCGCACCTGGACCGACGTGTCCGAACGGTCCCAGGGGTCGTCGACCAGCCAGTTTTCCTGTTCGAGTTCGAGCCGATCCACATCCAAGTCCTCCTGCGGACCCAGGCGGAGGGTGTTCGAACCGGTATCCATCCCGGTGACATAGAGAGGTTCGCTCCATGCCACGCCCACGCCTCGGCGCTGCCCCAGGGTGTAGGAAGCGAGACCTTGGTGCCGGCCCAGATCCGATCCTCCGGGTCCCACGATGGGTCCGGGCTCCAGGAGCGGTGCATCCGGTCGCATTCCCCGCACCAACGCGCGGTAGTCGCCGCCGGGAACGAAACAGATGTCCTGGCTTTCGGATTTCGCGGCGGTGGGCAAAGCCGCCTGGGTGGCGAGCGACCGGATCTCGGGCTTGGAAAGATCGCCCAGGGGGAAGTCCGTGTGCTCGAGGAGCATCCGGGGAATCCCCCACAGGAAGTACGACTGGTCCTTCAAGGGGTCCGCTCCACGCAAAAGGCCTGGACCGTCGGACATGCCGCGGATGCGGGCGTAGTGCCCGGTGGAAAGGCGCCGGCATCCCAGGTCCCGAGCCCTCTCCCAGAGGGATTCCCACTTGAGGAAGGTGTTGCACCGCACGCAGGGATTGGGGGTGCGGCCCGCCAGGTACTCGGAGACGAACACGTCCACCACCTCCCGGCGGAACTCGTCCCGCAGGTCCAGGACGAAGTGCGGGATGGCAAGCTTCTGACAGACGCGCATGGCGTCCACGGCGTGGTCGGCCGTGCAGCAGGCCTTGTCCGGGGAATCCCCGTCGCAACCGGAATCCCAGAGCTTCATGGTCAGGCCCAGCGTCCTGGCGCCGGCGCGCACCCGCAACAGGGCGGCGACGGAACTGTCGACACCGCCGGACATGGCCACCGCTTCCAGTTCGTCTCCCATCGGTGGACCGGAAGATAGCTGGCTCCGGCCGCCTTGGCGCGGAGCTCCTTCGCCCTAGGTGGGCTGGTGCCGGGCGGTGCGCCCCTCGACCAGGTACAGCGCGTCCTCCGCGACGTTCGCCGAGAGGTCCGCCATCCGTTCCAGGTTCTTGGAGATGCGGATCAGCTCCAATCCGGTTTCCACGAGCTCGCGATCTTCCTTGATGGCCCCGATCACCAGCCGGGTCATCTCCCGGTTGAGGGCGTCCATCCGGTCGTCGCGGGCGATGGTCCTGCGGGCCAGGTCCGCGTCGCGGGTGAGGAAGGACCTGACGGAATCCGCCACCATGGAGCGCGCCAGGATGCACATCTCCGGGAGCTTGAGCAGGTCGGGCGGCGTGCGCAGGCCGGAAAGCCGGATGGAGGACTCGGCGATGTTCACTGCGTGGTCGCCGATGCGTTCCAGGTCCACCACGATGTCCTGCGCCGAGAGGACCTGGCGCAGGTCGCTGGCCACCGGCTGGTGCAGCGCGATGAAGTCCACGATCATCTCGTCCAGCTTGTTCTGGTCGACGTCGATGTCCTTCTCGCCGGTGAAGACCCCTTCCGCGAGCGATGGATCGCTGTTGTTCAGGCTGTCCTCCGCGGACTCCAGGACGCCGTCGACATGACCCGCCATCTCGGCCAGGGCGGAGAGGAGGTCTTCCAGGGACTTTTCGAAGTGTCTTTCCATTGCCTGCGCTCCTTCAGCCGAACCGGCCGGTGATGTAGTCCTCTGTCCGCTTCTGCGAGGGACTGGTGAAGATCTTCTGCGTCTGACCCGTCTCGACCATCTCCCCCATGTAGAAGAAAGCGGTCGTGTCCGAGATCCGGGACGCCTGGTGCATGGAATGCGTCACGATCACGATGGTGTAGGTTTCCCTGAGATGCCAGATCAGTTCCTCGATCTTGGCCGTGGCGACGGGATCCAGTGCGGAGGCGGGTTCGTCCATCAGAAGCACCTGGGGATCCACCGCGATCGCCCGGGCGATGCACAGGCGCTGCTGCTGTCCCCCGGAGAGGCCCAGACCGGACTTGGAGAGGTCGTCCTTGACTTCCTCCCACAGCGCCGCCTGGCGAAGCGACCGTTCCACGATCTCCTCGAGCCTCCTCTTGTCCTTCACGCCGTGCACCCGGGGGCCGTAGGCGACGTTCTCGAAGATGGACTTGGAGAATGGGTTCGACTTCTGGAAGATCATCCCCACCTTGCGCCGCAGAAGGACGGGGTCGACGCCCGGGGCGTAGATGTCCTCGCCGTCGATTTCGACCACGCCCGAGGTCTTCGCGGAATCGATCAGGTCGTTCATTCGGTTCAGGCAACGCAGGAAGGTGCTCTTCCCGCACCCCGAGGGGCCGATCAGCGCCGTGACACGGTTCTCCTCGATCTCGAGGTCGATGTGCCGCAGCGCGTACCTTGGGCCGTAGTGCAGATTCAGATCCGCCGCGCGGATCTTGGTCGGGGGCGAAGCAGGATGGATGGAGTCCAAGATGGTTCCGCCCCCGTTCCCGTTTCTTAGTACATCACCTGGATACGGAAGTTGAGCTGGTCGTCGTCGACGTTCTTCGAGAAGTCCGTGAGCTCCTTGTAGGTGCCCGTCTTCAAGGCTCCCTGAGCCACCGTACGGCCGACATCGCTGGACCAGCCGTCCATCGAAGGAGCATTGGTGGTCTCGTTGGCGATGAAGTCGTAGTCCAAGCTCAGCATCAGATTGGCGTTCAGGTACACGTTCACGCCGATCTTGTTGGTGACGTAGGCCAGATCCGCCGAGGAGAAGCCGGTCTTGGCGTCCACGCTGTTTCCGGAGACGTCGGTGTTGGGATCGTAGTAGTCGAAGCGGTACACCAACTGCAACTGGGGAAGCATGGCCAGCGGGTTCAGCACGCCGGTCACGTAGTAGCCCATGGCGTTGCGGATGTCGGCGTTGCCCACGCCCAGGTAGGGCTTGAGGCTGTTGGTGGCTCCCACGACCTTGCCACCGTAGTACTCGGCCATGACCTTGGCGCTGCCGCCGAAGGGAAACTTGTACATGGCCTGCAGATCGGCACCCACCACGTGCGCGTCCAGATCGTCGCGCATGCGTCCACCTTCCTTGGTCATCGCGCTCGACACGACCTCGCGGATGGTATCGGTGGCCGAGAGGAACATGTTGTTGTAGAACGAAACACCGCCGCTCACGCCCAGACCCAGATCCTGGGCGGAGGTGTTGAATCCGAGCCGTCCCACGATGTCCTTGGGATCCTGGTAGGAGGCGTTGATGCCCTGCCCGTTGGTCCAGCCGATCTTCGCGTTCAGGAACGGAATCTGGGCCGGATGGACGAACAGGACCAGGCCGACGTCCTTTTCTCCGTTGAAGGGACCGTTGTTCTCGAAGCGGGAGCGCTCCTGCGTCTCGATGGCGGCGGAAGAATAGGGAATTTCGAAGCCGAAGGGAATGTCCTGGAGACCGCCGCGGATTCCGAAGCTCTTGAGCCAGGGCTCTTCGAACTGCAGGAACGCGTCCTTGGAGGTGACCGCTCCGGTCTCGTCGAAGTTGGGCTGCCAGACGGCCGACACGCCGTTTCCGGCGTCGTAGGTGGTCTTGATGCGACCGCGCTTGATGGCCCAGGCACCCTGCTTGGCGGCGTTGCCGCCCGCCTCGCCGGTGTCGGTGAAATACATGTACTGGAACTGGACCAATCCGCCGACCTTGAAGTGGCTGAGCATGCCCACGGTCTTCTCGGTGCGGAGGAGGCCGCTGTTCAGGCTGTCGACCTTGACGACCAGCGAATCCGGCACGTCCGCGTAGGCTCCGGCCATTGCGGCCAGGGCCAAGGCGATGGTGATCTTGCTTCCGTTCATTGTTGCTCCATGGTTTATGGGAGTGTGGGCGTTCCTCTTCAGGAATCGTAAAGAGGCCAATCGGATGTTTCCGGGATGTTTCAGGCGGGTTGCTATCGTCTCATGGTCCTGGGCGTTTCCGCAACCCTGTTCCAGCGCGGTTTCGGTGCGGTTCCCGCCATGTCCGACCGGTGCTAGATTGCCAGCGGTATGGCCACCGAACGAATATTAGTCCTGGAAGACGACCCCGACATCCTGGACCTCACCGTGCACGCGCTGCGGAAGGCGGGCTACCGGACCTTCGCCGCCCGGACCGGATCGGAAGCCCTTTCCATCCTCTCCGACGAGCGCCTGGAGCTCGCCATCCTGGACGTCATGCTCCCCGACCTCCCGGGCACCGAGATCTGTCGCCGCATGCGGGAATCCGAGCGCCATCGCGCCGTTCCCGTGGTGTTCCTCACCGCCCGCACCGAAGAGCACGACCGCATCTACGGCTTCTCCGTGGGAGGGGACGACTACGTCGCCAAGCCGTTCTCCCCCCGGGAACTGGTGGCGCGCATCCAGGCCATCCTGCGCCGGACCACCGGGTCCATCTCCGGCGAGCGCCTGCGGGTGGGCGACCTCGCGGTGGACCTCGATCGACGCCAGGTGCACATCGGAGAATCGCCGGTGAACCTCACCTTCAAGGAATTCGAGGTGCTGCGCGCGCTGGTGGTGGCCAAGGGCCGTGCCGTCGAAAGGCTCCACCTCCTGGAGGAGGTCTGGGGCATGGAAAGCACTTCGGGTCCCCGTTCCGTGGACGTCGCCATCACGCGATTGCGGGAGAAGCTCGGGACCTACTCCAAGTGCGTGCATACCGTGACGGGATTGGGCTACCAATGGGATCCGGATCGCTGGGAGGTGTAGCGATGGAGATCCAGCTCAACGGGGACCCGAAGCGGATCGACGGGAATCCCGACATCCTGGCGCTGGTCGGGTCCATGGGATTGGATCCGCAGTGGGTGGTGGTCGAACACAATCTGCAGGCCCTGGACCGGTCCAGATGGGGCGCGACTCCGCTGGCGGAGGGGGACCAGGTCGAGATCGTCCGATTCATGGGTGGCGGCTGAGCCGCAAGGATGGCTGAGCGCCGGATCCGGTCCGTTCCCTTCTCCGTACGGACCGCCGATTTCGTGGCGAGCGCGGTCCTGCGTTCGGGGGGCTGGGTCGCCCCCTTGGTGCTGGCGTCCAGCGCGGCATGGCTGGTGGCGCAGGCGCTCGGAAACGGAAAACCCGGTGGATGGAACCGGGTCCTGGGATGGGTGGCGGGTTCCGCGGCGCTCGGGACCTCCGGAGTCCTGCTCGCCGCCGGACCGGCGATCGCCGTCGCGCTTCTTTCGCGGCACATCCGCGCCAGCTCCATCATCCGTTCGACCGCGGCGCTTCCCCTGGTCGTTCCCGCCTTCGTGCTCCTGCACCTGGCAGCGCCCTGGATCGCCCAAACCACCGGACTTCCCGTCCGGAATCCCGCCTGGGCGGTGCTGGCGCTGGCCTGGGGGATGGGAATGCCGCTGTGGCTCTCCTTCTCCGACGCGCTGGACCGCAAGACCTTCCAGTCCTGGACCGAAGGGGCTCTCGCCCTGGGAGCGCACCCTGCGCAGATCCTGACAAACCTGTCCCTGCCCGCGGCCCGCCCGGGCCTCCTGGCCGCCCTGCTCCGCGCCGTGGCCCGCGCTTCCGGGGAGACCATGGCGGTGCTCCTGGTGTCCGGAGGCTTCTCCCCCACCGGCGGCTCCCCCACCGCCGGTGTCGCCCTGGTGCGGGATCTTCCCGAGGCGATCCCGCACGGCGATCTCTGGTGCGATCTGATGCGCGGCGCATTGCTCCTGAGCCTTTGGGCCATGGCCCTGCACGCCATCGCGCAGCGTCTGGATCCGCGCTGGATCGACACGGAGGCGGAATGAAATTCCCCGCCCGATCGGCGCTCGCCCTGCTGGTGGTGCTCCTGGCCCTGCCCGTGCTGGCCCTCCTTTGCGACACCGCAAGACTCCTGGTTCCCCCGTCGCCGCGAATCGCGCGTCTGCGCGACGGTTCCCGGATCCTGGCCATTCCCCTACCGCCCAGCCGACCGGAGAGGGCCCGAGGCGTCCAGCCCGCCCTCCTCGGCGACGGGTCCATCCGGGTCCTGGAGGGGATGCCGTCCTCCCTGTCCGTGGACACGGAAGCCTGGTTGGTCCGCCGAGACGACGGTCCCCTCCTCATGGGTCGGCTGTCCGGCGTGGTGACCGAGGACGGGGACACCTTGAGGGGACCATCGGCGCGGCAGGCGCTGGAGGAGATGCCGTCGCGCCTGGGGGGCGACCGGAACCGGCTCGCGCGTCGGATTCCGACCGACGGCGGCAAGATGCGGCCGGGACAGGCAGCCCGGAGCTTGGCCCTGTTCGATGCGGAAGACCGCCGGGTGGTGGGCCTGTTCTCCGACCTGGACGGGACCGTGCGCCCCGCGCGCCTCTCCTCGATCCGGGATGCGGAACGCGCTCCGTCCGGATTACTTGACGGAATCCGTCAAACCGTTCCGCACCTCGGGCGCCTGCTCCTGGAAGCCCCCGACGCGTGGGATGGAGGGGGACTGGAGCCAGTCGTGGCGGGGACCCTGGCGCTGGTCCTGCTCTCCGGCCTGGTGGGGGGGCTGCCCGCGCTCCTGGCCGCGCTGCAGCTCGCGGACCGCACCGATCCAGGTCTGCGCACGAGATGGGTTCGCAGCTCCTCCGAATGGTTCGCGGCGGTTCCGGGCGTGGTCTGGGGCGTGATCGGGGCGGGAGTGCTGGTGGGCGGCATGGGCGTCCACCTGGACTCGATCTTCGCCTCGGGGGTCCGTTGGGGAACGGGAGGCATGCTCTGGGGAGCGATCACCTTGGGGGCGCTCTCCGCCCCCGTCACCCTGGCCAGGGCGATGTCCGCCATCGACCGGGTCCCCCGTTCCTGGAGGGAGATCGCGCGATCCTGCGGTGCGACCAGGTGGCAGGTCCTGCGCCGGGTGATCCTACCCGCCTCGGCCAGGGGATTGGTCGGGGCGTGGTTTTCGGGACTGGCGCGCGCGGCCGGGGAGACGGCCCCGCTCTTCCTGGTGGGAGCGGCCCGCGCCATCGGACGGTCCGGAGTCGGATCCGCACCGGCTCCGTCCCTGTCCGGAGGCTTCCTCCATCTGGGCGTGCTCGCCTGCGATCCTCCCTGGCCACCCTCGGACGGGGAGTTGGGCCGACCCCTGGCGTTCTTGTCGCTTTCCCTCCTCGCCCTGCTCTGCGTGGGCCTGGAATACGCCGCCGTGAGGTTGCTTCTGCGCCGGGAACCGGAGATCACCCGATGATCCACCCGGCCCTGCACCCGAACGACCCCGGCGACGTGGTGCACGTGGAGTTCCGCGGGTGGACGGTCCGCTCCGCGGGTCGGGATCTGTTGCGGTGGATCGACCTGGGAATCCCCAAGGGCCGGATCGTCGCCCTGGTGGGTCCGGCCGGATCCGGCAAGAGCGTTCTCCTGTCTTCCGTCAACCGCCTTCTCGCCGGTCGACCCGGCGTGGAGACCAGCGGGGGCGTGTTCCTCGACAAGGATCCCCTCTGGGGCCGGGGCGTGGACGACCTTTCCCTGAAGCGCCGGACGGGCACCGTGTTCCGCGACGCCGCGGTCCTGCCCGGATCCGTCCATCGCAACGTCGCTTTTCCCCTCCTCCTGGACGGATGGAAACCCGGGCCCCGGCTGGACGACGCCGTGGAAGCGGCGTTGCGGTCCATCTCGGCCTGGGACCGCCTGCGCGACCACCTGCACCGGCCCGCACAGGGCCTTCGCGCGGGAATGCGCCAACTGGTGAACCTGGCCCGCGCCGCCGTGGGCCAACCCGAGGTCCTCCTGCTGGACGAACCCTGCGGCGACCTGGATCCCCGGGAGACGGAAATCGTCGAGCGCGCGCTCCTGGATCTTTCCGGCTCCCGCACCGTGATGCTCGCCACCCACAACCTCGCCCAGGCGTCCCGCCTGCCGCACCGCGTGGCCTTCCTGCTGGACGGCAAGCTGGAGGAGTACGGCCCCACCGACCGCGTCTTCCAGCGCCCGATGCGGGGCAGCACCGAGGACTACCTTTCGGGCCGATTCGGATAGGGTTCCCACTCAAGAATGTCGAAACAAACAGCAGACGAATTGCGCCAACTCGCTTCCCTCCTGGAACGGCAGGGCGAGCGGGTCCTCCGGCAGGCGACGGCGGCCTGTTCCATCTTGACGAATTCCGTTTCCAAGCCCGCGGACCCCAAGGCGCTGGAGGACGACATCGATCGCGAGGAGGTGGTCCTGGAAGAGGAATGCCTCCGCATCATGGCCCTGCACCATCCCGTCGGTGGCGACCTGCGCGCCCTGGTCACGGTGCTGCGTGCCAACGGGGACCTGGAGCGCATCGCCGACCACGCCCTGAGCGTCCTGGAGGCGTCGCCCAACCTGTCCGGTCCCGTCGGGGACGCGCTTTCCCTGCTGTCCTCCCGCATCCTGTCCATGCTGGGCCGCTCCCTCCACGCCCTGAGGGAACGGGATTCGCGGGTCGCCCAGTCGGTGCTGGACGAATCGCCTTCCATGCGGTCGCTCTCCAGGGCCACGTGGGGCAACGCCCGGACCCGCGCCGGTAGCGGCGACGCCTCGGACATCGACCATTCCTTCCTCGAGATCCGCATCGGGCAGGACCTCAGGCGCATCGGGGATCTCGCCTGCAACCTCGCCGAGGACGTGCTCTACTGGGAAGACGGAAAGATCGTGCGGCACGGAGGCGTGGTGGGGTCCTAGGGATCGGAATTGTGATATCATCGGGTTCGCTGGTTCCCCGCAAACCGGAGCCAAGTGCATGAGCATCGCCCATCCCATCCTGACCGTCTACCTCATGATCTCGGGCGGTCTCCTGTTCATCGGGCTGCACCACCTGCTGAACTGGTTGGGCCGTCGCGACGACCGGGTGGTCCTGGTCTTTTCCTTCCTCTGCTTCAGCTATTCCCTCCTCGCCTTCGCCGTCGCCGGGATCCACGGTTGCACCGACCCCGCGCGATGCCGGGTCTTCATGATCCTGCGCGGAATCTCGGCGGAGCTGACCCTGGTCCTGCTCCTGCCGTTCGTCGCGCTCCTCACGGGGCGATGGTACCGGACGTTCTTCGCGATCAATTGCGCCGTCGGAGCGGCCGCGATCCTGGCGAGCCTCTTCCATCCCGTCTTCGGCCGCTGCGTGGCGCTGGTCCCCCTGGTCCTGCCGTGGGGGGAGACCATCGCGCTTCCCGTGGAGGCCCATCCCGTGAAGGTGCTGTTGGCGCTGGTCGGATTGGCCATCCTCAAGGACCAGGTCGTGTTCCTCGTGGTCGCCTGGCACGAGCGGAAGAAGCAGAAGGTCGCGGCGAGGATCCTGGCGGTCTTCGCGGTCTACATCATCCTGACGGTGAGCGTCAGCTTGGCGGTGGATCTCCTCCACTTCCGGGCGCCCTACCTTCCGATCTTCGGCGCGCCCATCGTGCTGGTCCTGATGGCCTCCTACCTGCAGCGCATCCGCACCAACCAGCGGGAGCAGATGATCCGGGCGGAGCAGCGGTTCCGTCTCCTGTTCGAGGCGGCGAAGGACGCCATCTTCCTCATGGACGGGCGCCGGTTCGAGTCCTGCAATCCGAGCACCATGGAAATGTTCGGTTGCCCCACGCCGGGGACGCTGGTCGGGAGGAGCCCCCTCGACTTCACGCCGGAGTTCCAACCGGACGGGGAATCCTCCCTCGCTCGCGCCAGGGCGATCCACCGGGCCGTGCTCGCGGAAGGTCCCCAGAGGTTCGAATGGCTCCACTCGCGGATGGACGGTTCGACGTTCCCGACCGAGATCACCCTGAGCGCGATGTCGGACGAGGCCGGTTCGACGATCGCCATCGTCCGCGACATCAGCGAACGCAAGGCGCAGGAGGCCGAGCTGGAGCACTACCGGCGCGATCTCGAGCGGCTGGTGCAGGTGCGGACGGCGGAATTGGCGCAGGCCCGCGACCAGGCCGAAGGCGCCAACCGGGCCAAGACCATGTTCCTGGCCAACATGAGCCACGAGCTGCGCACGCCCCTGAACTCCGTTCTCGGCTACAGCCAGATCCTCTCCTCCCGGCGGGATCTTCCCCCGCAGGCGCTTTCCCACGTCCGGTCCGTCTCCCGGTCCGGCCAGCACCTGCTCTCCATGATCGACGACCTCCTGGACATCACCAAGATCGACGCCGGGAAGATGGAGGTCTCCGTATCCGCGGTGCGGCTCCCGGAACTGGTCGAGGACGTATTGGACATCCACCGGGAGCGCGCGACCGCCAGGAACCTGGTGCTCCGGTTCGACCCGGACGATTCGATCGCCCGGCCGATCCGCGTGGATGCGGGGAAGCTGCGCCAGATCCTGCTGAACCTGGTGGGCAACGCGCTGAAGTTCACCGCCCGCGGCGGCGCGGTGGTGCGCGCCCGCGTCCGGGTTCCGGAAACCTCATCCACGCCTCCCGTGGTGGAGATCGACGTCGAGGACACCGGCATCGGAATCCATCCGGAGCAGTGGGGAGGGATCTTCGATCCGTTCCGGCAGGCGCCCGGCGCCGAAGTCGGATCGGGGACGGGATTGGGGCTTTCCATCTCCCGTTCCTTCGCCCGGCTGATGGGAGGAGAACTTTCCGTGGCGAGCAGGCCCGGCGAAGGCTCCACCTTCTCGCTCTCGATTCCCGTGGAATTCGCCGTGGAAACGGAAGCGGTCTTGCGGGAAGACGCCCGCGAAGTGGTGGGAATCCAAGGTGGATCGGAGTGGAGGATCCTGCTGGTCGACGACGACGCGGACAGTCTCGCCATCCTGGAACAGACCCTGGCGGGAACGGGATTCCTCGTGCGGTCGGTCTACGACGGACGCCAAGCCGTGGATGCGTTCCGGGAATGGCGCCCGCACTTCGTCTGGATGGACATCCGGATGCCGGGCATGGACGGCCTGGAGGCGACGCGGGAGATCAGGAAATCCGGGGAGGGGAGGTCCGTGCCCGTCGTGGCCCTGTCGGCGAGCGCCTTCCGCTCCGACGAGGCAGACGTGCTCGCGGCCGGATGCGACGGGTTCGTGCGGAAGCCCTACCGCATCGAGACCGTCCTCGCCGTGCTGCAGAAGCACCTGGGGCTGCGCTACCGCTACCGGGCCGAGGCCGAAGCGGAGGCCTGGAGCCGGGAATTGTCCTCGAAGGAGATCTCCGAGATCCCGCCGGAATCCAGCTTCCGGATCGTCGAGGCCTCGGACCAGTTGGACAAGAAGCGTCTGCTCGAGATCGCCGATTCGATGGAGTCGGAACACCCCAGGGTGTGCGCGTTCCTCCGCGAGAAGGCATCGGCCTTCGACTTCGAGGCGATCAAGGAGAAGCTGGGGCGGTCCGCGGGCCCGGCGCCATGAACGGCAGGATCCTGGCGGTCGACGACAACGTGGACAACCTGAGGCTCCTGGAGAGCATCCTCTCGGTGGACGGCCACGAGGTGCGGGCCGCCCTGAACGGCGAGACGGCCTTGCGCGCCCTGTCCGCGGGATTCGCCGAGCTCGTGCTGCTCGACGTCAGCATGCCGGGCATGGACGGATACGAGGTCTGCCGGCGCATGAAGGCCGATCCCGGCATGGCGCAGGTCCCGGTCCTCTTCCTCAGCGCGCACCAGGATCTGGACGCGAAGCTGGAAGGGTTCGAGGCGGGGGGCCAGGATTACGTGACCAAGCCCTTCCTGGCGGCGGAAGTCCTGGCCCGCGTGCGGATGCACCTGAGGGTCGCCCGCGCGGAGCGGGACCTGGTGGAGAACATGGGTCGCCTTCGGGAACTGGAGCGTCTGCGCGACGATCTCGTGCACCTGGTCGTGCACGACATGCGGTCCCCCCTGACGGGAATCTGCGGGAACCTGGAACTGGCGGCCATGGAAGCGCAGAGCCTGGGACACGAAAAGCTCGGCAACCGGATCCGGAAGGCGGTCGATTCCGCCATGGCCTTGAACAACCTCTCCAACACCATGCTCGACTTGAGCCGTCTGGAAGAAAAGAGGATGCCCGTCTCCATCGAGCCCTGCGACGCGGCGGAGCTCGCCCGGCAAGCCTGGGCGAGACTCGGTTCGACGGTGGAACACCATTTCCTGGAACTGGGGGGTGCGCTCGGACCCGGAACGCTCCATTGCGACAGGGATCTGACCTTGCGCATCCTCCAGAACCTCGTCTCCAACGCCGTCCACCATGCCCCGTTCGAAACGACGATCGGAATCCGCTGCCGTCCTGGAACCGGACGGACCCGGGTGGAGATCCTGGACCACGGGCGTGGCGTTCCGGAAGGCCAGCGCGGGACGGTTTTCGAGAAGTTCCGGCAGGTGGAGGAGCACAGGAAGACCGGCTACCATTCGTCCGGACTGGGGCTGACCTTCTGCAAGCTGGCGGTGGAAGCCCAGGGCGGGGAGATCGGGGTGGAGAACGCGCCCGGCGCTGGTGCCCTGTTCTGGTTCACCCTGCCGCAGCCCACCCAATCGTAGGGACCCCACCGCACCGTCCGATTGGTACCTTTCCCGGCCTTTCCACGGAACCACCAAAGGAACCCTCCATGGCCGCACCGAACCAGTCCCTCGTCGAGTCCCTGAGCTCCATGCTCCCTCTCTTCCTGGTCTTCGGCGGCGCCATGTGGTTCTTGTCCATCCGCCCGGCCATGAAAAAGCAGAAGGAAGCGGACCAGCTCCAGAAGAACCTCAAGAAGGGAGACCGCGTTCTGACCCAGGCGGGATTCTTCGCCGAGGTCGAGAAGGTCCAGGAGAACGGCAACGTGGTCCTGCGCCTTTCCGAGACCGTGAAGCTGGAGTTCCAGCGCCAGGCCATCGTGTCCAAGGTCCAGGAGGGGTAGGCATGGCGGTGCTTCGGGTATTGACCTGGGGTGATCCGGTCCTGCGCAAGATCTCGCGCCCCGTGGAACCCGAGGAGTTCGACGACGCCTTCCGCGCCTGGTGCGACGACCTGGTCGAAACCATGTACGAGGCCGACGGCGTGGGTCTGGCCGCGGTGCAGGTGGGACGGCCCCTCCGGGTGCTGGCAGTGGACACCGAGTTCCGGGAGGGCGGATCCAAGACACCCGTCGTCTACGTGAATCCGGTCCTGGAACCGGCGGCTCCCGATTGCATCATGGACGAGGGTTGCCTGTCCGTCCCGGGCGTCCGCGGAAAGGTCAGCCGTCCCGAGAAGGTGAACGTCTCCTGGCAGGACGTTCATAGGAATTTCCACCGGAGGGAAGGCCTGGAGGGGTTGGAGGCGCGCTGCCTTCTGCACGAGATGGACCATCTGGAGGGAATCCTGTTCGTGGACAAGATCTCGCCCGTCGCGCGGAGCCTGGTCCAGGGCAAGTTGCGCAAGCTCGCGCAGACCTCCGGGAGGTGATCCTCCTTCTCGGAGCCGCGGCGGCGCTGACCCTGGGCTTCGATCCCCCCGACGAGGCCCGACGGCTTCTCGCCCAACCTCCTCCCGTCGCGGACACGACAGCGGAGCGCCAGGTGCGGGTCGAGGTGTACGAAGGGGCCGGGCCGTTGGAGCTTCGACTGAAGGGCTCCTGGCAGGTGGTGGGGAACGCCGATCCGGGACGGATCCCGGACGGGTCCGTCCTCCGCGTCCGCCGGAAAGGCGAAGGGGTGGCGATTTCCTGGCCGTCCGGATCGGCGGAATCCACCGAGGTGGCCGTCGGGGGTGGAGACAGGTTCTGCATCGGAACCAAGTGCTTCCGCGGCGAGGTCCACGTGGTCCCCTGCGGTTCCGGTCTGGCCGTCGTGGACCACCTGGGATTGGAGGACTACCTGCTGGGGGTGGTGCCCGGCGAGATCGGCCGCAAGCTGGACCCCCGCTTCTTCGAGGCGGCGAAGGCGCAGGCGGTGGTGGCCCGCACCTACACCCTGCGCTCCCTGGGCCAATACTCCGGAAAGGCCTGGGATCTGCGCAACGACACCCGCGACCAGGTCTACGATGGGGCGTCCGGAGAGGACAGTCTCTGCTCGCGCGCGGTGCGGGAAACCTCGGGGCAGATCCTGACGGATTCCGGAGGGCACCCCATCGACGCCTACTACCACTCCGGCTCCGGAGGCCACACCGCCAGCATCCGGGACGTCTGGCCGCAGAAGCCGGTCCAGCCCTACCTGTGCGGCGTGCCCGACACAGCTCCCGACGGGAGGGCCTGGGGCGGAGCCGCGCCCACCGGATCGTGGACGGAAACCTGGCCCGCGGCGGAATTGAACCGGGCGGTGCGACGGGATCTGTCCGAGGCAATGGGGCGGACCGTGGATCCCGGCGAGGTCCGGTCGCTGCGCCTGGAGGGGCGCGACTCCTCCGGCAGGGCCGCCAAGCTGGTGGTGGAGGCGAAGAACGGCACCTTCGAGGTGACGGGAGACCGCATCCGCTGGGCGCTGCGGCGCCACGGCGAAGGGAGGCCCATCCTCCGCAGCACCCGATTCGAACTGAAGCGGGAGGACGGCAGGTACGTCGCCGAGGGGACCGGGAACGGCCACGGCGTGGGACTTTCCCAGAACGGGGCCATGGGCCGAGCCTGGGCGGGCCAGAACTGCTCGCAGATCCTGTCCGCCTACTATCCCGGAACCTTCCAGAGGAGCCTTCCATGACCTTGGCCGAGACCGTCTCGCGTCGCCGGACCTTCGCGATCATCTCGCACCCGGACGCGGGAAAGACCACCTTGACGGAAAAGCTGCTCTGGTACGGCGGCGCCATCCGCGAGGCGGGGATGGTCCGGGCCAAGCGGGGACGCAAGGCCGCGACCTCCGACTGGATGGAGATCGAGCGCCAGCGCGGAATCTCGGTGACCAGCTCGGTCATGAGCTTTCCCCACGACGGCCACCACCTGAACCTGGTGGACACCCCGGGACACGAGGATTTCTGCGAGGACACCTTCCGGGCCCTGGCCGCCGTGGACAGCGCCGTGGTGCTCATCGACGGCGCCAAGGGCGTGGAACCGCAGACCCTGCGGCTCATGGAGGTCTGCCGGATGCGCAGGACCC
The DNA here is from genome assembly GCA_035604215.1 of Fibrobacteria bacterium. Taxonomy (GTDB): domain Bacteria; phylum Fibrobacterota; class Fibrobacteria; order UBA5070; family UBA5070; genus UBA5070. Next base: position 62,104 of record DATNIW010000042.1, read on the forward strand.
CTGTCATGACCTTCATCAACAAGTGCGACCGCGACATCCGCGACCCGCTGGAGCTGTTCGACGAGATCGAGCAGTCCCTGGGCCTCCCCTGCGTTCCCCAGACGCTCCCGTGCGGATCGGGGGTGAGCTTCCGCGGGGTCTACAGCCTGGGCGACGGCGCCTTCCATTCCTTCTCCGAGCGCAGCCAGGACGAGCAGGACCGCACCGAGCGCGGCATCCACCGCTTCCCCTTGGAAAACGAGCAGCTGGACCGACTGGGCGGCGCGCGCGAAGCGGGAAGATTGCGCGAACTCGCGGCCTTCGCCACCGGCGCCATGCCGGAATTCGACCGCGACGCCTACCTGCGCGGGGAACAGACCCCCGTCTTCTTCGGATCGGCCCTGCACCTGTTCGGGGTGCGCCATCTGCTGGACGCCCTGGTCTCCATCGCCCCCGCCCCCGACCACCGCGAGTCCGACAAGCGCACCGTGCTGGCCAACGAGGAAGCCTTCACCGGCTTCGTGTTCAAGATCCAGGCGAACATGGACCCCAAGCACCGCGACCGCATGGCCTTCGTGCGCGTCTGCTCGGGCAAGTTCGTGCGCGGGGAACGCGTCACCCACGTGGCCTCGGGCCGCGAGATCCGCCTGGCCGCCCCCACCACCTTCGTGGCCCAGGACCGCTCGCTGGTGGACGAGGCCTGGAGCGGAGACATCGTGGGCATCCACGACCCGGGGGTCTTTCGCATCGGGGACACCCTGACCTCGGGGGAGAAGCTCCAGTTCGAGGGCATCCCCGAATTCAGCCCGGAGCACTTCGCCCGCGTCCTCTCCAAGAACCCTCTGCGGTCCAAGCAGCTCGCCCAGGGCCTGGAGCAGCTCACCCAGGAGGGGGCCGCCCAGATCTTCACCCCGTTTTCCGGACCGCACCAGATCCTGGGAGTGGTGGGACGTCTCCAGTTCGACGTGATCCAGTTCCGCCTGTCGGGGGAATACGGCGCCGAATGCGCATTCGAGCCGGTCGCCGTCTGGGCGGCACGCTGGGTGACGGGCGACGAGGATTCCATCAAGCTCTTCAAGGAACAGAATCTGTTCGACTGCGCCGTGGATCGCCATGGCGGCCTGGTGTACCTGCCGTCCCACGAATTCAAGCTCAGGCTGGTGAAGGAGAAGTGGCCGAAGCTGGAGTTCGAGGCGGCGAGGCGCTAGGAGCAAGGCGCGGTGCGCTTCGCTTGGCTGATGCCGGACGTTGCGCTGGGTGCCCGGACGGCAGAACGACAAAGATGGTTTGGCAGTGGTCGGATTTTCTATCACTTCTGGCATGGCCATCGACCTGGACAGCATGCGGAAAGCGGTCGCGAGCCTGGAGCGATCCCTCCGAGTCGCCGGGGGCATGTCCGGCATGTCCGCCGATTTTCGGGAAACCGTGCGGGCAGGCGTCATCCAGAATTTCGAGGTGGCCTACGAATCCTCCTGGAAGTTCATCCAGCGTTGGTTGCGGGAGAACGGCCAATCCCAGGAGGCCGATTCCCCCCGTACCCGGAAGGATCTGTTTCGGATGGCCGCCAAGGCTGGGCTTCTGGAGGACCCCACCCCCTGGTTTCGGTTCGGCGAGGCCCGCAACTTGACCTCCCACACCTACGACGAAACGCACGCCCAGGAAAGTTTCGAGGTGGCGACGTCGTTTCTGCCCTACGCGCAGCGACTTCTCGCTCGCCTGGAAGCCGCGAATGATTGACCTCGCTCCCGAACATCTCGCCGCGGTTCGACAGATCTTGTCGGAAACCGTGCCCGGATGCCGGGCCATCGCCTTCGGATCGAGGGTTCGCGGCACCAGTCGACGCTTTTCGGATCTCGATCTCGCCGTGGAGGGGAGGGAGCCCCTGGCTTCGGATCTTCTGGAGGTCCTGCGCGAACGCTTTTCCGCCTCCGACCTCCCCGTGCTCGTGGATGTCGTGGACCTGAAAAGGGTATCGGAGATCTTCCGGCGGCGGATCGAAGCGGAGTACGAGGAGATGCAAGTCGGGCGTTGAGCACGCGTTCTATGCGCCAGCCTCGCCGACCCTTGGATTCAGGGGTCGCAGCCTTCCAGGATGATGAGGTCCATGGTGGAGGCGGGTTGGCGCAGCTTGATGACGGCTTGGTATTCGGGGGAGTGCCAGCAGTCCAGCGCGGCTTGGTAGCTGGGGAATTCGATCAGGGCGTTGCGGGAACGGCAGGTTCCCTCGGGATTCTCGAAGCGCCCGGCGCGCACCAGGGGTTTGGCCCCGAAGGGCTTGAACGCCGCGACGTTGGCGGCCAAGTAGGCCTTGTACTGTTCCTGGTCGGTGACGTCGACGTGGACGATCCAGTAGCCTTTGGGCATGATGTGCTCCTTCAGAGGGTGAGCGTTCAAACTACAGGGTTGGGGCTGAGCCGGCTCCGCAGTTGTTGTCATTTTTTGCGCCTTGCGGCGCGGCCTCTCGTTTTGCACCTGCGGTGCGGCTTATTTACAGGGACTCCGCGGCCCTGGACCCCGCCCTGCCTCCGGCGGCCCAAGGACCGGGCGCGGCCCTTGGGAATCCCGCGCCTTCGTGGTGGACTGCCGTCCCCCACACCCCAACCACCGGAATGGTTCATGCGGGAGGGGTGGAGGTGCGTCAAAATCTGCGCACCCGCCTGCATGGCGATGCGCCATGGCGGCGGGAGGTTTGATACCGTCTGGGTAGGGGAATTTTTGAGCGGTACTGAGTCGGCGGAGGTGGGCGGTTACGTCAAGTCCTCGGGTTTGATGCCCGTCACGTCTGTGACGATTTCCCAGGCGATGCCGTGCTCGCGCATCTTTCGGGCGTTCTCCATCTTGTTCGCAAGGACGCCCTCGGTCCGACCTTTTGAGAGGCCGATGTCAATTCCTTCTTGCCGCCACCAATCGATGATTTCCGGCATATCTCGCTCCTTGAGCCGTTGGTTCAGATCGTCCTGTTGCATGGAATCCAATCTACCCTCGACGACCCAGAAGGCAAATAGGAGGCGCACGCCGTCCGGGTCTCCCGCCTGGAGGAAGGCGATGGTCACGTCCAGGACGGACTCCACACCTTGGCTTCCACGCATGTTCGGGAGGAAGGAGAGGGCGACCCGGTTGGTGGTCCTTCGGTAGGTTTCCATTTCCAAGGCCGGGATCTGCACCAACCGGGTCTCGAAGATGAGATAGGGGTATCCGTAGGCTCCGCGCAGGACGGAGTTTTCGAGATCTTGCGGCTTGTCGTCGTCCGACGCCGCTGGCTGAGCGGCCCGCAGGGCTGTATCGAAGCCACCGGCGGCCCCTGTAAACCAAGCGCAGCGCCGTAGGCCGAAGGCCCCCCGAGCTTCATCCCCCCGTCGGCGCATTCCCTCCGTGGTACTTTCCAAAATTATGCGCGGAGCCGAGGCTCATGAGCAGCACGCCCAAGCCGAACGCCAGGATGTGGCTCGTCTCCTGCGGATGGAACTCGCCGACGTGCGCGACCAGGAGGAACGCTGCCACCGCGTTGAAGAAGCCCCAAATCACGTTCACCCTGGCCGAGGAGAGCCCCTTGCCGGGGGGCTTCGCGAAGGGACTCTGGAACGGGTGTCCCATGTTGCCCGCGACGAAGTGGGGGACGGCGTTGGCCGCGAAGGCGCCCCCGAAGAAATACGACACGAGCCAAAGCCAATTCATGGTGCAGGTCTCCTCACATCAAACTTAAGCTGGCTTTGCGTTCGTGCTTCTGCAGGGATTGCCGTGGGCCGAGACCGAAGGCCTACCTTGGTGGGACCAAGATCTCCGACTCTCCCAACGTCGTTCGAAGGCGCACGATGCCCATCAAGTTGGGCGGCAGCGGGATCACCGTCCGTCCGTCCGGCAACGGCCCCTCCGTGAGGTTCGCCAGGACCCTTCCCTGCATGTCGAATAGGTCGATGCGCACCCGATCCGCCGCGGAGAGATTCACCTCGAGGGCCTGTCCCACGAGTCGAAATCCTCGGACGTCCGGCGACCGCGTTCGAATGGCGGTCTGTTCCGACCAGGAATAGAGGAAGTTGACCGTATCTCCAGGCGTCCCGGATTGGATGTCGGAGACCAACCGTCCCTGCGCGTCGTAGGTGAAGTTCTCCGTTCCAGTCACCTGTCGAGTGCCCTGTTGGTAGTCGATGTTTTCAATCACTCGGCCATTGGCGTCACGGACCATAGCTTGGATGATTCCGGATCCCACGTACAGGGAATCGGGGCGGTTCGGGTTGTCGAGAACTGCGAGTGTATCTGCGAACTGGGATGCCCCGTTCACCGTGTCCCGGGCGCTTTCCCGCTCCGGCAGGGTGTCTGTTGTATTCGCGTACCAAGCGCGGTAGAGGTAATGCTCGGGCACTACGGTCGTGTCCTTCCCCGGTTCGATCGAGGTGTCCCCGTTGCATGCGGCCTCGAAGAGCAACTGGTTCTGGACATCGAAGACGGCGGAATCCGTCCAGCGGCACGCGCTGTATTGAGCCGAATTCGTCTGCACGAGGATCCCGCTCGATGCGTCCCAGGAACTCCAGGTCGTGTCGGAACCCGTCAGGATCCCGTCGTGGAAAGCCACCTCGATCTTCCTTGTCGGGATTCCGCGGAAGATCGATGTCTCCGTCGTGGAGACGTTGGGGATGGACAAGGTCCAATCGAACCATGTTACCACGGAATCGCGACCGGAATCCGAAGGCATCACATCATCCAATCGCGTGATCCGTCCGGCTCCGTCGCGGCTGCGGACGAACATGTCTTCGCGAAATACCGACCCAGGCACGTCCAGATCGCCCCATTCGCGAAGCGAGACGGAATCTGTTAGAGTGAAGTCCGGCAGGAGGTCGTCGCCCGGATAGGCAGCCCAGCCCATCGAGGCCAGCAGAAGAAGGACTTTCAGGAAACTTCCACGCACGAGGACCACCCAAGGAATACGGATAGGCGAAGGATCCAGTTTGAGAAATCCTAGCAAAGTCTCATACGGAGTGGACTCTCGCGCCGAACCCGACCCAGTCGAGCGAGGCCCCGAATGGGTCAATGCGAGCCCGGCAGATCAACCCACCAAGGGGGTACAGGGCCATAGCCATCAAGCTAAGGTTCCCCCCTGTCCGGGATTGGTCACTCTACGGTGATCTTGTAGAGCTCGGCATTCAGTTCGGCTAGGTGCTCCAGGAGTGTTTTCAGCTTCTTGTAGGCGGCGACCATGCTCTCGGCCCTGGCCAGGCGGCTGTCGGGCACGTACA
>DATNIW010000043.1:0-4222 GCA_035604215.1 Fibrobacteria bacterium
GGAAGCGCGAACCTCCAGGACGCGAACGAACTGCGCCGCCGCTACATCGCGGCCCTGCAGGCGGCCGACGGGCACGACATCGCCCCGCTTCTCGCGTTCGCGCGTTCGTAGGAACGAATTTCAAGCAACCCGACCAGACGGTACCAAACCACCCGCCGCCACGGCGCATCGCCGTGCAGGCGGGCGCGCCGACCAAGATGTACCGCGACGCCCCCCGCGTGAGCCGCTCCGGCGCTGGGGTGCAGGGGGACGGCAGCCCCCCGCGAGGCCAGGGGATTCCCAAAGGGACGGGCCAGCGGTCCCTTGGGCCGCCGGAGGCAACGATTCTTGGAAATTCCTGGAATAATCGGACCCCCCTTTGGAGTTCCACCCTTGGGACAGGAAAAACCGCTGGAGGCCATCGCTTGGACCACGCGAGATGACGGAACGCTTCGAAACCCTGGTGGAAGGGCACCTGGATGCGCTCCACCGGTTCGCGGTGTCCTTGACCCGCGACCGGGACGTGGCGCGAGACCTGTTGCACGACACCTTCGTGAAGGGGTTCGAGGGCTACCACGCGTTCCGACCCGGGACCCATTTCCGGGCCTGGATCTTCGCCATCCTCGTGAACACCTTCCGCACCCGGGTGCGGGACACCGGCCGCCACCCCCACGTGGCGCTGGACGAATCCAACGAGCCCGCCAGCGACGGTGACGTGGTCTTCGAGCTTCTGGAAGGGACGGAGATCCTGGACGCCGTCGAGGCGCTGCCGGAGCCCTACCGCTCGACGGTCCTGCTGGTGGACCGGGAGGAGATGCGCTATGCGGAGGTGGCCGTGGTCATGGACTGCCCCTTGGGGACGGTGATGTCGCGGCTCCACCGCGGTCGCGGGCTGCTGCGCCGGCGCCTCCTGGGATTGGCGCGGGAACGCGGGTTCCAGACCGCCGGAAAGAGGGTCGGGGAGGAAGCATGATGTGCCTGGATTGCAGAAATCTGGTCCCGGGTTGGATCGACGCGGAACTCGGACCTCTGGAAACGGCCGAATTCGCGGCGCACCTTTCGTCCTGCCGCGAGTGCGCGGAATTCGCCGGGCGGGAACGACTCTTCGTCCAGGGTCTGCGCGGCCGTCTGCCTCGTCCCTCCCTGCCCGAAGCCGAACGGAGACAGATCCTGTCCGACCTGCGGACTGTGACCGGTTCGCGCGGGAATCTGCTCCGCCTGGCCTGGGGCGGGGCCTTGGCGATGGCTGCTTGCATCGCTCTGGTGGCAGGGCTGACCGTTTCCCAGGCGCGGGACTGGACCCGCGTCTACCGGATGGACCACGCGGCGCACGCGGGCGCACCCGACGAGTTGGAATACCGATCCGGATCCGCCGCCCAGGTCGCCGCCTGGCTGACCGGTGCCGTGGGGACGCCCATGCATGTGCCCACCATGCCGGACGCCCGGCTTCTGGGCGCACGGACGGTGCGGCTGCACGGACGCACCGTGGCCCTGGCGGTCTACGAATCCGCCGGGCGGCGGCTCAGCCTCTTTTTGGGGAACGGCCAGGAGCTGTTCCCCGCGCGGGGGCTCGCGCCCGACCAGCTCTACACGCGCCCGGGCTCCCCCTATTCCGTGGTGGCCTGGATCCACCAGGGGCACTTCCACGTGGCCGTGTCGGACCTGCCTGTCCAGCGGCTCCAGGAACTCGCGAGACAATGCCAGAAACCGGCGACGTGATCGCCAGAAACGGGAGACGACCATGGAAATCCTGACAAGACTCTTCGACCCGCGCACGACCGCGCCCCGATCGACCCTGTGGATCCGACTCATGACAGGATCCGTCTTCGTCTGGGAAGGCGTCATCAAGTTCGTGTTCGTCAACCAGGGCGTGGGCCGCTTCACCAAGCTGGGCATGCCCGTCCCCCACGTCCTCGCGCCATCCATCGCGACCCTGGAGATCGTGGGGGGACTCCTGCTGATCGCGGGACTCCTCACCCGCCCCTTGGCGCTGGTGTTCATCGGGCAGATGATCGTCGCGGTGCTGTCCACCAAGATCAGCCTGTTTTTGGGCACCTACCCGTTGGCCTACCCCCCGGTCCCACCCATCAAGGGATTCTGGGCGGTCCTGCACGAGACCCGCTCGGACTGGGCCCAGATCGCCACCTGCATCTTCCTGCTCCTGGAAGGTCCGGGCGCCTGGTCCCTCGACGCCTGGCGGGCGAACCAGGGTGGAACCCCGACACTTCAGCGGGCCTGACCAGACGGCATCAACCCTCCCGCCACCTTGCCGAAGGCAAGCAGGCGGGCGCGCTGATCGTGATGCACCGCGACGCTTGCCACGTCCGCCGCTAAATCTTGTTGGGGTGTGGGGGGCGGTAGCCCTCCACGAAGGCGCGGGGTCCAGGGGAGAAGGCCTGGGTTCTCCCCTGGCCGGGGACTGGGGCCGGGCAAGCCCCGGAGAAAGCCTGCGCCTGCCAAGGCGCATGAAAAGGCTGCCGCGCCGCGAGGCGCAAAGGAGCCCAGCGCAGCGCTACGCGAAAGCGTTCACGTAAGGCAAACGCCCAGCCACCACCGCCACGTCGGAGAGTCCCGCGACCAGCTCCGACGTCGCATCCCACGATCCCGTCAGGAATTGCTTCCTCGGCCCCGCCGGAATGGAAGCCGCGAACACCTTTCCACCCGCGCGCACCTGGTTCCCCTCGATGTCCACGGCCACCTCGAGCGTCGGATCCGCTTCCACCATCGCCTGCAAAGCCTCGGCATCGGCCGCCGACACGTGGACGCAGGGGAAGCCCATGGCCACGGTGTTCCCGTAGAAGATCTCCGAGTAGCTGACGGCCACCACGGCGCGGATGCCCCAGCGGTAGAGGGCCTGGGGGGCGTGCTCGCGGGAGCTGCCGCACCCGAAGTTGGAGTTGCCCACCAGCACCGCCGCTCCCTGGAACCGCGCCTGGTCGAACGGGTGCGGATGCCCCTTGGCCTTGTCCTGGGCGCGGTCGTCCTCGAAGGCGTGCTCGCCCAGCCCCTCGAAGGTCACGCAGCGGAGGAACCGGGCCGGGATGATGCGGTCGGTGTCGATGTCGTTTCCGCGGACCGGAACGGCGCGGCCGGAGATGGTCCTGATCTGGCTCATGTTGCAGTTCCTTTGGACAGGATTTGACGGACGTCGGAGATCTTCCCCTCCAGGGCGGCGGCGGCGGCCATGGCCGGGCTCAACAGCAGCGTGCGCCCGCTGGGCGACCCCTGCCTTCCCTTGAAGTTCCGATTGGAGGTGGAGGCGCTGATCTGGCGGCCCACCAGCTTGTCGGGGTTCATCGCCAGGCACATGGAGCAGCCCGCCTGGCGCCACTCGAAACCGTGCTCCAGGAACACCTTGTCCAGGCCTTCCGCTTCCGCCTGCTTCTTCACCTGTTCGGAACCCGGAACCACGAAGGCCTTGATGCCCGCGGCCACCACGCCACCGTGCAGGCGGGCGACGTTCGCGGCCTCGCGCAGGTCGGAGATGCGTCCGTTGGTGCAGGACCCGATGAAGACCACGTCCACCTTGGTTCCGGTCATGGGCTGGCCGGCCACCACGCCCATGTACTCGTAGGCCTCGCGGATGTTGGCCCGTTCGGACTCCGGAAAGCTCTCCGCCGACGGGATGGATTCGCGCACGCCCACGCCCTGGTCGGGGCTGATGCCCCAGGTCACGGTGGGCTCGATCTCCTCGGCCTTGAACTTCACGACGTCGGCGTAGACCGCGTCCGCATCCGAGGCCACGGCCTTCCACCACGCCACGGCCTTGTCCCAGGCCGTTCCGGAAGGGGCATATTCGCGGCCGCGCAGGTAGTCGAATGTGGTCTGATCGGGGTTGATGTACCCGCAGCGCGCACCACCTTCGATGGCCATGTTGCACACCGTCATGCGCTCTTCCATGGACATGGCTTCGATGGCCGAACCGGCGAACTCGTAGGCGAATCCCACGCCCCCCTTGGCGGTGAGCTTGCGCAGGATGTGCAGGATGACGTCCTTGGCGTACACGCCCGGCTGCAGCTTTCCGTTCACCTCGATGCGGCGCACCTTCAGGCGCCCCATGGACAAGGTCTGGGTGGCCAGCACGTCGCGGACCTGGGAGGTCCCGATGCCGAAGGCGATGGCGCCGAAGGCCCCGTGGGTGGCGGTGTGGCTGTCGCCGCAGGCCACGGTCATGCCCGGCTGGGTCAGGCCCAGTTCCGGAGCCACGATGTGGACCACGCCCTGCTTGCCCGATCCGGGCTGG
>DATNIW010000044.1:0-13743 GCA_035604215.1 Fibrobacteria bacterium
AATCCAATTCGTTGCGAGCTGACCGCCGATTGTTACCCCAACGTAGCTACTAATCGCATCAAATAATATCGATTTAGGATCAAGAGGATCTTCACCGGTAACTCCACGCTTAATCAATCCAGTAAAGAGCGATGACGACACATTTACGAGAACTACACCCGCATCAGCGACCGCATCAAATTCTAATGCTATCCCCGTTGCGGCTCCTGAACCCACACCTATAGCGAACAGTCTTGTATCCCATATCGATGACCAAGATCTTTCTGGAGCATTATACTTTTGTGCAATAACCGAAGCGACATAGCCAGCTCCTCCAGCTCCACCACCAACCACGCCGGTAAATGCTAGCCTTCTGAAGGAGACCGTAGCCATTGTGGAGAGAATATCATCTCCAGCCATTCCTGCCATTTCTTCACCGAGTTCACCATCGTACCCAGAATGATCCACAATATTCACTGGTCCTGAATTGGCATACAAATACCGATGCAAGGTCACTGGATTCCGTATACGACCTTCAAACGGATCCTCGCTCACAAACCTCCCCGTGGTCGGATCCATCCATCTAGCTCTTAGGTACACCAATCCCGTTGCCGGATCGCTCCATTCGCCACGGTAGCCGAACCGGCTCGTGGCGCCCGAGTCCAGCGTCGGGTTGCCCCAGGCGTCAAAGTCTTCCCGGCCAATGATCTTGCCCGTGGAATCGGTGATCGCCCGCACATTCCCCAGCCCGTCCGTCAAGAGCCACCGGACCGTGTCGTTCCGAATCTCGGCCAGGCGCTCCATGCCCCAGACTTGGCGGGACTTGAGGGTTCCCGCACCATCTGTGATGCCCACGATCTGCCCGTACGGCAGGGTGGCGTCCCAGGTGTAGTTCTCGGTGCCGTTGCCGTCCGCGCGGCTCACCATCAGGCCTTGGGGGTCATAGGTGTAGCCCACGGAGGTGCCGCCGGAGAGGTCGACTTGCGTCAACCGGTCGTCGTCCTGCCAGCCCAGGTGCGTGGTCTGGCCACCCTCCGTGCGGGAGGTCAAGCGACCCGCGACATCCCAGGTAAAGCTTGAAGTCCCCAGGGTGGTCAGGCGGTCGCGGTTGTCGAAGAACGCCTGGATGGTGGAGCCACCCGAGGTCTGAGAGGTCCGGTTGGAAACTTCATCGTAGCCCCACCCGTTGGCGGTGCTCGCCTTCGTCTCCTGCGTCAGGCGCTGGTTGGCGTCGTGCGTCCAGCCCACCGGGGTCACAGAGGAGCCCCAGGCCTCGTTGGCACCCGTGCGCAGGCCGGACAGGTCGTGCGCATACGTGAAGCTGGCCAGGGACTGCCCGCCCTTCGTGTGCGTCACCGTGTCCAAAAGGCCCCGCGCCGAGTACCCATATTGCGAGAATACACCATTGGGACGCTGCACGGAAGCCAATCGGCCCAGGGCATCCCAGGATTGGGTCACCGTCCCGGCACGGGTATCCAGCACCGAATCCACACGCCCGACGGCATCGTAGGCGTAGCGCGTGGTTCCCCAGGGGGTGGTGCGCTTGGCGATGTTCCCCGATGCGTCATAGGAATAGCCGAGCACCGTGCCATCGGGATTGGTCTGGGAAGCCAATCGGCCGCGGACATCGTAGCCGTACTGGGTCAAGCCCTGTTCGTCCAAGATGGTGGCCCGCGATCCATCCACGTTCCAGGTCGTGGCCACGGTCTTGCCGCTGGGCAGGGTCCGCAGCACTTCGCGGTTCAGCAGGTCGTATCTGTACACGGTGATGTCGCCATTGGGCGCGATGTGCCGCGAAACGTTCCCCGCGATGTCGAATTCCGTCGAATCCACGGCGCCGTCGACATACACCTTGGCCGTCTGGCGGTTCAAGGCGTCGAAGTGGAATGTCGTGGTCCGGTGCTTGGCATCGGTCTGCGAAATGCGGTTCCCCGATCCGTCGTAGGCGTAGGTGGTGATGTCGCCCGAGGGCTCCTTCACCCCGGTCAACTGTCCGGCATCGTCGTAGGCGAATTCCGTCCGGCGTCCCATGGCATCCACCGTCGCGGCCTTGCGACCGTCCGCGTCGTATTCGGTGGAGTCGAAGCCGCCGTCGGGGTAGCCCACCAGCGTGACGCGGTCGTAGGGGTCGTAGTGCGTGCGGGTGCTGCGGCCCAGGGCGTCCACGACCTCGACCTTGCGGCCCGCGGCGTCGTAACGCGAAATGGTGGTGTGGTACGACCTGCCGATGCCTTAACGCCCGCGCAGCCACCCAACGCGAACGAGATCCGCCCGCACGCGCCCCCACGAACGAGATCCAAGCGAGCGGGATGCAGACGACAGGTATGCATCACATTCCGCCGTTGCCTGAGTGACGGCCCGCCCTTCGATACAGCGCCGAAGGCGCCACTCAGGGAACGGGCCGTTGTATCGAAGGCACCGGCAATCACACCAAATCCACGCCTCGGGATGCCAGATCCCTGTAGAAATCCAGCGTCTGCGCGGCGATGGAGGCCCAGGAGAAGCGCTCCTCCACGCGGCGGCGCGAGGCGGCGCCCAGCGCCTTGCCCAGGGCCGGGTCGCGCAGGATCCGGTTCATCGCGTCGGCCAAACCGCGGGCGAAACCCTCGGGATCGCGGGTCTCGGGATCGGAGACGGAGATGGGCTCCATGGGCACCAGGTACCCCGTCTCCCCTTCCACCACGATTTCCGGAATGCCGCCGGTCCGGGTGGCCACCACGGGAGTCCCCGCGCTCATCGCCTCCAGGTTCGTGATCCCGAAGGGTTCGTAGATGCTGGGGCAGCAGAAGACGGAGGCGCCCGCGTAGATGGAAGGAAGATCCGCCAGCGGGACCGCATCGCGCACCCAGACCACATGGCCGCGCGAGGCCTGGAGCCGGACCACCGCCGACTCCACCTCCCGTTCCTGTTCCACGGTGTCGGGCGAGGCGGCGCAGAGGACGACCTGCACGCCGGGGTCCAGGAGCGCGGCGGCGGCCAGGAAATGCCGAATGCCTTTCTGTCGCGTGATCCGGGCCACGAACAGGACGTAGGGCCGGGAGGGATCGATGCCCAGCCGGGACAGGACCTCGGGGCGGGGATCCGCCGGGAATTCGTCGGGATTCACCCCGTTGTGGATCACGCGGACGCGCGAAGGCCCGACGCCGTAGAGGGATTGGACGTCGCGGGCCATTTCCCTGGATACGGCCACCACGCCGTCGGCCTCGCGGTAGGCGGTGCGTTCGATCCAGCAGGAGAGGCGGTAGCCACCATCGCCCAACTGCTCGGCCTTCCAGGGACGGGAAGGCTCCAGCGAGTGGGTGGTGAGGACCAGGGGAATGCCGTGGGTCTGGCGCACCAGCACCCCTCCGAAGTGCGTGTACCAGGTGTGGCAGTGGACCACCTGGGGTTCGCGGGCCTTGGCCGACATCTGGAGATTGCGCAAGAGCGCGTTGTAGGCCCCCGCATGGGCCGGCTGGGCGGGTGCCAGCGGCGACGGGAGGGGAATTCCCTCCACCCGTAGGCCCGGCAGGTCCTCCTTCTGCTCTCCGAAACAGAAAACCTCCACCTCGCAAAGCCGAGAAAGCTCCTTGGCGAGATGCTGGACGTGGACCCCCGCTCCTCCATAAATGTGGGGAGGGTATTCGTTGGTCAGGAGGAGCACGCGCATGGAGGGAAGGTAGGCCACCGCGTTCCCGTTGTCCACCGCGATGGGAACATCCTGCCGGGTCGGACGGCGACAGGCAGAAATTACCCCCTTCCGAACCAGGGAAGGATTTCCCCTGTGACAACCCCGACCTTGGCCCGTCCCTTGCGTCCATCGGTAGCGTGATCTTCGAAAACGCCATCTCCAGACACACTTCTGCCCCGGCCCTCCTGCGGAGCATGGACGCCTCGACGCTGCGCCAGAAGGCGATCGCCGACAACGTGGCCAACGTCAACACGCCCGGCTACAAGCGGGTCGAGGTCAGCTTCGAAAGCGAGCTGAGCAAGGCCCTGGATCCGAACCTGCTCCAGGGCGCCCGCACCGATCCCGGTCACATGGAGATCGGAAAACCCAACCTGCTCTCGCTCCATCCCGAGGCCTACCGTCCCAACGACCCGACCCAGGCCGGCCAGATCAACAACGTCGACATCGACATGGAGATGGCCAAGCTCGCCGAAAACCAGATCCTGTTCAGCGCCGACGTGAAGCTCCTCCAGGATCGGGTCGGCACCATCCGGTCGGCCATCGACGGCACCGTGTCGTGAGGAACTGAATCCAATGCCCATGGTCCAACTCTTCGCCGGCTTGAACATCTCCGCATCGGGATTGAGGGCCATGCGCCTCAAGCAGAACCTGATCGCGTCCAACATCGCCAACGCCGAGACGACGCGCACGGCGGAGGGGGGCCCCTACCGCAGGCAGACGGCGGTGCTGCGCGCCGACCAGCCCCAGTTCGAACCGCGGCTGGAGCTGGCGGACCCGTCCATGGTGGGCACCACCACCAACGCAAGGCACATGGCCATCCCCTCCGACCTCTTCCAGTCCCGGTCCGACGCGGTGGGTTCGGGGGTGCAGGTGGAGCAGATCGCCAAGGACACCACGCCGCCGCGCATGGTGTACGACCCTTCCCACCCGGACGCCAACGCCGATGGATACGTGGCCTACCCGAACATCAACGCCGTCCAGGAGATGGTGGATCTCATCTCGACCCAACGCGCCTACGAGGCCAACGTCACCGTGATGGCTTCCGGCAAGGCCATCCTTTCCAAGGCGCTGGAGATCTCATGATGCCCGTGGGACCCACCATTGGCGGACTCGAGGCGTTCCACGCCTCCCGGGATGCGGCCGTGCGACGGCAGCAGCCGACGGTTTCCGGCAGGGCGATCGGCGTTTTGGCGGGAAAATCCTTGACGTCCACCCCCCGACCGGTGGATGCTATGGTGGCGGCGATGGCCGCGAACGGCCCCCTCAAGGGCCGCCACCTCGATCTGGTCGCCTGACGACGGAAAGGAGCGGAACATGGATCCCATCCAGCGGTTGAATCCCGGCATCGCTCCCACGGGGGCTCCCGCCGCCGTCCCCGGCGACGTCCAGGTCAACGACCCGCGCACGCGATCGTTCTCGGACACCCTACAGGGGTTCCTGGGCGACGTGAATTCGATGCAGAACGAGGCCGACGCCTCCATCGAGAAGTTCGCGGCAGGAGAGGTGAAGGACGTCCACCAGGTGATGACCGCGGTCTCCGAGGCCAGAACCTCCTTCAACCTGATGCTCGAGATCCGCAACAAGACGCTCGACGCCTATCAGGAACTCATGCGAATGCAGGTCTAGATAGCCCATGCAAGACTTCCTCCGCCAGTTCCTGGCGCGCCTTTCCCTAGCCCTGTCGCGCCTGACCGGCGGCCAGAGGATCCTCCTCGGCGGGTCTGCCGCGCTCGCCTTCGCCGGATTGCTGTCCCTCGCGGTCTGGCCCTCCATCTCCGACGGAAATCCGGATTCCACGTCGGGTTGGGGCGCCCTCTTCCGGAATCTGGATCCCGCGGAAGCCTCTCAGATCGTGGAAGGCCTGAAGACGGCCAAGGTGGAGTACAAGCTGGAGAACGGAGGCCGCGACATCCTTGTGCCCCGCGGGAAGCTGGACGAGGAACGCCTCGCCATGGCCGCTCAGGGGCTCCCCAAATCCGGCGAGGTGGGCTGGGAGATCTTCGACAAGACCCAGCTCGGCCTGACCGACTTCGTGCAGAACATCAACTACCGCCGGGCCCTGGAAGGCGAGATCAGCCGCACCATCTCGGGGCTCTCGCAGGTGGAGAACTCGCGGGTCCTGATCTCCATCCCCAAGCCCAGCCTGTTCACGGACAAGGAGCAGCCGGCCACGGCCTCCGTCGTGCTCAAGCTGAAACCCGGACAGGAACTGGACCGTTCCTCCATCAAAGGGATCTCCCAGCTGATCGCGAGCTCCGTGGAGGGACTCAAACCCTCCAACGTCACCATCCTGGATGCCGACGGGCGCGTCCTCAACCGGGGCGGCGGCGACGGCCCCGAGGCGGCCACGGAAGCCAACAACGAACTTCGCGCCCAAGTGGAGGCCTACCTCCAGAACAAGGTCTCGGACATCCTGGACGGCGTCGTGGGAGCGGGGAACCACCGCGTGCAGGTGTCCGCCGACCTGGAGTTCCAGAGCGAGGAGAAGACGGCGGAGACCTTCGATCCCGCCTCCAAGGTGGTCCGCTCCGAGCAGACCGAGGAGGAGACCAAGGAGAACAGCCCGTCCGACGGGAACGACGACCGCGAATCGCGCACCGCCAACTACGAGATCGACCGGACGGTGGTGAAGTCCGTGAGCGCCCCCGGGAGCGTGCGCAAGCGCGTGACGGTGAGCGTGGCCGTTGACGGGCACTGGGAACCCGATTCTTCCCGGAAGGGCGCCAAACCCGTGTGGAAGCCGCGTTCCCCGGAGGAGATCGCGCAGTTGACGCAGCTGGTCCAGAACGCCGTGGGTGCGCAGGCGGGCAACGACAACGTCTTCGTGACCTGCGTCAAGTTCGACAACCCGGTGGTGACGGCGGCCCTGGAGGACATGGGCCATCCCGCGCCATCGTGGACCGGCTGGATCCGGTGGGCCGTGCTGGGCCTCTCCGTGATCGCCGGGCTCCTCCTGCTGCGCAGCCTCGTGCGGGTGGTCCAGGAGGCCACCGAACCTCCGCGTCCCGCCTACGCGGACCTTGTGATGCGGGAATCGGAACGGGAAGGGGACGACGAGATCATCCAGGAGGCGGTGCGCGTCAACGACCTGCTCTCCCGCTTGGAGAACATGACCAAGTCCGAGCCCGCCAGCTTCTCGAAGCTCGTCCGCAGTTGGCTCCTGGAGGGATCGAACCCCTCCCAGGAACGAACGCCCAAGAAAGGACGCTGACCCGCATGGCCGGCAAGCAGTTCTACAAGGAGGCCGAGAAGGGCGCGGCGGGGAAGGGTCTGGCCGCGGCGTTCGACATCCCCGGCCCCAAGAAGGCCGCCATCGTGATGGTGGCGCTGGGTCGCGACGCCTCGGCGGAACTGCTGAAGGGCCTCACCGAAGGCGAGGTGGAAAACCTCACCAAGGAGATCGCGCGGCTGGACGGCGTCACCGCCGAGATGCGCGAGGCGGTGCTGCAGGAATTCCACACCATGGGCCTCGCCCAGCAGTACGTGTCCCAGGGAGGCATCGACTTCGCCAAGGAGCTCCTGGAGACCACCTACGGTTCGGCCCGTGCGCAGGAGATCCTCGCCAAGATCACCAAGGCCATCCGGACCACCGGCTTCCGGATGCTTTCCGACATCGACGCCAACCAGCTGGTGAACTTCATCCAGAAGGAACACCCGCAGACCATCGCGCTGATCCTGGCCCACATGGACAAGGCGATGGCCGCGCGCCTCCTGGGAGCGCTGCCCCAGGACCTCCAGTTCGACGTGTCGCAGCGGATCGCCACCATGGAGAGCATCACGCCCGACGTCCTGGAGAACATCGAACAGGTGCTGGCTTCCGAGATGAAGGACCTGGTGGGCGGAGACACTTCGGAGGTGGGCGGAGTCAAGAGCCTCGCGGAACTTTTGAACATGGCCGACCGCTCCACGGAGAAGAACGTCATGGGGCACCTGGAACGCGAGAACCCGGAGCTGGCCACCGAGATCAAGAACCTCATGTTCGTGTTCGACGACATCCTCATGCTCGACGACCGGTCCATGCAACGCGTGCTCAAGGAAGTCGATTCCAAGGTGCTGTCGCTCGCGCTCAAGAGCGCAGGCCAGGAAACGCGCGACAAGTTCCTGAACAACATGTCCAAGCGCGCCGCGGAGATGATCGCGGAGGAGATCCAGTACATGGGACCCGTGAAGCTGCGCGACGTCGAGGAGGCCCAGCAGAAGATCGTGGATTCCGTGCGGCGGCTGGAGGATGCGGGCGAGGTCGTCATCTCGGGTCGCGGCGGCGGCGACGAGATCGTGGTCTAGGACGTGGAACTCCACGAACGACCTTCTCCCCTCTCGGGAATCCTGCGCGCGGGGACGTCCAGCGCCAAGGCGCTCTACTTCGCCGATCTCGCCGGAGGCGGCGAGCTGGTGGAGCTTCCCGCCTCCCGGGGAGGAGACCCCAAGCAGCGCAAGATCGCGGAAATGGAATCGAAGCTGGACGCCTTGCGACAGGAACTGGCGCACCAGCAGGCGGCGGCGGAATCCGCCCTGGCGGCTGGCCGCGAGGAGGCCTACCAGAGGGGCTTGAAGGACGGAAACGCCGCCGGGGAGGCTTCCGGAAAGGCCATCGCCGAGGCCAAGGCGGAGCACCGCCTCCAGGAGATCGAAGCCTCCGTGCGCTCGCGCCTGGAGGCGGTGGAACGCGCCCTGGACCAGGTCTTCCTGGATTGGGAGGCGCGCATCCTGGAACTTTCCATGGCCATCGCGCGTCGGATCGTGGGCAAGGCCTGCGAGGTTCCCGGCGAGGCCGCGGTCCATGTTTCGCGCATGGCCCTGCGCAAGTTGGGATCCGAGGCCAAGGTGGTGGTCCGCTGCCACCCGGCCGACGTGACCGCCCTGGAACGAGACAAGGAGCTCTGGGGGGGATCGCGCGGGGGACGACGCGTCGCGTTGGAACCCGACGAATCCGTGGGCCGGGGCGGGATCGTGCTGGAGACGGACACCGGAACCATCGACGCCCGCATCCCCCGACTGACGGAGAACGTGGAGAAGGCCCTCGCGGGCGCGATCGAAGAGGAACGGGCCCGTGGTGGCCTTCCCGCCTGACCGGGCCGCCCTGTGGGCGCGGACCGTCGAGGAGAGCGACCCGGTGGAAGTCCGTGGGCGGATCACCCGCGTGGTGGGTCTGTTGGTGGAATCCTCCGGGCCCGCCGCGGGGGTGGGCGAACTGTGCGCCCTGGCCGCGGGCGATGCGCTCCTGGGCATGGCGGAGGTCGTGGGGTTCCGCGAAGGGACCACCCTGCTCATGCCCTTGGGCGGAATGGACGGAATCCGTCCCGGATTGGAAGTCGTGGCCACGGGAAAACCACTGACGGTGCCCGTGGGCCCCGATCTCGTGGGACGCATCCTGGACGGACTGGGAAATCCGCTGGACGGCAAGGGCCCGGTCGCGGGATTGCGCCGTCCGGTCACCGGGCATGCCCCGCATCCGTTGACGCGGCACCGCATCGACAAGCCCATGGGCACCGGCGTGCGGGCCCTGGACGGCTTCCTGACCCTGGCGCGCGGCCAGCGCATGGGCATCTTCGCGGGTTCGGGGGTCGGGAAATCCGTGCTCCTGGGCATGCTGGCGCGCCGCTGCGAAGCCGAGATCAACGTCATCTGCCTGATCGGGGAACGCGGGCGCGAGGTGCGCGAATTCCTGGAACGCGACCTGGGCGAGGAGGGGATGAAGCGCTCCGTCGTGGTGTGCGCCACCTCCGACCAGCCCGCGGTGGTCCGGGTGAAGGCCGCCTTCACGGCCACCGCGATCGCCGAATGGTTCCGGGAACAAGGCAGGGACGTGCTCCTGATGATGGATTCCGCCACCCGCCTGGCCATGGCCCAGCGCGAGATCGGCCTGGCCGTGGGCGAACCCCCCGCCACCAAGGGTTACACGCCTTCGGTCTTCGCGCTGCTGCCGAAGATCTTCGAGCGCGCCGGCACCGCCGAACAGGGTTCCATCACGGGCCTGTACACCGTGCTCGTGGACGGGGACGACCTGGAAGAACCCGTCGCCGACGCCATCCGGTCCATCCTGGACGGGCACGTCGTGCTTTCGCGCGATCTCGCCAACAAGAACCACTTCCCCGCCATCGACGTCTTGCGCTCCATCAGCCGCTGCATGACCGACGTGGTGGTGGACGACCATCGCAAGGCCGCCCGCGAACTCCTCTCCCTCATGTCCGTCTACCGCGAGAACGAGGACCTGGTGACCCTGGGGGCCTACCAGAAGGGATCGGACGCGCGGCTTGACCTGGCCATCAAGCTGCGCGACAAGTGGCAGGCGTACCTTCGCCAGGACCGCGACGAGACTTCGTCCTTCCCGCTGGCCTGCGCCGACCTCCTCAAGCTGGGCCAGGCGGCGCGCGCTCCCGCCGGAGCCCGCAAGTGAAGTTCGTCTTCCGTCTGGAATCGCCGTTGCGGCTGGCTCGACACCGCGAGGAATCCGCCAAGCGCGCCATGGGGGAAGCCATGGGACGCCTGGAAGCGCATCGAACCGCGCTTTCCGACCTCCGCCAAGAACTGTCCGCGGAGACCGCGGCCCAGTCCGCGCCGCGGCGTGGGGAGATCTGGGCCCAGGGTCAGAGCCTGTTCATCGAATGGACCCGAGGCCAGCAGGGGAAGATTTCCCGCGCCCAGGAGGCGTGCAAGGCTGCCCAGGAAGTGGTGGAGAAGGCCCGGTTGGACCTGGTGGAGAAGCGCCGCGCCGTCCAGGTGTTCGAGAGGCTCCGGGAACGCCGACTGGCGCAGTGGAAGCTGGAGATGTCGCGCAAGGAACTCGCGGAGGGCTCCGACGTGGCCGGGCGGCGGTGGATGGCGCAGCGCAGGGAGTTGGACCGGTCCGTTCCGGGTTGATCCCTCGACCTCCCCGCCGGTCTGGGGGTTCAGCCTCCGCCGAAGCGGATCCATGCCAGGGACGAGACGGCCACCACGATCCATTGCGCCAACCCCTGGACCAGCAACGTGCCTCCGTGGTGTCGGATCCTGTTCAGGTCGAACCGGGTCCCGATCAGGAACAGGGCCAGGTCGAATCCGGCGTGGGCGACCATCCGCATACCGGGGACGATGGGTCGGATTCCGGGAACCAGCGTCGTGGTCGCCGCAGCGGCCAGGAACCCGAGCAGAAAGAGGGGAAAGGCGAACTTGGTCTTTCCGGGAGGTCTCCCTTTCGGGACCGACCAGGCGGCGAACAGGCTGACGGGAAGGATCCAAAGCGTTCTCCCCAGCTTCACGGCCACGGCCACCGGCAGCGAGCGCGGATCGAAGGTGGCGGCGGCGCCCACGACCGAGGAGACGTCGTGGATGGCCAGTCCCGCCCAGGTGCCGAAGGCCGTGGGACCCATTCCCAACAGGTGCCCGATGGCGGGAAAGAGCACCAGAGCCACGGCGTTCAACAGGAACACCACGCCCATGGCGAGCCCCACCGATTCCCGTTCGGCACGCGTCGATGCGGCCACCGCCGCGATGGCCGACCCGCCGCAGATGCTTGTCCCCGCCGAGACCAGCAAGGAAGCCTGTCGCTCCACGCCCATCCACCGGGCGAAGCCCCATCCGATGAGGAAGGTAGCGGACAGGAGGACCGCCGAAAGCCCCATCCCGTGGACTCCCGCGCGCAGGACCGCGTGCACGTCCATCCCGAATCCCATCACCACCACGGAGCCCTGGAGCAGGAGACGATCGGCACCGGCGGGTCCCTTCCACAGTCCTTTCCACGGCGCGAGCCCCAGCAGGATTCCCAACCCGAGGGCCGCGGCGGGCACCATCCGGGGCCAAAGACAGACGGCGGCCAGCAGGAGGGCCGGTAGGAAGAGGAGTGCTTTTCGCGTGTCCATGGTGGAACGAAGCTACGGCCCTCCAATGGATAACACAAAGACATCGTTTTCATGGATCCGATGCATTTTGTCTATGCATGAACCTCCACCACCTGGAGATCTTCCACGCCATCGCCGTCCAAGGGAGCCTTTCGCGGGCGGCCGAGGCCCTTTGCACCAGCCAGCCTTCGGTGACCAAGCAGCTGAAGACCTTCGAGGAATCGTTGGGCACGCGCCTTTTGGACCGCCTGCCGCGCGGGATCCGACTCACCCAGGCCGGGGAGGTCCTGGAGGGCCACGCCCGCGAGATCTTCGCGCGCCGCGACCTGGCCACGCGCGAGTTGCAGGAATTGTCCGGACTGCGCCGGGGCCTGCTCTCCTTGGCCTCCAGTCGGACCATCGGGTCCTACCTGCTCCCCGACCTCCTGGCCCGGTTCATGGAGGCGCATCCCGGGATCGAAGTTTTCGCCCAGGTGGCCAACACCCGGCGCTGCGCGGAGATGGTTCGTTTGGGTCTGGTCGAAGCCGCCCTGGTCGAAGGCCCGGTGGAGGAGGAGGGCGTTTCGGCATCCCCCTTCGGTTCCGACGAACTGGTCGTGGTCGCCCCCGCCTCCCATCCGCTCTCCCGACGCCGCCGACCGGCCCCCCTGGAACGGATCCTGTCCGAGCCGCTGGTGGCGCGGGAACCGGGATCCGGGACCCGCGAGATCCTGGACCGGGAGCTGCGGCGCCTATCTGCGAACTGGCCGCCTCGTCTGGAACTGGACAGCACCGAGGCCATCAAGGGCCTGGTGATCGCGGGAGCGGGCCTCGCCGTGG
This sequence comes from Fibrobacteria bacterium, assembly GCA_035604215.1. Classification (GTDB taxonomy): domain Bacteria; phylum Fibrobacterota; class Fibrobacteria; order UBA5070; family UBA5070; genus UBA5070. The sequence continues at coordinate 12,286 of DATNIW010000044.1, forward strand.
TCTCCAAGCTCGCGGTGGCGCGCGAAGTGGAGGCGGGCGTTTTGGCCGTGGTGCGTGTGGAGGGACTCCACCTCGCGCGGGAACTGGGCATCGTGCGCTCCACCGACCGCACCACCAGCCCGGCGATGCGGGCGTTCGAGGGACTGTTGGGGGGTCCTGTCGCCCGACGTGCCTAGGTGTCGGCCAACGCCGCCTTCCACCGCGCCCGCGCCCGCAAGGACACCTGCACCAGAGCGACCATGGCGGGAACCTCCACCAGGGGGCCGATGGTGGCCGCGAAGGCCGCTCCGGAGGTCAGGCCGAACGAACCGATGGCCACCGCGATGGCCAGCTCGAAGTTGTTGGAGGCGCCCGTGAAGGCCTGGGTGACGGTGCGCCCGTAGTCCATCCCGATGCGGCGCGACGCCCACCAGGAGAGCCCGAACATGGCCGCGAAATAGATGGACAGGGGCACCGCGACCCGGACCACCTCGAAGGGACTGGTGAGGATCCTCCCTCCCTGCAGCGCGAACAGGACCACGATGGTGAACAGGAGCGCGACCAGGGTGACCGGTCCGAAACGGGCGTTGAACCGAGCGGTTCCCCCCTCCCCGACCGTCCTTGACAGGATCTGCCTCAAGGCGATCCCGATGGCGAAGGGGAGCCCCAGGTACAGGGCCACCGAAGAGGCCACCTGCCCCATGGAGACGGAAATCGATTGGGCCGGAAGTCCCATGCGCGGCGCCAGCACCGAGAGGAAGAACCAGGCGTAGCCGCCGTAGGTGAACACCTGGAACAGGCTGTTGAAGGCCACCAGTCCGGCCGCGGCCTCGGGAGAGCCCCCGGCGAGCTGGTTCCAGACCACCACCATCGCGATGCACCGCGCCAAGCCCACCAGCACCAGGCCCGCGAACAGATCCGGCCGGTCGCGCAGGAAGAGCCAGGCGAGACAAAGCATCAGGACCGGACCCACCACCCAGTTGAGAACGATGGAAAGGGTCAGCGCCTTGGGGTCCGCGAAGACCTTGGGCAGCTCGGAAGGCTTCACCCTCGTGAAGGGCGGGATCATCATGAGGATCAGGCCGATGGCGATGGGAATGGAGGTGGACCCGACGGACATCCCCGCCAGGGCGTGCGCCACGCCGGGGGCGAACCGCCCCAGCAGGAGCCCCGCCCCCATGGCCAGCGCGATCCAGAGCGTGAGCCAGCGGTCCAGGAAGGAAAGGCGCGCGACGGGCATCAGCAGCAACCCGCGGGGCCGCAGGAAGGCGACGCGACGCGGATGGACAGGTTCTGGATCGACTTCGGGGCGTCGAATCCGCTCGGTTTGCCTTGGATGGTCCTTCCGGCGGAAATTCCCGCCGACACGATGTAGTCGGACAGCTTGTGTCCGGGAGGAAGCAGCTCCAGGATCTGCTGGTAGAGCGGGTCCTGGATGTTCTCCATGACCCCGATGTATTCGGGCTTCAACTCGATCAC
>DATNIW010000045.1:0-9927 GCA_035604215.1 Fibrobacteria bacterium
CTCTGCCGGGCACTCCCTCCCTGCAACGTTCCCCGTCCCGACAGGACTGGATCTTCGCGGTGGAACTGGACGGCGTCATCGGAGAATCTCCCTGCGTGTAGCACCAAGGGACAATGATGGCCAGAATGTAGCCCCTCCCACCCGTTCTGGTCAGGGGGCAACCCGGTCTACACGGTTCCATGAGGGGCGATTGATGGTTCGGCTGCGCTCACCACAAGTCAATCGCCCCTACAACTGGTGCTTCCTCGCTTGTTCCTCCCATTCCCCTGACAAAACGGTATCACAACCCCCGCCGCCACGGCGCATCGCCGTGCAGGCGGGTGCGCGGAATTTGACGACCCGCAAACAATCCCGCGTGAACCGCTCCGGCGCTGGGGTGTGGGGGGCGGAAGCCCTCCACGAAGGCGCGGGATTCCAAAGGGACGCGCCCTCGGCCCTTTGGCCGCCGGAGGCCGGCGTCCCTCAGGCCTCCCGCAACTCCAGTCGATCGGCGATCTTGGCCATGCGGGTATCGACCAGGAGGATGTGGTGCATGAACCACTCCCCCAACTCGTGGTGCACTTCCTGGGCCAGGCTCGCCGAGGGACCCTCCCCCACCAGACGCCGTTGCAAGGCCTGGAAGGTGGACAGGAACCGCTGGTGCCCCTTGCGGTTCAGCTCGGCCTCGGGACAATCCAACCTTTCCATCTCCGTCTCCTCATCCTGGAAATGTTCGCGCACGTAGATCTCCAGGAACCGGAAGGACTCCAGCAGTACCGCCGCCGCTTCACCCATCCGGATGGCTTCCGACAGGTCGGACAACCTCGCGATCAGGGCGCGGTGCTGGCCGTCGATGTGCTCGACTCCCGTCGCAAGCCTGTTCGTCCAAACGATCTCGTCCATCGCGTCGTCCAACTTTCCGTGGAGGCTGCAGGATACCGCCGTCCACATCTCGACGCAAGTCTAGCAATGAGACGCGATCTCTTATCGGAGTCCAATCGAGGTGCGCAGGGATCGCTCCATCGGCTCGCCCCCCTTCGGTTCTCCCCACCCGAGCCTTCGATAGAGAGGCTCCCCCAGCTCGGTGGCCTTGAGGTCCAGTCGGTCCAGGCCGCGCGCCCGACCCTCGGCCTCCACGGCCCGCATCAAGGTCTCGCCCAAGCCTTGGCGACGGAACGCCTCGCGGACCATCACGTTCAGGGCCATCCCGGTCCTCCCGGTGGGCACCAGGAGGTTGGGGATCATGCGCTGCTCCTGCAACATGGCGCATCCAGCCACCGCATCGTCCACCGACACCAGAAAGACCACGACGCTGCCATCCGCGAAACCCGCCCGGAAGTGGATTCGATTGGCCTCCCGAAATCCTGCGATGCCCTCCAGAGGGATCGGCCCGGACATGAGTTCCTGGAACTCCACGCGAAGTTCCACTGCCAGTTCGATGTCGGTGGTTTGGACGATGGAAATGCTGCGAGTCATGGTTGAAGCCTTCGAACGTCTGGAGGTTGGATCCCGCGAAGGGCCGAGCGACCCGTTCAAGCTAAAACCGATCTTCGAGACCCATTCCTGTCAGAACTCGTGTCCCAGCGCGAAATTTGCGTCCAGGTTCCATGCGGACCGGGAAGGGAAGCTCCACGCCTGCGTCCCAAAGAGAGTGCGCCCTCCCCCGATGTCCAGGTCCAAGACGAACCCGTCCCGCAACTGGACTCCTCCGTAGAGCAGGAGGCTGGAGAACGGGCCGTGGAAGGAGCTGTTCGGATCCAGATGGTCCTCGAAGCTCGCGTACCCGATGGAAAGGGTGGGTTGGAGGAAGAACCAACCGAGATAGAACCTTCTGCCCAGGAATATCGACGCCTGGCCCCGATCGAAACTTCGCCGAGTGGTGTCGAAGGTTTCTCCTCCAGCGGAAAAGTCGTTCTGCTCGTCGATCAGAAGATCGTGCCGATTCAGATCCGTCCCGGATACCTGGACCACCCAGGACGACTGGTCCTTCTTGCCGAATTCAAAGGAGACCTTGCCGTAGTAGAGCGGGATCACCAGCAGATCGAAGGCCGAGGACGGACTGAAGGTCAAGGCGTACGGTTCCTCTCCCCTCGCCGTCGAGGCGGTGCCGGACAGCGCCAACAATGCAGCCGCAAGTCGTAGGGAGATTCCCATCAAGCTCTCTTTCGTCCTGGAGAGGCTGACCTTGGTTGGAATCGAATCCATGCCTGAAAATCCTAGGTCAACATCCGCGCCAACAACGATCCCGGGCCGAAATAGCCCGGTGCGGGCATACCGCAGGATTCGACCTGCGGACCGATCAACGGCGAGGGTCTGCGCCACGCTCCAGGAGGGAGCACCCCGGCCGGCACAAACAAAAAGATTGGCGGATCCTTCTATCTCGCGGTAAGTTCTTGTCAGGTTCGAAACTTCGTCCGGCGGACCCGTCGCCGTCCACGATCCCTCGCTCCACTTCCCACCCTTCGGACCTCCTGCACCAGAGCCGGATTCCGCGAGCCAGGAGAAGATCATGAATCGAGATCCCCATCAATTTCTGGCAAACGGACCGATCCGCCGCTTGTTCCTCCTCCTAGCCGCAGTCGTTCCCGTGGGAGCCTCCGAAGCACTGCTGCAGGACACGGTCGCGATGGATTCCACCGGCGCGACAATTCCCGTTCGCGATGCACCGTCGGAGCCGCAGGCCTTCGATAGCAACGGTGGAGGAGGCTTGGAGCTCGGAGGATGGTGGTATCCCAACCTGGGACGACTCTTCGAGATCGGAGGTGTCGGGTCGAAGCCTTCCGGCCTGTCGTTCGGAGGCACCTTCGAAGTCGGGGATCCGGGGTCGTCGCAGAAATCCGCTTATGTCTGCGGAACCTATGGCTGTTCCGATGAAGAGTACCAGAAGGTGCTCTGGGCGCTCGATCTCCTGACCGGTTGGTCGGAGAGGGGGTTTCTCTCCGACCACCTCGGCCTTCGACTACTGGCCGGAATCAGTGGAAATTTCCTCTCGGAGAGCATCGACGATTGCGAGGACTGCTCTTCCTACAACCATTACTCCCTTGGACTCGTGATCAGGCCGGAAGCCGTCCTCTACATGCCTCTCCGGGACTCTCAGCCGGGAGGAGGGTCCGCGGCCGACTGGCTCCTGATCCTCAGCCCTCGACTGGACGTAGGAAGCCCAAAACCCGGCTGGTCGTTTGGCGTACAGTTGGGTGTCCACACCCGGTAGGATAGAACAGCACGAATAGAGCATCGAACCGGCCAAGGGGTCAAAGGGGATCGAAGTTATTCGGAGGGCCGCAGCGGCCCAGAGAGCCTGAGACCCCCTGCGCGCGGAATAGCCAAGAGTCCGAGCCAGGGGTCCCATCCGGTTATCCGGATGGGAGGGTTTGGGGATCCTTGGCCCGCCGGGTACAGGCAATGTCCCTGTAGACCAAGCCGCGCCGCAGGCGCAAAAATCAGGCAGTCCCGCCCAGCCCCGGATGGTACAGCTCCACCACGCTGTCCCGCACCAACACGAGAAACGTGCAGATGGCCAGCACCGTTCCAAATGGAAATTGGAAGAAGTTCACGATGTCGACGACCAGGGTGAAGGTTCTCCATTTGCGCCGGGCGATGCACCGTCCCGCCAACACGTTGGCCACGATACCCAGGCCCAGGATCGCGCCGACAACCAGGTAGAAACACCGGAAGATCGCCAAGAACCCCAGCGGGGGCGCCTTGGCGCATCCGCCCGCGAAGAGTCCCGGGCAGGCGAGCAGGTGGAAGAAGATCCAGTAGTGCAAGAACAGGAATCCGATGCCCACCACAAGAAACCCCGCGAACACGTAATGCGCCGTCGAGAGGTAGTTCAGGTGCTTTCGATCCTCGATCCGCTGGTCCTTGTGGGGCGGTGGAAGAGTCTCGTCCATGGTCGGACAAGATAGACGGCGCCGCTGGGCCAGGCGCGCCGTTTCCTCGTTTGCAATGTGGGGACGCATGAGGCCGCAACCGCCGTTCCCTCCGAGGTTCTACGGGCGGTAGAACCAAATGGGAAGGGAATGCGACTATTCTCCCGTTCCATCCCATCCACGGAGCCCTCCATGCTGGTCCTGCCGCTTCTGATCGCCCTTTCCGGGAACGCCACCATCCACCCAGGCGTGCCGGGCGTCGCGGTGCGACACGACGCGCTGGGGGGAGTCCCCCTGTGCGTCTGGAACGATTCCGGGCTCTTCACCAAGCTCACACCCGGCATCCACGCCGTGGACGAGCACGTGTTCCGCTACCCGAATGGATCGACCTCCAACCAATACCACTGGAACAGCGACGGCCACTACGACGCCGATTCCATCTGGGTGGCCTCCGACAGCACCTTCTCGCCGGGATGGGTGGGCGAAACCATCCACCGCGGCACTTCGTACAACCAGTACAGCTCCGTCTACCAGAGCCTGATCGACGACGGCGACACCACCACCTTCTGGTGGTCCAACCCCGACCATCCCGACGCTCCGGGATGGTTCGAGATGGACATGGGTGCCGCCACCAGCATCGATTCCTTCGCGTTGTGGCTGGGGAACATCCGCCCCGATTCGGTGCAGATCGTCCGCTGGCCCACCAATGGAAGCGTCTATCCCCTCCCCCACGAGCAGGCCACGGCCTGGACGGAACTGGCGCGGTTACCCGCCTCGTCGTTCGTGGGATTCAGGCTCCCCTCGCCAATCTCGGCCCGATACGTGGGTGTCCGCCCCATCGGAAGATTGGACAGCGGCTGGCAGGTGCGGGAGTTCCAGGTCCTGCGCCTGGGAACCGTGGTCTCCAACAACATTCCGGACGGCGCCAACCAGACCAAGGTCGACGCCGTATCGGCCATTCCTGCTGTGCGCAAACGCACCTATTCCAGCGACTGGGACTTCGAGACCTACATGAACTGGATCCAGTCCTACCCGGACGCCCAACCCATGATCTGCGTGAACTACGGTGGGGGCACGCCGCAGGAGGCCGCGGCGTGGGTCCATTACGCCAACGTGGTGAAGCACTACGGCATCCACCGCTGGCAGATCGGGAACGAGATCGCGGGCGACTGGGAGGACGGCGGACCGGTCACAGCGCGCGAGTACGCCGAGCGCTTCGTGAACTACGCCCAGGCCATGAAGGCGCAGGATCCCTCCATCGAGGTGGTGGGTCCGGTCTTCCCCTCCGACCAGTTCACCCAGAACGCCTCGGGCGACTTCGACGGCCGTTCGTGGATGCAGGGCTACCTATACTACGTGGATTCGGTGGAGAAGGCCACCTCGCGACTGGTGGACGGCATCGACTTCCACACCTACCCGTACTGGTTCAACGGCGTCCCCGCAGCCCAGGAGATGATCGACAGTTGCGACGGCAGCGGAGCGGCCTACGACACCCTGATCGCGCTGATGGGCCGCACCATCGCCAACCCCGCGTCCCGCGAAATCCTGATGACCGAGTACAACACCAGTACCGTGAGTTCCTCGCTGGAACAGACCACCTCCGCCGGCACCGCCACGGGCCTGCAACTCGCGCACTTCATCCAGCGCTTCGGAGATCGAGGCGTCGCCGTCCTCTGGGAATTGTTCGAAGGTGGAGGCACCGGACCCGACAACACCTGGGGAACCTTGAGCGAATTCGACAACCCCACCCAGGGTGAATGGTCGTCGCTGGGAGATCCCCCCGCCGCCACCTTCTGGCCCAAGCGCACCATCCTGCGCCAATGGCTGGACACCGCCGGGGGCGACACCATCGAACCGGTGGACCAGACGACCGGGGCCCGGCTTTTCGCGGTTCGCAACGGTGGACGAGTTTCCATCCTGGCCTTCAACCTGGGACCCGACTCCACCACCATCGCCCTGGATCCGAGCCTCTATCCGCAAGGGGGCGACATCCTGTCCTGGGGCACCGGGGAATTCGATTGGATCGGAACGACCACCGACGCCCAGGCGATGCCGGACAACGGACCTTCTTCCCGGCCGATCCCCGTGAACTGGAACGGTTCCGCCAGGATCCCGCCCTATGGTTTCCTGGTGGTGCGAGGTTCGGGGCGCGGCTCGCAGCCGCTGCGCACGGTGCATTGGCAGCTCTCGCGACCCGGTCCCACCGTGGCCGACACGGTCACCGTCTCCGGGTGGTCGACCTCCGAAGGGACCCACCTGACCGGGGGCACCTGGTCGGCGGGCGGCGCCTCCGGCCCCCTGGTGGCCACCGACGGCGCCTGGGACGGACCCTGCGAATCCTGGACGGCCCGGATCCCGGCGGCGAACGTCGGGGTGGGGGCATGGAACCTGCACGTGACCGTGACGGATTCCGTCCACGACACCGCGCGCGATTCCACCCCGTTCCAGGTTTCGGGAACGCTGCGACCGGTGCTGCTGGTCAGCAACTTCGACAACAGGAGCCTGACGACCTCCTTGAAGACCTCCTGGACCAAGTACACCGCCGATCCCCTGGAGACGGTTCTCACCAAGATCGACACCACCAAAGGCCTGGGCTCGCCCTACCTGAAGGATACGGTCAGCATGGACCAGCCGGCGGGGCTCGCCTACACGGTGTACGCCGCCGCCGACTTCGGCGTCCCCTTGGGGCTCGCCAACTCCGACACCACGCGCAACCTCGTGGGGCTGTTGTTCGACATCAACACCACCTTCGGCAATCCCGCCGGCACGTTCACACTCTACGCGAACACCACCACCGTGAAGGATTACGACAACTACTCCGTGAGCCTTCCCAACACGAACGGAGCGTGGGTCCGCGACACCGCCCTGTTCAGCGACTTCCACCAGGCGGGATGGGGCGTACCCGTTCCATTCCACGTGGACAGCCTGAACCAGGTGGAGTTTCGCGGCACGGGGACCGGCTCCATGGTGATCCGGCTGGACAACGTCGCCTTCCTGGGCACCAAGGGGGCCGACTACATGGTGGGCATCGCGCCGCGATCGGCACACGCGCCGGAACTCGCCATCTACGGACAGCGCCTGCAGGTGGGAATCCAGGGAAGTTGGACATTGCGGCTCTTGTCCGCGGACGGCCGCACGCTGACCCGGTGGACGGGCACGGGTCCCACCACCCTGGCCCTGCCCCGGACCGCGAGCACCTCCTGGGCTCTGCTGGAAGGCAATGCCCTGCGACGGACCTTGTCCATCCCACCCATGAGCCGCTAGGAAGTCCGCCTCCGGTCGACGAGACCGGAGGCGTTCAACGGGGCAAGGACGCTTCGAAGGCTTCCAGGTCCTTGGGGGAGATCGTGAAGTAGCGCGCCTGGGGATGGTGGAACACCAGGGCCGACACCGAACCCTCGGGGTCCATCATGCATCCTTCCGTGAGGTTCACTCCCACGGATTCAGGCTTCAGGAGATCGAACAGGATCTCCTGGTCTTCCAGCCTGGGGCAGGCGGGATACCCGAAGGACACGCGGATGCCGCGGTACTTGGCCTTGAAGATGTCGGAAACCGACAGGTCGGCGGGATCCGCGAATCCCCAGGACAGCCGCAGGTGCCTGTGGCACAGCTCGGCGAAGGCCTCGGCCGTCTCCAGCGCCAGCGCGGCCAGCGCGTGGGCCTTGAGGTACTCCCCCTTGGTCTTGAGATCCTCCACCGCCTCGCGGACCCCGGACCCGCTGGTCACGCAGAACATGGCCACGTGGTCGGGCTTTTGGGGATGGACGAAATCCGACAGGGAAATCCCCCACCCTTCGGACTGGCGCGGGAATCGCAACGCACCGACCTCCGAATTCCCGTCCGCGGCCAGGAGGTGGATGGTGTCGCCCTCCGCCCGAGCCCGGAAGAACTGGTAGACACCGTTGGGCCGCATCCAGCCGCGCTTCAAGGACTCCGCCTTCAGCGAATCCACGAAGTCGCGCAGCTCCAGCGCCTTGGGGTCCTTCTCCTCCCAAAGCCGCTCCACGGATCCCTTGAGCCCCAGGTGCTTCCCGAAGAGCATGGCGGGATTCAGGTACTTCCAGATCTCCGGAAGCGCCCGGGTCCATTCGGTGCGTTCCAGCGTCGGGGGAACGAACAATTCGTTGTCGCGCGCCAGGACGAGCTTCTCCTTGGGCGCGGCGTCGGGGGCTTCCGCCGGCTTGGAATCGGCACCGGTGCGGACCTTCTCCTCCATGGCGGCGTGCGAATCCAGGAACGGCTTGCGGGAGTCGTCTCCGGACAGCTTGTTGGCCGCGTCCAGACCGGTCATCGCGTCCTTGCAGTAGACCACCGCGCCTTCGTACTGGGTGGCGATGTTCTTCACGGTGAAATTGTTGGAGAGCGCGGCCCCGCCCACCAGGATGGGCGTGTGGATCCCCGCGTCGCGCAGATCGCGGGCGGCGGTCACCATCTCGTGGGCGCTCTTGACCAGCAGCCCGGAGAGCCCGATGAGGTCGGGCTTGTGCTCGCGGGCCATGGCCACCAACCGGTCTGGCGGAACCTTGATGCCCAGGTTCACCACCTGGTAGCCGTTGTTCCCCACGATGATCTCCACCAGGTTCTTCCCGATGTCGTGCACGTCGCCTTTCACCGTGGCGAGCATCAGCTTTCCCCGGTTGGAGCTCTCGTTCTTCTCCATGCGCGGTTCCAGGAAAGCCACGGCGGCCTTCATGGCCTCGGCGCTCTGGAGCACCTCCGCCACGATCAGTTCGTTCCGGTTGAACAGGCGGCCCACCTCGTTCATGCCGTCCATGAGGGGACCGTTGATGATCTCCAGGGGATGCATCCCCTGGACCATCAGCTTCTCCAGGTTGTCCACGAGGCCTTCCTTGGAGCCGGTCAGCACGCAGTTGGACACGGTCTGGGCGGGAGGGAGATCCACCGCCGCGGCCTTCTCCTCGACCTTCTTGCCGCGAAAGTGCGCCGTGAAGGCGGCAACCGCATCCTGCCTGCGATTCCAGATCAGATCGTCGCAGAGGTCCTTTTCCTCCTGGGGGATCTGCGCATAGCGCACCAGCTTCTCGGCGTTGACGATGGCGCTGGTGAGCCCCGCCTTGGTGGTGTGGTAGAGGAACACGGAATTCAGCACTTCGCGCCCGGCGGGAGGCAGCCCGAACGACACGTTGGAGACGCCCAACGTGCTCTGGCACCGCGGGAAGCGATCGGAGATCAGGCGCACGCCTTCGATGGTCTTGGCCCCCGAACCCACGTAGTTCTCGTCGCCGGTCCCCGCGGGGAACACCAGGGCGTCGAACATGATGTCCTCTTCGGGAATGCCCCAATCCTCGGTCAGGATCTTGTGGAGGCGTTCGGCCACGGCCAGCTTGCGCTCGGGCTCCACGGCCATGCCCACCTCGTCGATCGTGCCGGCCACCACCATGGCGCCGTAGCGCTTGACCAGGGTCAGGAGTCCGGTGAAGCGCTCGGCGTCGGGGCCGTCTTCCAGGTTCACCGAGTTCAGCACGCACTTCCCCTGCACCAGTTGGAACGCGGCTTCCACGACCTTGGGGTCCTGGGAATCGATCATGAACGGGGCCTTCACGATCTTGACCGCCTTGGTCAGGAACTCGACCACGTCGGATTTCTCGTCGCGGTCGGGATTGGCCAGGCAGACGTCGATGATGTGGGCTCCGGCGCGCGACTGTTTGCGGGCGATCTCGGCGGCCTCCTCAAACTTGCCCTCGTTGATCAGGGTCTTGAAGGCGCGCGACCCGATGGAGTTGGTGCGTTCCCCCACGATGTAGGGACGTCCGGACTCCTCCATCTCCAACAGGTCGATGCCGGTCACCCAGCGCTTGTGCTCGGACGGAATCCGTCGCGGCTGCTTGCCCCGCATCGCCTGGACCACCGCCGAGATGTGTTCCGGCGTGGTGCCGCAGCAGCCGCCCACGATGTTGAGCCATCCGGCTTCCGCGAAGCGCTCCAGCTGGCGCGCGAGCATGTCCGGGGTCTCGTCGTAGCCTCCGTGCTCGTTGGGGAGGCCCGCGTTCGGGGCGCAGGCCACGTTGGTTCTCGCCGACCTCGCGAGGCTGCGGACGTGGTCGGTCATGAATTC
>DATNIW010000046.1:0-9545 GCA_035604215.1 Fibrobacteria bacterium
ACTCGGCTGGAATGGAGGATCGCTGCGCCTACGGCCCGGGCTATTGCGGCACAGGGAATCCCTGCCCACTCCACGACACCCTGGTGCGTCTGAACCAGTCGTTCACCGAGTTCCTGGAGGAGACCACGCTGGAGGTGTTCCGGGATGCCCCGCACCTGTCCGACCAAGTCGCGTAGGGTTCAGCTCCGGACCTTCCTGAACTTCGGATCGCGCCTCAACGCGGAATCCCGTTCGCGGATCCCCAGACGCCGGACGGTCTGCCGTTCGTGCTCCTCGGCGTGGATGCCCGCGGTGGCTTGGATCAGGTCTCCCCGGCTGACCATGCCCACCAGCCGCATTGATGCGAAGTCTTCCACCACGGGTAGGCTGTCCAATCCGTGGACCGCGAGTCGAGCCGCCACCGAACGACAGGTTTCGGAGGCCAGGGCGACCAGGGGTTCGACCGATCCGAAGAGGGCATCCACCTGGACCACGCTCCGAGGGGCGTTCAAGAGCGCGGAGCGATCCGCCATCCCGATCAGGACGCCGTCGCGCGTGACGGGAAGCGAGCGATCCGTCGGCCGGTTTCCGAAGTGCGACCCCAGCGCTTCGGCGATGTCCGAGGTCGCTTCGATGCTCGTGGGTCCCGTCGTCATCACCTCGGAGACGGTGTGCCTTTCCAGGGGGTCGGTGCCGAACTCGGAAAAGGTGTGGTGCCCGTGCCGGGCGATCTTCTCCGTCAGGATCGAGCGCCCCATGGTCAAGACCGTGAAGGCGTAGGCCACGATGGACGCCGCCAACACCGGTAGCAGGGAATCGGCGTCGTGGGTCAGTTCGAAGGCGAACACCACCGCCATCAGGGGAGCCCGCATCGTGCCGCCCAGCGTGGCGGCCATGAAGACCAGAGGCCAGATCGCGGGCGATCCGCCGGGCAGGTACGGCGCAAGGAAAGCACCCACGCCGGCTCCCAGCATCAGCAAGGGCGCGAGCACGCCGCCGGAGGTGCCCGAGCCCAGGGCGATCAGCCACATGGCGGCCTTGGCCAGCAGCAGCCCCACGATCAGATCCCGTGCGAGGTGGCCCTGAAGCAGGTCCCGGATCACGTCGTAGCCCACCCCGAGCGCGCGCGGTTCGAGAAGGCCTCCGAGCCCGACGAACAGGCCGCCGATGGCCGGCCACCACATCCAATGGACGGGCAATCGATGGAAAAGATCTTCGATGCGATAGAGGGAGTTCGACAGGAGCCACGAGATCGCACCGCACAGCAGACCCGCGAACACGCAGGACAACAGCCCGAGGGGCCGCAGCGGCTGGGTGGTCAGGGGAAACAGGGGACCGGAATCGATCAGAACCGGCCGCAGGAAGCCCGCGACGGCGCAGGCGACGCCCACCGGCAGCAGGCTCCGGGGGCGAAGCTCGTACAGCAGAAGCTCCACTCCCAAAAGTACCGCCGCGATCGGAGTGCCGAAGATGGCGGTCATTCCCGCCGAGGCGCCAGCCACCAGGAGCGCCTTGCGTTCGCCGGCGGTGAGGTGGAAGAACTGCGCCAGCAGGGACCCGATGGCCCCGCCTGTCATGATGATGGGGCCCTCCGCGCCGAAGGGACCCCCGCTCCCGATCGCGATTCCCGAGGCGACGGGCTTCAGCAGCGCGACCTTGGGCGAGACGACGCTCTTCCCGAACAGGATGGATTCGATCGCTTCGGGAATGCCATGACCTCGGATCTGCGCGGTTCCGAAGCGCGCCATCCATCCGACCACCAAGCCACCCAGCACCGGGACCACCACCACCCAGGCCCCCAGGTGGTTCAGGGCAGGCGATACGTTCCTGTCGGAAAGCGTCTGGAAGAAGAACAGGTTGGTGAAGAACCAGATCGCATGGATGAGCACATACGCCGTGCAGGTGCCGAGCAGCCCGACCGCCACCGCGATCCAAGCCAGCCGGAACAGGCGGGCGTCACCGTGGAAATCGCGCCCCACCTCCGCGGCGCTACCCACCTGCCGACTCCCGGTCCAGGTTCGGAACGGCTAAGGAATCGCCCAGCGACAGGAGTTCGGCCCGGTGGATCTCCGCCAGCCGGATCAAGATCGCCTCCCCCGCGGGAAGCAGATGGATCTCCACCCGGCGTCGATCCTCCGCGTTCGCGCGACGCTCCACGAGGTGGGAAGCTTCGCAGCGAGAGACCAGGGCCACGACCCCGTTGGGCTTGGCTTGCAGGCGTTCGGCCAGTTCGCCGACCGTCGCCCAATCGCGACCCTCGAAGCCCTTGATGTGGAGCAGCATCAGGTACTGCAGGGGAGGGATGCCCATGGCCCGGACTGCGGATTCCGAGAACCGCTCGAATCGGCGCATCTGGTAGCGGAACTCCGACAGGGCGGAGAAATCAGCCTTGGTCAAGGGCCGCCTGGTCCGGTGGTTCACGGAGTCCTCCGGTGTCGCTTGGATCGGTCTGGTGCGCACATATATCACAGTATGATATAAATGGAAGGCCTTCCGGTCAAGACCACGGCCTTGGAGTTCGGCACCCCTTCTTGGCAGGATGGGCGAGGCCCAGCGGTGAGGGCTCCGCATAAACGAGCCGCGTCCTGGGGGTACCGCAGCGAAGCGCCAAAGGCGCCAGCCCGAGACGCCGTGGGGGTCCAGGGGGGCTTGTCTATTCGGAGGGCGTCCTGCGAGCCATCGGCCAGTGTTGGCCGATGGAGGAAGTCGCCGGGACGCCCGGAGAGTTCAAGCCCCCTTGGTGGCGGTTCCCCAAGGGCCGCCAGTGGCCCTTGGGTCGCGGTACAGGGGCCCGACGGCCCCTGTAAATCAAGCGGAGCGCAAGAGCCGAAGGCTCAACCCACCACCTCCCGATGGAACTCCTCCAAATAGATCTCGGAGAGATCGGCCTCCAGGAGGCTGGGATGGCAATGCCCCCATTCGGCGAAGGTGGAGACCCATGCCTGGGCGTCGCGCAGACGCGGAACGTTGGTGTGGTCTCCCCAGAAGCGCAGGAAACGGGGGTTCCCGACGCGGCGACGGAATCCGGCATCCAGGTCGCCGCGCAGGTCGGAGAGCAGCAGGTCGCGCACCGAGTTCACGTAGAGGTTGGAGGACAGCCAATCCGCCACCTGAGGAAGGTTCTCCTCGGCGGAAAGGAACTTGCCCGCCCGGTCCAGGGCGCGTAGAAGGGCGGCGTGCTCCTCGCGGTGCTGTCGGTGCCACTGCAGACGCACCGCAAGCGCCTTCTCGGCCCGGTCGGGCAGAAGGTCTGCGCCCAGCGCGGCCACCGCGCCCAGCTTGGAGCTGGTCGCGCGCTGGTTCCACGGTTCCCCGGCGCAGAAGGCCTCCATGAGCCCGTCGCGCAGCCGACCCACCATTTCCTGGGGCGGCACGACGATCCATTGGGCCACCTGGTCGGGATCCAATGCCTGTTGGCGCAGCCATTCCCGGAGATGGTACTCGTGCGGCGAAAAGCGGTGGATCACCCCTAGTCGCAGCGGCAAGGAGACTTCTCCGCCCTGGATCATCCCGGCCAATCCTCCCTGGCATTTCTTCCAGAAGGAGTTGGAGGCTGTGATCGCGTTCCCACCACGGCACAAGACCCACGCCGTGCAGAGCGGGGCGGGCGTCTCGGACAGGGCCAGGGTGGCGCGCAACGGCAGGGTCGCGAGCACGTGGCTCGCCTGCAAGGTTCCGTCGATCAGGCGGCGTTCGGCATGCTCCCAGGAGATCTGCCGTTCGAGCTCCACCTCCAACCCCTGCTCTTGGAAGAATCCGGCCTCCCGCGCGACCACCAGCGGGGCGCAGTCGGTGAGGGCCACGAATCCGATGTGGATGGGAGAGGTCATGCGCCCAAGTTAGCGATCCCTCTCCACCTGCACGGCACCGTCCTTGTAGCTGGGCTGGCGGCTGTGGGGATCGAAGACCGGTTCGGTGAGCCGGTTCGCGTCGGGCGCGTGCATGGGCACGAAGATCTCCCCCGGTCGCATGGTGGAGGCGATCACCACCCGGGCGCGGGCTCGTCCCCGGCACGAACGGATGCGGACCCATTCACCGGGCACCAGTCCTCTGGCGGTCGCGTCGGCGGGATGCATTTCCACCAGGGGGTCCGTCGGCGCGAGCGAGCGCAGGATCGCGCTGCGCGAGGTGCGGGTGAGGGTGTGCCACTGCGAGGAACTTCCGCGGCCCGTCAGGAGCCGCAAGGGATAATTCGCGTCCAGGGTAATGGGAGAGGGCCGAACCGGATCGAAGACGAATTTCGCCCGCATGGATTTCGTGAAGAACCGGCCATCCTCGAACAGGCGGCGTTCCTTCCCGGGAGGATACGCTCCCTCGGGGCAGGGCCACTGGACGCCTCCCTGGCTTTCCAGCGCAGCCAGGTCCACCACGCCGGAGATGTCGCAGGGACGGCCTTTGGACAGATCGCGCATGGCCTGGAAGAGATCCTCGGCGGTCTTCCACGATCCGATCCTTCCCTCCACGCCCCAAGCGCCCGCGACCAGTCGGAAGATGTCCAGATCGGACAGTGCCAGTCCGGGAGGCGTCGCGGCGCGCCGCATCCGGCCCAGCCGGCGCTCGGAATTGATCATGGACCCGTCCTTCTCGCCCCACCCGCCGCTGGGCAGGTACAGGTCGGCCATCACCGCCGTCTCGGTGTCCGGGTACAGGTCCTGCACCACCAGGAAGGTCTTCTTCGCCGCGGCGTCGAAGTCCTCCTGCCCGATCCACGAGTGGGCGGGATTGGTGGCCACAACCCACAGGAAACCCATCAGGCCCCATCGCGCGTTGGACAGAATCTGGTCATAGGCGGGACCGGAGGTATCGGGGATCTTCTCCGCCGGGATCCCGAACCATTCGGCGACTTCGCGCCGATGGTCCGGATCCGTCCAGTTGCGTCCGCCGGGAAGCGACGAGGTGCAGGAGAACAGTCGCGAGCCCATGGCGTTCATCTGGCCGGTGATGGAGTTGGGACCGGTGCCCGGCTTTCCGATGTTCCCCGTCATCAGGCACAGGTTCACGATGGCCTGTGCGGTGCGCACGGCTTGGTGGCTCTGGTTCACGCCCATGGTCCACCAGATGCCCACCCGCTTGCCGGGTTCGAACAGGTCCGCCAAAAAGGAGAATTCTTCTTCGGTGATGCCCGATTCCCCCAAGGCGCGCGGGGTGGTGAACTCCTCCAGGAAGGCCGCGAAGGAATCGAAACCTTCCGTGTGCGCGGCCACGAAGTCCCGATCCATCCAACCGCGGCGCAGGATCTCGTTCGCCAAGCCGTAGAGGAGGACCAGGTCGGACTTCGGTGCCAGCGCCACGTGGCGGGTGGCGGCCTGGGCCGTCTCGGTGCGCCGGGGGTCCAGGACGACGATCGTGGGGTTCCGCCGGTTCTTCAGCACGCGCTCCCACAGGATGGGATGGGCGATGGCGGGGTTCGCCCCCACGAAGATCAGGTTGTCCGATTCCTCGAAGTCGGCATAGCTGAAGGGCGGCGCGTCGAACCCGAAGCTCTCCTTGTAGGCGGTGTGCGCGGTGGCCATGCACTGGCGGGTGTTGGAATCGGCGGCGGTGGCTCCGATCCCGAATTTCCACAGGGCCCCCAGAAAGAGCATCTCCTCGGTCGGGATCTGCCCGGTGGAGAGGAATGCGGCGCCATCCGACCCGTGCCGGGAAAGCGACTCCCCGAGCTTCTCCACGAACACCTCCATGGCCCGCTCCCACGAGACGCGCATCATGCGGCCGCTGGCGGGGTCGCGAAGGAGCGGCGACCGGCCGCGGTCGAACGAGGCCAGAGGGGCCAAGGCCTCCCAGCCCTTGGGACAGGCGGTCCCGAGGTTGACGGGATGGTCCGGATCGGGAGAGAGATTCACCGCCTTTCCGTCCTGCAGATGGACCAACAGACCACAGCCCGTGGAGCAGTAGCCGCAGACGGTGCGCAGGAGACCTTCGGGGGCCAGGCGACCCGGGACCAGCCCCAGTCCCTGCACAGTGCCCGATTGCGACAGGTGCCGGGTGGCGGGCCCGTCGAAGGAACGGACCAGATTGGGAATCTCAGGCAAGGAAGGCTCCCGGCATCCGGGCGGGAAGCGAGGTGCGGAAGAAGAGGATCCGCTCCGCGAAGGCGGAGGCGAACAGGAGAATGGCCCCGGCCGCGGGAGCGGAGCCCATCAGCGCCATCCCCCCGCCTCCCAACGCCGCCCGAACCGCCGAAGCGACGCGGAGCCTGTCCAGCAGCATCCTTCCGGCACGGGATCTGGATCCGGACAGGGACCATATTTCGGCCAGAATCTGTCCAATGAATCCCGCGCCCACGGGGACGACTCCCGCTCCGGCCAGGTGGAGCGCCATCCCGATCGCGGATCCCAGGAGGATCGCGGTCGAGGCGAAGCGCAAGGCCACCGAAGGATGGTGCCAGGTGGGACGACGCGTCACCATGTAGAGCATGACCGAAGCGCCCACCGAAGCGAGACCCACGAGAGCCGCCGCGAACCCGACCACGCGGAGGAGGGAAACCGGCAAGGAGAGGGGCAGACTGGTCCCGAAGGCGACCAGCCCCAACAGCCCGGCGAAAAGCCCGAATCCGGCGACCTCGCGCGAGAACCAGGAACGGCGCAGGTTCAGGACCGCCTTCCAGGCGCGCTCGGGATGGCCCAGATGCGCGGAACCCACCGTGATGCCGGTCGCGGCCAGGACGAACGACATGCGCCACGCGGGAGCGCTGGTGCCCTGGCTCGCGAACAGGGCGAGCCCCGCCGCGGCTTGGGTGGCGACCAGCAGGAAGGCCAGCGGAGCATGCGCCTCTTCCGGTCGAGGGGTGTCCTCGTGGGCGGGTCGAAGCTCCGGGGAGAAGGGATGGGCGGACAGATACCGGGTGGAGGGCCGGGTGAAGGAGGGGTCCACCACGCCGGGAAGATCCATGGTTCCCGACCGTTCTCCACACTCTTTGGGAACCAGGCGCACCGCGATGGCCCCGTTGGGACACGCCTGCACGCAGGCCGGGGCCTCGCCCTCGCGCAGGCGGGAATGACACAGGTCGCACTTGCGCACGATCCCGCGCTCGGGGTTCCACTGGGGGGCCCCATAGGGGCAGGTCCATTCGCAGTAGCGACAGCCCATGCATTGGTCGTCCAGGTGCTTCACGATCCCGTTGTCCAGCTTCTCGTAGCTCAGCGTGGGGCACCCGTTCGCGCAGGCGGGGTCGTCGCAGTGATGGCAGGAACTGGTCACCGTGAACTGCGCCGCCAGTCCGGGTTCGCGAAGCAACCCCACCTGTCGCCAGGATTCCCCTTCGTCCAGTCCGTTCAGGCTGTGGCAGGCGGTCACGCAGGCCTTGCATCCAGAGCACTTGTCCAGATCCACCTCGAAGGCGTAGCGCTCCCCCGGCACCGGGGCGGAGAGCGGCACCAGGCCCTGGTAGTGCTTGGACTGGGCGTGTCCCTCCCCGTGCCACGACGAGAACGAGTCCACCGCGGTCCAGGCGTCGCGCTCCCGGAAAACCTCTCCCAAAAGGTCGGAAAGAACAGGCTTCACGCCGCCACCGGATGTTCCGAACACGCCTGGCAGCGCACCCAGACGGAACTTCCGTCCGGATAGAATTCCTTCTTCCAGATGGGCAGTTCGTGCTTGATCCGGTCGATGATCCACTCGCAGGCCCGGAACGCCTCCCCGCGGTGGTCGGTGGAAACACCCACCCAGACCGCGATCTCCCCGATGGCGAGTGCCCCGGTCCGGTGCACCGCGCGGGCCTTGCGCAGAGAGAACATCTCGATGGCCTCCCGGACGATTTCCGTCCCCGCGCTCAGGCACAACGCGGGATAGGCTTCGTACTCGAGGTGGTCCACCCACCGCCCTTCGTGGTGGTCGCGGACCCATCCCTCGAAGGAGACGAATCCCCCGGCGGAACGGTCGGCCACGGTGCGGGAGATTTCGCAGGGGTCCAGCGCCGTCGAGCAGAGCGAGAACAGGTCCATCACCCTCCCCCCACCGGCGCGATGTACACCACCCGGTCCCGGTCGGAAAGCGCGATGTCCCATTCGGCGAAGGTATCGTTCACGGCCACGCGCAGATTCCGGATGGGGAGATCGAATCCGTGGACCGCGTCCAGCCGTGCAAAGAGGTCGCGCGCCGTTCCGCCTTCGAACTCGACCGATTCCTGGTCCTTCCCCACCCTCTCGCGAAGGACGGAGAACCAGGTCAATTCGATGGTCATGGACCCACCTCCAAAAGTTGCGCGCGTTCGGCCGGCGTGTTGGCGTTGGCGAGTTCGTTTCCGGGAGCGGAGAGGAGCCTGGTCCGGGCCGAGGCGAGGATCCGTCTCGGGCAGGTTCTGTCTTCCGCGAGGGACGACAGGCACACCGGCAGGGCGGAGGGTTCCCAGATGGCGCAGAGCGGTTCGGGATGGATTCCAGATGGATCCAGGTAGGCCGTCGCGATGACCGACGGATCGCGATGGCGCAGCAGGCCCTCCAAGGTTCCGCGGGAAAGCAACGGAAGGTCGCACGCGATCACGAGCCACGCCGAGTCGCGGTCGGTGGTCAGGGCGGTGAGGATTCCGCCCAGCGGTCCCAGTCCCAGGAAACGGTCGCGCAGGAGGGCGTCCGAAGGAATGCCCACGGGCGGTTCCTGATCGGGGGCGCGCGCCACCCGCACCTCGGAGCAGAAACCGGACAGGAGATCGAAGGCCCGGGCGGCCGCCGGGCGTTCGCCGTAGGAAAGGTTCGCCTTGTCCTGGCCCATGCGTCGGCTGGCCCCTCCGGCCAAAACCAATCCCTTGAGCGGCGCGGCGGTGCAAGCCGCAGGCCCCGACTTTCCCCCGGTCTTCCAAAGGAGGCGGGTGGCGCGGATCTCGATTTCATGCGAGATGGCCTTCCCCATGTCGTACACCGTCAAGGCGGCCACCGTGGCACCGGTCAGGGCCTCCATCTCCACGCCGGTGGGTCCGTGGCAGGCGCATTCGCATTCGATCACGAGTTCGTCGTGTTCCAGGCGCGTCTCGAACTTCACCCGTCCCAGCGGGAGCGGATGGCACAGGGGAATCAGGTCGGAGGTCCGCTTGGCCGCCATGGTGCCGGCCAGGATGGCCGTCTGCATAACCGCCCCCTTGGGGGATCGGATCTCGCCGTCCTGGAAGAGTTCGCGCAGGGTGCCCGGCAACCGAACTCGGCTTTGGGCCCTGGCCGTGCGGGTCGTGTCGGACTTTCCGGTCACGTCCACCATGCCGGGCAGGCCCCGGTCGTCCAGGTGGGTCAGGAGCCGTTCAGCCATCTCATCCTCCGATGCTGTGCATGGGCCGCGCGATGTCCGGCAGCCGGTGCATGGGTTTGAGCGGGACCACCGCATGGATTCGTTCCCGGATTTCCCCCTCCGAGGCGCCCCGCAGGTCCGTCCCGTCGTCGCGGAACAGGCACGGATGCAGGATGCCACGGGCGGAGAGCCGAAGTCGGGAGCATGACCCGCAGAAGGCGTCCGTCTCGCTCGCCATGAAGCCCAGAAACGCTCCTGCTCTGCTGCGCTTGCGGAAGACCGTGGAGTCCGCGGCGACGGGGAGATCGTCCAGTGGTCCCGCGTGGGACTCCAGGGACTCCAGGATGGAG
>DATNIW010000047.1:0-10935 GCA_035604215.1 Fibrobacteria bacterium
CGCCCTGGACACCTTCACGATCACGGTGACGGCGGTGAACCAAGCACCGAGCTTCGCGGGGGGTGCGAACCAGTCGGTGCTGGAGAACGCCGGGGCCCAGAGCGTGGCCGCGTGGGCGAAGTCGGTCTTGGCCGGCCCCCCGAGCGAAGCGTCGCAGACGGTGTCGTTCCGGGTGACGAACAACGACACGACACTCTTCAGCGTCCAACCTTCGATCAGCCCGACGGGAACCTTGACCTACACGCCGACTGCCAACCAGTCCGGAGCAGCGACGGTTTCGGTGCGGCTGCACGACAACGGCGGCACCGCCAACGGAGGCGTGGACACCAGCGCCCTGGACACCTTCACGATCACGGTGACGGCCGTGAACCAGGCGCCGAGCTTCACAGGTGGTGCGAGCCAGTCGGTTCTGGAGAACGCCGGGGCACAGAGCGTGGCCGCATGGGCGAAATCGATCCTGGCCGGACCTCCGAGCGAAGCCTCGCAGACGGTCTCTTTCCATGTCTCGAACAACGACACGGCACTGTTCAGTGCGCAGCCCTCGATCAGCCCGACGGGAACCCTGAGCTACACGACCGCCTCCAACCAATTCGGAGTCGCGACGGTTTCTGTGCGGTTGCACGACAACGGGGGTACGGCCAACGGAGGTGTGGACACCAGCATCTTGGACACCTTCACGATCACGGTGGCGGCTGTGAACCAGGCCCCGACCTTCGCAGGTGGCGCGAGCCAATCGGTGCTTGAGAACGCCGGGGCGCAGAGCGTGGCCGCGTGGGCGAAATCCATCCTGGCCGGACCTCCGAGCGAGGCCTCGCAGACGGTGTCCTTCCGAGTCTCGAACAACGATACCGCACTCTTCAGCGCCCAACCCTCGATCAGCCCGACGGGCACGCTCGCCTACACGCCCGCGGCTGGTCAGTCCGGTGTGGCGACGGTTTCCGTTCGGTTGCACGACAACGGCGGGACAGCCAACGGAGGTGTGGACACCAGCGCCCTGGACACCTTCACGATCACGGTGGCGGCGGTGAACCAGGCGCCGAGCTTCGCAGGTGGCGCGAGCCAGTCGGTGCTGGAGAATGCCGGGGCACAGAGCGTGGCCGCGTGGGCGAAGTCGATCCTCGCCGGACCTCCGAGCGAAGCCTCGCAGACCGTTTCCTTCCACCTCTCCAACAACAACGCCACACTGTTCGGCGTCCAGCCCTCGATCAGCCCGACGGGAACCCTGGCCTACACGCCCGCCTCCAACCAATTCGGGGTCGCGACGGTTTCCGTTCGTCTGCACGACAACGGGGGTACGGCCAACGGAGGTGTGGACACCAGCGTCCTGGACACCTTCACGATCACGGTGACCGAAGTGAACCAGGCGCCGAGCTTCGCGCCAGGGCCGAACCAGACGGTGCAGGAAAACGCGGGGAGCCAGACCGTCGCGAAATGGGCGACGTCCATCCTCGCGGGCCCTCCGAGCGAGGTCTCGCAGTCCGTGGCGTTCCGGGTGGCGAACAGCAACGCCACGCTCTTCTCGGCCCAGCCCGCGATCTCCTCCACAGGCGCATTGACCTACACCCCCGCGAGCTACCAGAGCGGCGTCGCCAAAGTCTATGTGCGTCTGGGAGACAACGGCGGCGAGGCCAACGGGGGCGTGGATTCCAGCATCATCGACACCTTCTCCATCACGGTGCAGCAGAACCTGTTCCTGGTTCTGAAGCCCCCCCTCCTCAGGATCCGACCGGCGGACACGGCGACGTTCATCCTCACGGCCCAGACACTGGCCGGCAAGGATTCGAGCATGGCTCCCGGCCAAGTCGTCTGGAGCTGGAACCCGCCGCTGGGCACCATGAACAACGGCCACGTCTCCAACACCGTGGCCGGGACCGCGACGGTCTACGCCAAGGGACTGGGGACGATCGATTCGGCCCAGTTGGTCGTGGCTCCGCTCGACACCATCCTGACCGCGGGATCGGATTCCGTGGTGTTGGCGGTCGGAAGCGGAATCGACGCCATCGCACCGTCGCGCACGAACACGCGCCACATCGCCATCGGGATCAAGGACACCGCATTGGGCGCCGGGTTCGAGGTCTCGATCGCATCGATCAAGGTGGGGACGGTATCCACGGATACCACGTCCCTGCCGATCCAAATCCCGCTGGCGAACCTCCCCGCATCCGTCCGAGCCTCGTTGGGAGCCCCGTCGGTGTTCGTTCGCGATTCGACGGGGGCCATCCGACAGGCGCAGACGGTCCAGGGACCGGATTCGACCATCGAGTTCTACGCCAAGAACGGCGGACAGTATTGGCTGGGCTACGACACCCTGCCGCCGAAGGTCGTTTCCTCCTTGAACAAGGATTCCGTCGCGCTGTCCGATTCGGTCGGGATCAGCTTCCAGATGAAGGACAACGTCTCCGACGCGCAGGCTTACCTGTGCCTGATCCGGGCCGGAGAGACTTCGCCGCGCTGCTCCTTGCTGGTCCTTTCGGATTCCGCGTCGGGAACCGTCCATATACCCCGCTCCCTCATTCCCCTGGGTGCGCAGGTATGGATCGAAGGGCGCGATTCCCGCAACGTCGCGCGCTCCGGACAGAAGGACGTCGTGGTTCAATTCGACACCATCCAGGCCCCCTTCGCGCGGGACGAGGACAAGTACGACCTGCTCTCCATGCCCTACACCGCCAGAGGCAACATCTACAACGCGTTCAAAGGGGAATTCGGCGCACCCGATCCCACCAAGTGGAGGGTGTTCCGGTCGGATTCCACGGGATTCAAGGAGGTGCTCGCGACGGACACCGCGAACTCGGGCTGGAGCGCGTACTGGGTGCGCACCCGGAAGCTGCCCCTGGTCCCCTGGCTCGCCGATGGATGGACCCTGCCCGCCTCCGTTCCGGTGCAGATCACGCTCAAGCCGGGTTGGAACATGGTGGGGAATCCGTTCGACTTCGATGTCGGCTGGGCGCAGGTGAAGTCCTTGTCCGGACTCGACTCGTTGCAGGTCTACGGACCCTACAGCTACGACGGCGCGGGCAAGACCTGGTCGGTTCCCGACACCTTCCAGACCTGGCGCGCCTGGACCGGCATCGCGATGCTCAATTCCACCGGACGGACCGTGACCCTGGACGTCCCATCCATTCCGCCGTCCACCGCCTCGGCCCGGGCCATGGCCGTTTCCACCCAACTCCGCCTCGGCATCGCCGGCTGGCAGAAGGCCAACGACACGGCGCGGGTATGGGTGGGGATCGATCCCGCCGCCAACGCCGGAATGAACAAGTTCGACAACCCGGTGCCACCCATCCCCGACAGGGTCCTGGCGATGACGTTGCCCGCCCGGAACGGAGCGGCAGGTTCCCTGTTCACCGATGTGCAGGCACCTGCGGACACAGGCGTCGTCTGGAACGTGCACGTCTCGGGCCTGCTGCCCAAGGTTCCCTTGAACCTGCAGCTTTCGAAGATCGGATCGGACACGTCGCTTCCGGTCTGGGTCCTGGATGTCAAGTCGGGAAGATGGATCGAATACCAGCCGCAGCTGAACTTCGCCGTTGGAGGAGAATCGTCTCGCGACTTCCAGGTCAGGGCGAGCTTGACAGCTCCGCCGAGCCAGGACCTTTCCCGGTTCGGATTGGAAAACCGGGCCGGGGCCCTGAGCTGGTACATCCCCCAATCGATGGGGCGCACACGGGTGCTGATCAACTTCTACGACCTGCGCGGCCGCATCGTCTACCAGTTCGTGGACGAGGCCATGGATCCCGGAGCCTACACCCGTGCCATCGGAACTCGTCTACCCCGCACCGAACTGATCGCGGTTCTGCGCGCGGGTGGACGTCAAAGCAGCCTGGGAACGCTCCCGATCCACTGAGGGACGCTACGCCCTCGCGGGAGGATCCGCTTCGCGGATGCGCACCGTCCGGCGTTGCCACTTCAGCTTGAGTTTCAGGAAGATTTCCGCGGCCTCGGTGGTGGTCTCCAGGAGGGAGAGGCGGGGGAGCATCTCGATGCGACCCAGCTCGGAACTCGGGATATCCGCCGCGCGGCAAAGGAATGGAATCAGGTTGCGCACTTCCAGCCCGTCTTCGGTGCCCACTCCGACGGCGATCCAGACGCCTTCGCGGTTGCGCCGCTGCGGACGCTGCCCGCCCTGGTCGTCGCGCTGCGGCCTGTCCGGGCGGGTCTGGCGAGGCCGGGGCTCCTCGGGAACGGGTTCCGGCACCAGGCGGTGGACGATCGCCGCGAGGACGGATTCCGCTCCGTGCTCCGCCACGAGGGGCTTGAAGCTTTCGGGCAGGTCCAGCACCTCTCCGAGGCTTTCCGCCACCCTCTGGGCCATGCGCTCGCGGCGGTGGTCGGTCAATTCCCGTCCCGTCGGAACCTGCCTCAGCTCGGGCTTGGTCTCGGCCTGGCGCGACAGAGACAGGAAACGTCCGCGCTCGGACGGAGCCACCACCGTCCAGGCCTCGCCCTCGGCTCCGGCCCTGGCGGTGCGTCCCAGGCGGTGCACGAAGCTTGAGGGATCGTCCGGAAGTCCCAGCATGAAGACGTGGGTGATCCCCGGCACGTCCAGTCCGCGGGCGGCGACGTCCGTGGCCACCAGCAGCGTCACGCGACCTTCGCGGAAGCGGCTTAGGGCGCGCTCCCTGGCCACCTGCGCCAGGTCCCCCGAAAGTCCCTCCGCGTGCAGCCCGTGGCGCGAAAGACCCTGCACCACCTGTTCCACCTCCACGCGCGTGCGGACGAACACGATGGCCCGACGCGGCTCCAGGAGATCCACGAGACGCGAAAGCGCCTCTTCGCGCCGGGCGTATGAGGCGATCACATAGCGGGTGGGGACGTGGCTGGAACCGCGTCCCTCGTCCAGCCGGATCTGCAGGGGATCGCGCAACCAGTCGCCCCCCGCATCCTGCACCCGGCCTTCGTAGGTCGCCGAGAAGAACCAACGGGCGGAGTCCTCGCCGGCCGCGGCCACGATCTGGTCCAGCTCTTCCCGGAAGCCGAGATCGAGCATCCGGTCGGCTTCGTCCAGAATCAGGACGTCGGCATCCACTTCCAAGCTTTCCTGGCGCAGATGGTCGGCCAGACGTCCGGGAGTTCCGACGACGATGGGGGGTTGCCCCCGCAATTCCCGCAATTGCGGTCCGAAGGGAGCGCCGCCCACAAGCGTTGCCACGCAGGCCTCGCCCAGCAGCCAGGCGACTTCGCGCGCGACCTGCTGCGCGAGTTCGCGGGTGGGACAGACCACCCAGGCGCGGGTGATGGTTCCCGCGTCCAGCGCACCGGCAAGGGGAATGAGGTAGGCGAGCGTCTTGCCTGATCCTGTCCGGGCTTGGGCCAGGAGATCACCCTCCCGAAGTTGGCCCACCGCGGGGATCATCTTCGCGATGACAGCCGCTTGGACAGGCGTGGGCGTGGTGATTCCGTGCTCCGCGACGTGCCGAGCCAAGGCTTCGGGGACGGGGAGTTGACCGAAGTCGATGTCGGTGGTGGGTACAGGTTCCATCCTGACAAGCTAGATTCATGCCGACTATCTGTCCATCGATGGATAACCAGCTCCTGAGTTCTGGAGCAATTCATCGTACTTTCCCCCTTGCTTAAAAGGACCTATGAATCCAGTTTTACTCCACACGGATCCCAAACAGTTGGCCCGACGGGGAATGGATCGGGCCTCTAGCCACATGGAGGAGACCCATGATCAAGAAGATCGACCACCTCGGCATCGCGGTCAAATCACTCGAAGAAGCCATCCCGCTCTGGGAGAAGATGCTCGGCACCAAGTGCGAGAACATCGAGGAAGTGGCCTCCCAGAAGGTCCGCACCGCCTTTCTGCGGGTGGGCGAGGTCTACATCGAGCTGCTCGAGGCCACCGCCGAGGACAGCCCCATCGCCAAGTACATCGAGAAGAACGGCGAGGGGGTCCAGCACGTGGCCTTCCGCACCGACGACATCGTCGCCGAACTGTCCAAGGTGAAGGGTGATGGCATGCGCCTCATCGACGAGGCCCCGCGTGCCGGTGCAGGCGGCATGGACATCGCCTTCCTGCATCCCAAGTCCACCCGCGGGGTCCTGACGGAGTTCTGCGCCCCCGCCCACAACTGATCAGCGCTCCAGGAGGAAGATCCCAATGGCCATCGACAAGAAGCTCCTCGAGAAACTGGCTGTCCGACGCGAGAAGGTTCTCGACGCCGGCGGCAAGGAGAAGCTGGAGGAGCGCCGCGCCAAGGGTCTGATGACCGCGCGCGACCGGATCGAAGCCCTCTTCGAACCGGATTCGTTCCAGGAATTCGGAGCCTTCGTGCAGCACCACGCCCACGATTTCGGGTTGGCGGGCAAGTTCATGGCGGCCGACGCCGTGGTGACCGGCGTGGGCTACGTGGACGGCCGTGCGGTCACCATCGCCAGCCAGGACTTCACCGTCGCCGGTGGCAGCTTGGGCAAGATGCACGCCCAGAAGATCTGCGACGTGATGGATTTCGCCATGCAGTCGGGGATGCCCATCGTCACGGTGAACGATTCCGGCGGCGCCCGCATCCAGGAAGGCGTCGATTCGCTGTCCGGGTACGGACAGGT
The DNA here is from genome assembly GCA_035604215.1 of Fibrobacteria bacterium. Lineage (GTDB taxonomy): Bacteria > Fibrobacterota > Fibrobacteria > UBA5070 > UBA5070 > UBA5070. Next base: position 6,547 of record DATNIW010000047.1, read on the forward strand.
CTTCCACCACAACGTGGCGGCCTCGGGCCTGGTGCCGCAGATCGCCATCATCGCCGGTCCCTGCGCGGGGGGTGCCGCATACTCTCCCGCCCTGACCGATTTCCTGGTCATGGTGCGCGGACAGGCCAACATGTTCATCTGCGGCCCGGACGTCATCAAGGCGGTCACCGGCCAGGTCTGCACCATGGAGGAGATCGGATCGGCCGACGCCAACGGGTCGGTTTCCGGCAACATCCACTTCATCGCGGACAACGACCAGCACGCCATCGACATCACGCGCGAGCTGCTTTCCTACCTGCCCTCCAACAACCTCGACGATCCTCCCCATCGCGCAACGTCGCGCGTGACCATGACCCGCGACGAAGTGCTGAACGACATCGTCCCCGAGGATTCCAAGGCTCCCATGGACGTGCTGGAGGTCATCGCCCGCCTCGTGGACGACGGACACCTGTTCCAGGTCCAACAGGATTGGGCGCGCAACATCGTGATCGGATTCGCCCGCATCGAAGGCATCGTGGTCGGCATCGTGGCCAACCAGCCCCTGGTGAAGGCGGGAACCCTGGACATCGACGCCTCGGACAAGGCGGCGCGCTTCGTCCGTTTCCTGAACGCGTTCAACATCCCCATCGTCACCCTGGTGGACGTTCCCGGATTCCTGCCGGGCGTGGCGCAGGAGCGCGGCGGCATCATCCGCCACGGCGCCAAGATGCTGTTCGCCTACGCCGCGGCCACCGTGCCCAAGATCACGCTGATCCTCCGCAAGGCCTACGGCGGGGCGTACCTCGCCATGTGCTCCAAGGACATGGGCGCCGACATGGTCTTCGCCTGGCCCACCGCCGAGATCGCGGTCATGGGTGCGGACGGCGCGGTGAACGTGCTCTACCGCAAGGAGATCAAGGACAGTCCGGATCCGAAGGCGAAGACCAAGGAACTGGTGGACTCCTACAAGGAACGGTTCGCCGCCCCTTGGCAGGCCGCGGAAAACAACATGATCACCGACGTCATCGAACCGGCCGTCACCCGTTCCACCATCGCCTTGGCCCTGCGGAACACGCTGACCAAGCGCGAGACCCGCCCGCCCAAGAAGCACGGCAACATCCCTCTTTAAGGAGCGACCATGGCCGAAGGCAAAGAGCTTCCTCCCGACATCCTGTACGCCGTGATCGCGGCCGCGGTCCAGGCCGTGATCGACGAGCCGTTCCGGATCGTGAGCATCGACACTGGTTCGCACGGAACCTCCATCTGGAACATCCACGGTCGACTCCAGCAGTTCGAGTCCCACCGGTTTCGCTGAAAGGGAAACGCCCAGTGAAGAAGTTGCGCATCACCGTCGAAGGCAAGACCTACGAAGTCGTGGTCGAGACCATGGAAGATCCCTCCGCTCGCGCGGCCCGCGTTGCGACCCCCACCAGGGCCGCCGCCTCGGCTCCGAGCTCCGTGTCGGCGTCTACCGCGCCCGCGGCCAAGGCGGCGGGCGGATCCGCGTCCAGCATCCGCAGCCAACTGGCCGGGCGCATCGTCTCGGTGGACGTCAAGGAAGGCGACATGGTGCAGCCGGGGGTGCAGCTCCTGGTCCTGGAAGCCATGAAGATGAACACCCCCGTCGCCTCCGGCAAGGCGGGGAAGGTCACCAAGATCCACGTGTCCGAAGGCGAGACCGTGGAGGAGGGCGCGGCCCTCCTGGACGTGGAGTGAACCCGTGAACGACAGATCCAAGCTCCTGACGGAATTCGCCAGCACCCCGTTCGCTGCCTGGAAGGCCCAGGTCGAGACCGAGCTGAAGGGTGTTCCCTACGACAAGAAGCTGGTGACGAAGACCTGGGAAGGCATCGATCTCCAGCCCATCTACAACGCGGCCGACATCGCCGGTCTCGAGCACCTCCGGGCCAAGCCGGGCTTCGGGCAGCTCGCCCGCGGTTCCTCCTGCGACGGGTACGCCGTCGAGTCCTGGGAAGTCTCCCAGGAACTTCCGTACCCCGGACCGCGCGAATTCAGCAACGCCGCCCGGCACGACCTGGCCAGGGGCCTCACCGCCCTGAACCTGAACCTGGACCATGCGACCCGCGCCGGTCTGGATCCAGATTCCGCCATCGAGGGCGACGTGGGCAAGGGCGGCGTCAGCATCGCCACCCTCAGGGACCTGTCCGTGGCGCTGGAAGACATCGACCTGGAGAAGACCTCGCTGTTCGTGCGGTCGGGCGCGTCCGGTCTTCCCTTCGCGGCGCTCCTGGGCGCGCTGTTCAAGAGCCGCGAGCTGGAACTCGGGAAGCTGCGCGGATGCATCGAGAACGATCCCCTGGGTGTCATCGCCCACGAGGGAACGCTTCCGCAGAGCCTGGACGAGGCCTACAGGGAGCTCGCGCAGCTCACCTTGTGGGCCGCGCGGGAGGCGCCGCAGCTGCAGACGGTCTGCGTCCACAGCCGTTCCTTCCTGGAAGCCGGGGGCAGCGCGGTGCAGGAATTGGCCTTCGCCTTGGCCGTGGGCACCGAGTACCTGCGCGAGATGGACAAGAGGGGCGTCGGCGTCGACGTGGTCGCCCCCCGCATGCGATTCGCCTTCAGCGTGGGTCCGAACTTCTTCATGGAGATCTCGAAGTTCCGCGCCGCGCGCCTCCTCTGGAGCCGCATCGTCGAGAGCTTCGGCGGCAACCTGTGCTCGCAGGCCATGAACATCCACGCCCGCACGGCTCTTTGGAACAAGTCCAGGCTCGATCCGTACGTGAACATGCTCCGCACCACCACCGAGAGCTTCGCGGCGGTGCTGGGCGGCGTCCAGTCGCTGCAGGTGACGCCCTTCGACGAGGTGTTCGGGCTGCCGGACGAATTCTCGCGTCGCATCAGCCGCAACACCCAGATCCTGCTGGCCACGGAAGCCCAATTGCGGCACGTGGTGGACCCCGCGGGGGGATCGTGGGCGGTGGAGTGGCTCACCGACCAGATCGCGCAGAAGGCCTGGAGCCTGTTCCAGGACGTGGAAGGGAAGGGTGGGGCATTGGCCTCCCTCCAGTCCGGGTTCATCCAGTCGGAAGTGGAGAAGGTCGCCAAGGCCAAGGAAACCGCGCTGGCCACCCGCAAGGACATCCAGGTCGGCGTGAACCAGTACGCCAACCTCAAGGAGAAGAAACTGGAGGGACGCAAGCCCGACTACACCGCCATCTTCAAGTCCCGCGTCGCTGCTGTGGGCGAGTTCCGCACCGCGTACGACGACGTCAGGCACGCCAAGGTGATCGGGAAGCTCTCGGACCTCCTGGGCGTCACCGACGAGAAGATGGTGAACGCGGCCATCGATGCGGTGCTGGCCGGGGCCACCCTGGGCGAAATCACGCGCGTCATCCGCGCCAACGACGCCGAGCGTCCTTCCATCAAGCCCCTGAACCTGCACAGGCTCTCCGAGGCCTTCGAGGTGCTGCGCGGCAACGCCGACAAGTTCCTGGAGAAGACCGGCGCCCGGCCCAAGGTCTTCCTGGCCGTGATGGGACCTCTCTCCCAGTACAAGGGACGGGGCGACTTCTCGCGCGGATTCTTCGAGGTGGGCGGATTCGAGGTCGTCTACCCGAAGATGGGATTCGACACTCCAGACGCGGCCGCACAGGCGGCCAAGGCTTCGGGCGCGAAGGCCGTGGTGCTGTGCAGCACCGACGAAACCTATCCGGAACTTGTCCCGCAGCTCGTGCCGGCCATGAAGGCGGCCATCCCCGGGGTCTCCGTGATCCTCGCGGGCTTTCCCGCCGACCAGATCGAGGCCCACAAGGCCTCCGGCATCGACGATTTCATCCATGTCCGGGCCAACCTGCTCGCGGTGCTCGGCGGACTCCAGAAGAAGATCGGAGCGGCGGCATGAGCAATCCCGATTTCACCAAGCTCGACTACAGGAAACCGGCGAGCCCCGAGGTCGACTACGCCACCTGGGCCAGGGCGGTGGAGGAGAAGACCGGAAAGAAATTGTCCGATCTCGTGTGGGACACCCTGGAACAGGTACCGGTCAAGCCGCTGTACGGGCCGGAGGACCTGGAACCGCTGGAACACCTGGGGTTCAGTTCCGGCATCCCGCCGTTCCTGCGCGGACCGTACACCACCATGTACGTGAACAAGCCGTGGACCGTGCGCCAGTACGCGGGCTTTTCCACCGCCGAGGAGTCCAACGCCTTCTACAAGCGGAACCTCGCCGCCGGCCAGAAGGGCCTGTCCGTGGCGTTCGACCTCGCCACCCACCGCGGCTACGATTCCGACCACCCCCGCGTGGTGGGAGACGTGGGCAAGGCGGGCGTGGCCATCGACTCCATCCTGGACATGAAGATCCTGTTCGACGGGATCCCGCTGGACCAGATGTCGGTCTCCATGACCATGAACGGCGCGGTGCTGCCGGTGCTCGCGTTCTACATCGTGACC
>DATNIW010000048.1:0-2359 GCA_035604215.1 Fibrobacteria bacterium
GGAATCACGTCGGCCGCGGCCAGCGCGGCGAGCAGGAACACGATTCCGATGCGCCTCATGTTCCCGAAAGTAGATCGCCCTCGTCCTGTTCGGCATCGCGTGTGGAGTACTATTCCCGCGAAGAGCGCACCGGAAACAGGAGATGGCCATGGCCCGATGCAATCCCATTCTCGCGATGCTCCTGACCACGCTGTCGGTCGGAGCCGCCGAGCAACCACTCGTGGCGGTGGTCCACCTTGCCGCGTTGGGGGTGGATTCCGGATCGGTGGCCGTGGTGGAGGACGCCATCGCCTCGGAGCTGGTGGAGACCCGCAAGGTCCGTGTCCTGGAGCGCGAGCAGATGGACCGCATCCTGCGCGAACAGGGTTTCCAGCAGTCGGGTGCCTGCGACCAGGGCAACTGTTCCGTGGAGATCGGAAAGCTCCTGGCGGTCGACGAGATCCTCACGGGTTCGCTCGGGAAGGTGGGCGAAAGCTATTCCCTCACGTTGCGGCTGGTGAACGTGGGCTCCGGCGAGGTGGTGAATTCCGTGACCCGCAGCAAGAGCGGCAAGATCGATGCCGTCCTCACCGATCTCCTTCCCACCGTGGTGGGCCAGCTGCTGGCACCTCCTGGCCAGGGCAATCCGACTCCTCCCGTCGTCGCGACGAACGCTTCCGCACCCGAGCAAGCACCGGCCCAGTCCAAGCAATCCAAGACCGCGGTGTGGCCATGGGTCATCGGGGGAACGGTGGTGGCGGGGGCCGGCGTCGCGGCTTTGCTGCTCCTGGACAAGCCCGGAGGATCGAGCAACCCCGCGACGACCGGAACCTCCAGCGTCGGGATCGTGCTGCCATGAAGGCCTTCGCCCTCTCCATCGGGACCGCGGCGATCCTGCTGGCCGGATGCGACCAGGCCACGGCCCCCGCCTCCGGCCACGCGGGCATCTCCATCGCACCCCGTCTGCTGGCCTCGTCGCTGCGCTCCCAACGAGTTTCCGCGAAGCTGGTGGATGGACAGGACACGGTGGCGAGCATCGACAAGCCCTACGTGTCGGGGATGCATCTGGTGCTCGGCAACATACCCGTGGGCGACACCTTCACCATCGTCGTCCAGGGATACGACTCTCTCCCCGATGGCTACTGGCCACGGACCTGGTGGGCCACGGTGGCGGGGGTGGCCTCCGGTTCCACCACCACGATCCAAGCGGTCGACGTACCGGTGGACACGGCTTCCGGTCCCGTCGTGGACACCACCGGATCTTCCCTGATCCTGCCCGACGGGACCTATTACACGACCAACGGAGCGGATCCTCGCGCCCATGACACGGGGAACGGAGTCCATTTCACCTCCGGGGCGACCGCGGTCACGAAGACGGGAACTGTCCGCATCGCCGCATTGGCCGCCACCGAGACCCCCGGGGTGTACGTGTGGAGCCGGGTTTCCACCTGGACCTACGCCTCCACGGGAACGGTGGCGAACCCCGCCTGGCTCGTGGGAACCTGGTGGGAGGACGACACCGATTACACGGGGGCGCGATTCGTCTACAAATTGACTTTCTACGCGACCGGAACCTACGCCTGGACCAACATGGACACCGTCGCGCTGACGGCGAGTTCGGGAGGCGACTCCGGCACCTGGACGGCCGCCTCGGATTCGACGAGCATCACCTTCATCTCGGCCTTGGACCAGGCCAACGACGACGTGACCCATTTGCGTTCCGTGGGTGGGGTTCTCCACGACAGCGACGAATACGGGCTCGCCGGCATCCTGGAACGGAACAGACCGGACCCCAGCGTTTCCGGGCAGGACGTGGCTGCCATGTCCAGCCTGTCCGGAATCTGGTGGTTCGACACTTCGCTGGTGAACTCCAGCTCGGACACGGTGCCATTGCTCGTCGAATACTCCTTCCGCTCCGACGGCAGCTTCTCCAGGACCTACTTCGCGACGCCGGCGGACTCCTCCGTGGACACGCGCACCTTGTCCTGGACGGCGAACAGCAGCGACATCGTCCTGACCGTGAACGACTCTTCCCGCCAATACCCCTACAAGGCGACGGCTTCGACGTTCTCGCTCCTCGACGGGTCCAAGGACTCCCTCACCCGGGCGCGACCCGCCCTGGGGAATGCCGCCCTCACGGGCACCTGGGTCTACAACTCCTCGAACTCGATCACCTTCGGTTCGAACGGCGCCTGCAACTGGATCTACGAGGGGAGCGATTTCCAGTACACATGGAGCGAACGGAACGGGAAGATCTTCCTGTATTCCGGTGGAACCTTGGAGTACGTCTATTCCTACGCGATCGCAGGCAGCTCCCTCGCCTTCGATGGAGCCACCTTCGTGAAATCCTGAGCCGTCCCTACTTCGCGGGCTGGAACTT
>DATNIW010000049.1:0-13038 GCA_035604215.1 Fibrobacteria bacterium
CCCTACTCCCTGGTCACCCAGCAGCCGCTGGGAGGCAAGAGCCAGTTCGGCGGCCAGCGCTTCGGCGAAATGGAAGTCTGGGCGCTGGAAGCCTACGGCGCGGCCTACACCTTGCAGGAACTCCTGACGGTGAAGTCCGACGACGTGGTGGGGCGCTCCAAGATCTACGAGGCCATCGTCAAGGGCGACAACGCGCCCAAGCCGGGGCTTCCGGAGAGCTTCAACGTGCTGATCAAGGAAATGCAGGCCCTGGCCCTGGACGTCCGCTTCGCCCCCGACGGCGAAGTGGCGGCCTGAGCCCGGAAGACGCGAAAGGAATTCGGAGGACCGGATGAACGAGAATACCACCGTTTTCGAGAGCGCCATTCCCGACACAGGAGCCATCTCCATCCAGCTGGCCAGCCCGGAGATCATCCGGAGCTGGTCGTTCGGTGAGGTGACCAAGCCGGAGACCATCAACTACCGCACGTTCAAGCCCGAGAAGGACGGTCTTTTCTGCGAAAAGATCTTCGGACCGGTCAAGAACTGGGAATGCTCCTGCGGGAAGTACAAGCGCATCCGCTACCGCGGCGTGGTCTGCGACCGCTGCGGAGTGGAAGTGACCCACTCCAAGGTGCGCCGCGAGCGCATGGGCCACATCGAGCTTGCCGTGCCGGTCGTGCACATCTGGTTCTTCAAGAGTCTCCCGTCCATGATCGGACAGATGCTGGGCATGAGCATCACCCACCTGGAACGCGTGATCTACTACGAGTCCTACCTCGTGCTGAATCCCGGCAACACCGAGCTCAAGCGCGGACAGCTCCTGACGGAGGACGAGCACATCGAGCTCGAGGACGAAGGTCGCGAGTTCGACGCCAAGATGGGAGCTCCCGCGGTCAAGCAGATGCTGGCCGAGCTCGACCTGGAGCACCTCTCCCGCGACCTGCGGGCCCGGGTGAAGGTGGAGACCTCGGTCCAGCGCAAGCTGGACACCCTGAAGCGCCTGCGCATCGTGGAGGCCTTCCGCAAGTCGCTGAACCGTCCCGAGTGGATGGTGCTGGACGTCCTTCCCGTCATCCCGCCGGACCTTCGTCCGCTGGTCCCGCTGGAAGGCGGACGCTTCGCGACCTCCGACCTGAACGACCTGTACCGCCGCGTCATCAACCGCAACAACCGGCTGAAGAAGCTCATCGACATCAAGGCTCCCGAGGTCATCCTGCGCAACGAGAAGCGCATGCTGCAGGAAGCCGTCGACGTCCTGTTCGACAACGGACGCAGGACGGTTTCCGTCAAGGGCGAGGGCCGCCGGCCGCTCAAGTCCCTCTCCGAACTCCTCAAGGGCAAGAACGGCCGCTTCCGCCAGAACCTGCTCGGAAAGCGCGTCGACTACTCCGGACGTTCCGTCATCGTGGTCGGACCGGAGCTGCGCCTCTTCCAGTGCGGTTTGCCCAAGAGCATGGCGCTGGAGCTCTACAAGCCGTTCATCATCCAGAAGCTGGAGGAGCGCGGCATCGCGCACACGGTCAAGAGCGCCAAGAAGTACATCGAGAAGGAAAAGCCCGAGGTCTGGGACATCCTGGAAGAGATCATCCAGGACCATCCGGTGCTGCTCAACCGCGCGCCCACCCTGCACCGTCTGGGCATCCAGGCCTTCTACCCCATCCTGGTGGAAGGCAAGGCGATCCGCCTGCACCCCCTGGTGTGCGCGGCGTTCAACGCCGACTTCGACGGCGACCAGATGGCCGTCCACCTGCCGCTTTCGTTCGAAGCCCAGCTGGAAGCGCGGATCCTGATGCTCTCCGCGTTCAACCTCCTGCACCCGGCCTCGGGCGCACCCATCACGATCCCCTCCCAGGACATGGTCCTTGGAGCCTACTACCTGACCAAGCCCTACGGCCCCAAGCCGGAGGACCCCAAGGTGATCCAAGGGCTCCGCGCGTTCGGTCTTCCCCTGGAAGTGGAGCAGGCCGTCGGCGGCGGCGCGATCCGGGTCCACGAATGGATCCGCTTCCGCTACGACGACAAGTACATCGTGACCACGGCCGGCCGCGCCATGTTCTCCCAGATCACCCCCAAGGCCATGGGCTTCGTCAACGAAACCATGTCCAAGAAGCAGTTGGGCGTGGTCATCGGCGAGATCTACCGCCGCACCGGCAACAACGGCACCGTGGAGTTCCTGGACAACCTGAAGTCCACCGGCTTCTTCTGGGCGACCCGCTCGGGCTCCTCGGTGGGACTGGGCGACATGCTCATCCCGGACGAGAAGTGGAAGATCGTGGAAGAAGGTCAGAAGAAGGTCGACAACCTCCAGGACCTCTACGACAACGGCGTCATCACCGACGGCGAACGCTACAACCAGGTCATCGACACGTGGTCGCACGCGACCTCGGAAGTCGCGAACATCCTGTTCGACAAGCTCGCCAAGGACCAGGCGGGATTCAACCCCATCTACATGATGGCCGATTCCGGCGCCCGCGGTTCGCGCGAACAGATCAAGCAGCTGTCCGGCATGCGCGGCCTGATGCAGAAGCCGCAGAAGAAGCTCACCGGGCAGGAGACCATCGAGAACCCCATCAAGTCCAACTTCAAGGAAGGCTTGACGGTCCTGGAGTACTTCATCTCCACCCACGGCGCGCGCAAGGGCCTGGCCGACACCGCGCTCAAGACGGCCGACGCCGGGTATCTCACCCGCCGCCTGGTCGACGTGGCCCAGGACCTGGTCATCACCGAGGACGAGTGCGGAGCCAGGCAGGGCATCGAAGTCTCGGCCATCACCGAAGGCGACGAGGTCAAGACCCAGCTGTCCGAGCGGATCATCGGCCGCGTGCCGTTGGACGACGTGCTCCACCCCCTGACCGCGAAGCTCCTGGTCAAGGGCGGAGAGATCATCGACGAGGCGATGTCCAAGGCGATCCAGGACGCCGAGGTCGAGAAGGTCCTGGTCCGTTCGGTCCTGACCTGCGAAAGCCGCCGCGGCGTCTGCGCGCGCTGCTACGGACGGAATCTGGCAACAGGCCGCCCCGTGAACATCGGCGAGGCCGTGGGCGTCATGGCCGCGCAGTCCATCGGCGAACCCGGCACCCAGTTGACCCTGCGGACCTTCCACATCGGCGGCGCGGCGACGCGCCTGACCGCCCAGGACAAGCAGAAGGCCAAGATCGACAGCACGATCAGGCTCGACAACGTCGAGACCGTGCTGCGCGGCGGCAAGGACATGGTGGTCATCAGCCGCACCGGCGAGTGCATCCTGGTGGACGACCACGGGATCACCAAGGCGCGGTATCCCGTGCCCTACGGATCGGTGCTGCGCGCCGAAACCGGCAAGAAGGTGAAGGCCGGCGCCGTCCTGCTCGAATGGGATCCCTACAACTCGGTCATCGTGGCCAAGGAGGAGGGCCTGGTCCGCTGGGAAGACATCGAGGAGAGCCACACCCTGGAAGTGGAAGAGGACGAGAACACAGGTCTCACCACCTTCCGCGTGATCAACGACAAGAAGGGCAAGCTGCATCCCCAGCTGCTCATCTTCGGGTCCGACAAGGACAAGCCCATCGGACGCTACGCCGTGCCGGCCAACGCCCTCCTGCAGGTCCGCGACGGCACCAAGATCGGCGTGGGCGAGATCCTCGTCAAGATGCCGCGACAGGCCTCGGCCACCCGCGACATCACCGGCGGTCTCCCGCGCGTCGCGGAGCTTTTCGAGGCCCGCGTCCCCAAGGCTCCGGCCGTGGTCACCGCGGTCGACGGCATCGTCGAATTCGGCGACATGGAGCGCGGACAGCAGAAGGTGATCGTGGTCGGCGAGAACAACAGCCGCGCCGAGTACCTGATCCCGCGCGGCAAGCACCTCTCCGTGCATTCGGGCGACCGCGTCCGCGCCGGCGACCGGTTGTGCGAAGGACCCAAGGATCCCCACGACATCCTGCGCATCGGCGGTGAAAAGGCGGTCCAGGAGTACCTGGTCGACGAGATCCAGGCCGTCTACAAGCTGCAGGGCGTGACCATCGCCGACAAGCACATCGAGTGCATCGTGCGCCAGATGCTGCGCAAGGTGAAGGTCCGCGATCCGGGAGACTCCCAGTTCCTGGAGAACGAGGAGGTTTCCAAGGCGCGCCTGCGGCTGGAGAACATCCGTCTGCAATCGATCAGCGGAGACATCCCCACCACCGAGCCGCTCCTGCTGGGCATCACCAAGGCGTCGCTCGGAACGGACTCGTTCTTCGCGGCCGCCTCCTTCCAGGAGACCACGAAGGTGCTGACCCAAGTTGCCGTCGCCGGCCGCACGGACACCCTGGAAGGCCTCAAGGAAAACGTCATCGTCGGCAGGTTGATCCCTTCGGGAACCGGGTCCAGGCACTACGGCAAGATCCGTGTGCGGGACGAGGAAGCCGAAGTGGAGGCGGCCCGCAGGGCGCAGGAAAAGCTGGAAGAGGATGCCCGTCGCCGGGAACTCGAAGCCGCCCTGGGCACCGACGACGACGACGACCTGGTGGACGACTTCGAGGAAGAAGTCACCCTCAAGGATTGATCCGCTCGCAAACCCTTGCCAAACAAGGGTTTGTGCATCTAACTTCGACCCCCTAAATCTTCAAGGAGCACGCACCAGGTGCCAACCATCTCCCAGCTCGTCCGCAAGGGACGCCAAAAGGTCCAGAATCGCACGTCGTCGCCGGCCCTGAAGGCCAGCCCGCAAAAGCGCGGTGTCTGCACCCGCGTGTACACCACCACGCCCAAGAAGCCGAACTCCGCCTTGCGCAAGATCGCACGCGTGCGCCTTTCCAACCGGATGGAAGTGACCTGCTACATCCCCGGAGAGGGACACAATCTCCAGGAGCACTCCATCGTCCTGATCCGCGGCGGCCGCGTGAAGGATGTCCCGGGCGTGCGCTACCACATCATCCGCGGAACCTTGGACACCGCCGGTGTCGACGGTCGCCGCAAGGGCCGGTCCAAGTACGGCGTCAAGCGTCCCAAGCCCGGCCAGGTCGCCGCCAAGGGCAAGGGCGCACCTGCCAAGGGAAAGAAGAAGTAAATGGCTCGTCGCAAAGCTGCCGAAAAACGGGAACGGAATCCGGATCCCAAGTACCAGTCCACCCTGTTGACCCAGTTCGTCAACGGCATCATGAAGGACGGGAAGAAGTCCATCGCCGAGTCCGTCGTGTACGGCGCCATCGACGAGTTGCAGACGCGCGCCAACGGCGAAGAGGACGGATTGTCCATCCTCAAGCGGGCCATCAACAACGTGAAGCCTTCCCTGGAAGTGAAGTCCCGCCGCGTCGGTGGCGCCACCTACCAGGTGCCGGTGGAAGTCAACCCAAACCGCCGCACGGCCCTGGCCATCCGTTGGATCGCCGACGCCGCCCGCCGTCGCACCGAGCAGAACATGGCCCGTCGTCTGGCCGGTGAGCTCAACCAGGCCGCCAACAACGAAGGCGCCGCCGTGAAGAAGCGGGTGGACACCCACCGCATGGCGGAAGCCAACAAGGCCTTCGCGCACTTCCGCTGGTAGGATCGCTTCGCGATCCTTGAGAATTGGAAAGGCCACCCGTCCGGGTGGCCTTTTTCGTTGGCGGAATGACCGCCCAAGCGGAACGGAAGACCGGTCTAGACCCGGAATTGGCCGATGCCGACTTCCAGGCCTCCGAGCACCTCGCGCAACCGCTGGGCCCCCGAAGAGAGCTGGTCGCCGGAGTCGGCGAGGCCTGCGGCCAACAGGTCGACATCGGCCATCTGCGCGGTGATTGCGCGCGAGATCTCTTCGCCTTCGCGTACCGAACGCTCCACCCCGTGCACTTGGGTCGAGACTTCGGCCGCGCGAGCAGCGATCTCCCTGGTCGAAATCGACTGCTGCTCCATGGAGGAAGCGATGGACTCGATGGCGGTCTGGATGGTGCCGACCACCTGCACGACCGAGGAAACGTCGGATACCGCTTCCACGACGGCGTCCTGGATCAGGCGGATGCGGGACACGATCTGCTCGGTGGCCCCCTGGGTCTGGCTGGCGAGGTTCTTCACCTCGCCGGCGACCACGGCGAAACCACGCCCGGCTTCCCCCGCCCGCGCCGCCTCGATGGTGGCGTTGAGCGCGAGAAGCCTGGTCTGGGTGGAGACCGCCTGGATGAGCTGGGAGACCTGTCCGATCTCCTGCACGGACCGACCCAAGGCGTCGATGCGTTCGGATGCCATCCGGCCTTGGCGATTGGCGTTCCCCGCCACTTGTCGGGCCTCTCCGGCATGGCGGGAAACCTCTGCGATGGCGGCCGACATCTGTTCGGCGGCTGCGGCCACCGATCCCACTTCGCGGGACGTGCAGGCGATCGCCTCCTTGGCTTCGCCCATGGCTTTACCCAATCCCCCGGCGACTCCGGAAACGCTTCCCGATCTCTCCCGTGCGAGCTTGGCGCCGTTGTTCAAGGCCTCCGAAACCCCGCCCATTTCGCCGGAAACCTGACCCAGGGATCGGACGCCGCGTCGGATCTCCTGTACGATTTCCACCCAACGAGACGACATCGCCGCCATGGAGGAGGAAAGGCGACCGAGCTCGTCGGTTCCGAGATCCGGAATCCTGCCGCTCAGATCACCCTCCGCCAGGACGCGGGCTGCGGATTCCAGTTCCGCGATGGGCTGACGGATCCGACGGGCGACGAACATGGACAGGACGAGTCCCATGAAAACCGCCAAGGCCAGCCCCGAGAGGGTCCAGAAGCGGCAATCGCGCAGGGAGCGATCCATCCTGGACTTCTGCCAGGCGATTCGCATGCCCAAGGCGCTGTCCAAAGCCTGGAACTTCCGTTGCGCGGTACCCAGGTACATGCTCGCGAACCCCATGTCTCCACCGGAAACGTCCTGCATGTCGCTCACCGTCGAGCGGAACGAAAACATCAAGCTGTCGGTCCTGCGAATTCGCTCACGCTCCAAGGACGTCGCGCGGACGGAGTCCACGGCAAGGTCGGCGCGGAGGTGGTCCAAGCGTCCCAGGTCGCCCTGGAAAAGGCTGTCGATGCGCTTGGCAGGGAAACCTGCCGCTGCCCAGGCCAAACCTTTGTAGGCGTCCGCGGAGCTCTCCTGGAGGGAAATGTCGAGATCGGCTAGACGCGCGTGGTTCGCCGCCGCGCGCGAAGCGGCGGACAAAAGCACGACCACCGCCAGGACGCTGGTGGCGAACAGCCCGATCACCCCCAACGGCGCGATCAACAGCTTCTTGGACAGCGGCATTCCCGATCTCGGCACGAGCATCACCGCCTCATTTGGAATAGGCGCCGCAGGCGAAGATGTAATCGCCGGATCGTTCGAGATAGGCGGTCTTGGCTTCGATCTTCTTGTCGGTGGGATTGGTGAACTTGTAGTCCTGCCACCCCGACCCCTTGGTCTTGGCGATCTCGACCCGTTCCTTCACGAAAGCCTTTCCATCCGGATCCTGGAGATCGATCAGGTCCTTCCCCACCATCTTGGGGTTGGCTCCGTGGGCCACGCATTTTCCGTTCATGTCGTAGACCATGACGTAGAGGTCGTCGTGGACGTATTTGGGATCCTTGGCCGTCACTTTCGCGAGGACGCCAGGACCCTCCGCCTTGAAGTCGGCGATGGTGGACTTCACCAGCGCCTTCGCCTGCTCCTTGGTTCCGACGGCGAACAGTGGTGCCGACATGGCCAGCAGCAAGGCGATGCAACGGACGTTTCGCATGGATAGCTCCTCGTTAAGGTCGTTGATTCCCGACGATGCCAGGCCATGACCTTACCACGCCCGGAGAAAGGCGGTCAAGCCCGCGAGACCCCGAGACCCCTCCAGCGGTCCGAGTTCCAACGCCAGGAGTTGAAGACCGCTCGGATCCATTCGTCCATGGCCATGCCGACCCAGATGCCCGCCACACCCCAACCGACGCCCCGACAGAGCCAAAGAGCCAGCCCGAGCCCCGAAGTCCACATCAGGGTGCTGCCGACCCACGCCGGAAACTTGGAATCCCCGGCGGCGCGCAGGGAAAAGGTGATGGCGATGTTCAACGCCTTGGCGGGCTGCAAGACGACGTCGATCCAAAGGAGGTGGGCGCCCAGGGACAACACGGCCAGATCGGAAGTGAACCCGCGCAACGACCAAGGCGCGGTGGCCGCGACCGCGCCCGAAGCGATCAAGGCTCCTCCGCATGCCCAGGCCGCGGCCTTTCGCAGGCGTCGGTCGGCCTCGTCTTCCCTGTTTCCGCCCACCAGATGGGCGGTCAGGATCTGTGCGGCGAAGCCGGGGCCGTAGGAGAAGATGACGGGGATGTTCGCCAAGGTCATGGCGTAGACCCGGGCTTTGAGCGCGGTGTCTCCCTGGCGGACCACCTGGGAGGCCAAGGCGACCTGGAACAGCTGGTAGGAGATGGGTTCCACCGTGGCGGGAAGACCGATCCGGATCAACGGGGTCAGGGATCGTTTCCAGCCCAGAGCGACGTCCCGCCAATGGGGGTGGTAGTCCAGTCGGCGGGAAATGGCGAAAAGGAAGACCACCGATACGATCGACCACGAGAGGACCGTGGCCAATGCGACACCGAAGGTTCCCAGATCGAAGACCGAATGCGGACCGAAGAGGAAAAGAGTGTTGAGCGCGGCATTCGATCCCAACGCCAGGACCGAACCCCAAAGGTTCCAGCTCGTGAGCCCTTGGGAGGCCAGGATGTTGATCATGGAGGTCCACAGCGCGCGCGCGCCCATGCCGCAACCCAGGACGCGGAGGAAAAGCGTCGCGTGCCATCGAATTTCGCCGGTCAGGCCCATGGCGTTCGCGACGGGAGAGGCGAGCACGACCATGGCGATGCCCAGGACGATCCCGATGGCCACCAGCGCCGTCTGCAGGAAGGCGTAGGTGGCTCGCGCCAACCGGGGCCTGCGGGCACCCAGAAATTGTCCAGCCACGGCCGCGCCGGCCTGCCCCAGGGTGTTGAGGACGATGGTGAGCGCGGCGAACACGGGAATCATGGCGCCCACTCCCGCGGCGGCCAGATCGGAAACGCGGGCCAGGAAGAACATGTCCAGCGCCGGCTGCGCGATGCCCACCGCGAGGGTCAGCGAGACCGGCCATGCCAGGGAGAAGAGGGAACGTTCGTACAGCGGCGAATGTCGCGGCTCGGGAGAGGGCATGAGGAGGGTAACGATAGCTCCGGACGACCCGACAAGGATGCCGAGAGGCTGACTACACCAGAGAAAGGGCCTCGTCCAGGATCCGTTCCGCGATCTCCTCGATGGTACGGGAAGCATCCAGCACCCGCACGCGTTCGGGATCCCGACGGGCGCGCTCCAGGTAGCCCTCCCTGACACGGGCCCGGAAGGCATCGGCCTCCGATTCCATCCGGTCCGATGCACCTCCCCGCAGGGATCTCCGTCGCGCCGATTCCTCGGGCGAAAGGTCCAGGTACCAGGTGCGGGCGGGAAGGATCCTGGCGGCGATGGACTCGATGGAAATAATCTTGTCCAAGGGAATCCCGCGTCCGTATCCCTGGTAGGCGAAGGTGGCGTCGCAGTAGCGGTCCAGGATCACGACGGCATCGCGTTCCAGGGCGGGGATCACGCGAGTCGACAGGATCTGTGCCCTGGCGGCGGAAAACAGGAGCAATTCGGCCAAAGGCACGGGAGGTTCGTCCGAGGGGTCCAGGAGCAGGGACCGGATCCTCTCGCCGAGGTCGGTCCCTCCGGGTTCGCGCAGCGAAACGACTTCGCGGCCCCGCTCGCGAAGGGCATCGGCCAGCCGGGCGACCTGGGTGGTCTTCCCCGAACCGTCGATCCCCTCGAAGGAGAGGAACAGACCCTTCACGGCAGATGCCTCAGAGGTTCTCCCCGTGGCATTTCTTGAACTTCTTCCCCGAGCCGCACGGGCACGGGTCGTTGCGACCCACCGTGGCGACCGCTGTCCCCTGGGGCATCCTCGCGGCGCCAGCCGTCGGTGGCTGGGCGAAGACGGGCCGGGTACCCGGCAACATGGGGGCGGATTCCGGTCGTGGAGCCGGAGCCGGAACCTGTCGTTGGCTGGATTCGGGTTCGTCTTCCCCGTGGAGCTCGCGGTACTGGGCGCGCGAACGCGGGGTCTGCTGGAACTGGGGTCTCTGCTCGGGGTGGATGTGGAGGACCCGCCCGGCGATTTCGTAGGCCAACCGGTCCATCATCTGCTGGAACAGCAGGAAACCTTCGTGCTTGTATTCCGAGAGGGGATCGCGCTGCCCGTACCCCCGGAAGCGGATGGCTTCCTTCAGATGGTCCATCTCGTAGAGGTGGGCCTTCCAGATGTGGTCGATGGTGTACAGCAGGATCTGCCGTTCGATGTCGCGGATGTCTTCGCCGATCCGCTCTTCCAGGTCCGTGTAGGCCTTGATGGCGAGGTGCGAGACCTCTTCGACGATCGCCTGCCTGGAGGCTCCGACGGAAATGGAATTGGCCAGGTTGTATTCCACCGTGAAGTGGCGTCGAAGATCGGTCTCGTTGACCGTCCAGACGGGGTCCTCGGGCAGCAGGTCCATCTGGAGCATCTCGGAGACCTTGATGTCCACGGCATCCTCGATCCTCGAGAGGATCTCGTCGCGGACATCCTCGCCGTCCAGGATGCGGCGGCGCAGCTTGTACACCACCTTGCGCTGGGAATTCATCACGTCGTCGTATTCCAGCAGGTGCTTGCGGATCTCGAAATTCTGGGCTTCCACGCGCTTCTGGGCTCCGGCGATGGAGCGGTCCAGAAGCGAATGGGTGATGACCTCGCCCTCCTTGGCTCCCAGGCGGTCCATCATGGTGCGGATGTTCTCGCCCCCGAAGATCCGCATGAGATCGTCGTCCAGCGAGAGGAAGAAGCGGCTGGAACCGGGATCGCCCTGGCGGCCGGAGCGGCCTCGCAGCTGGTTGTCCACGCGACGGCTCTCGTGGCGCTCGGTGCCCACGATGTGAAGTCCACCCAGCGATCGGACGGAGATCTTCTCCTTGCCGCGCAGATCCCACGGAGCTGGGTAGGCGGGGTAATCCTGTTCGATGCGGACCTTGTTGACGGCCTCGAGCCGTTCCTGCACGGATCCTTCCAGCTTGGCGAGGACTTTCTCCTCCAGGGTCTTCTCCGCCCAGAAGGCGACGATGGCCTCGTCCTGCTGGACGGGATCCATGGGCAGGCCGCGCGGAACGAAACCGGACTCCACCCAATGCGACAACAAGGTCTTCCAATCCGCGTCCCGGAGCACGATGTCGGTGCCGCGCCCCGCCATGTTGGTGGCGATGGTCACCTTGCCCAGGCTTCCGGCGTCGAGGACGATCAAGGCCTCCCGGGCGTGCTGCTTGGCGTTCAGGACGTCGTGGGGGACCCCGTTGCGGGAGAGGATGGCGGACAGCTTCTCCGACTTCTCGATGGAGACGGTGCCCACCAGCACGGGCTGGCCCAAGGCGTGGCGTTCCTTCACGTCCTCGTGGATGGCGTCGTACTTCTCCTTGTCGGTGCGGAAGACCCAGTCGCTGTTGTCGCGGCGGATCATGGGGCGGTTGGTGGGGACCACCACCACGCCCAGCTTGTAGATCTCGTGGAATTCCTGGGCTTCGGTGTCGGCGGTTCCGGTCATCCCCGAGAGCTTCCGGTACATCCGGAAGTAGTTCTGGAAGGTGATGGTGGCCAGCGTCTGGTTCTCGCGGGCGATGCGCACGCGTTCCTTGGCTTCCACGGCCTGGTGCAGTCCGTCCGACCAGCGCCGTCCCGGCATGGTGCGGCCGGTGAACTCGTCGACGATCACGACCTCGCCGTCCTGGACCACGTAGTCGGTGTCGCGCTGGTAGATCACGTGTGCGCGCAGCGCCTGCTGGATGTGGTGCACCCAGTCGGTGTTGGCGTCGGAATAGAGGTTGTCCAAGCCCAACGCCTTCTCGCAGGCCTGGACGCCGCGGTCGGTCAGGAGCGCGTTCTTGTGCTTCTCCTCCACCTGGTAGTGGACGTCCTTCTTCAGCAGAGGAATGACGGCGTCGGCCTTCCCGTACTTGTCGGTGCTCTCCTCGGCGGGGCCCGAGATGATGAGCGGGGTGCGCGCTTCGTCGATCAGGATGGAGTCGACCTCGTCCACGATGGCGAAATTCAGCTCGCGCTGCACGCACTCGTCGGGCTCGTTCGCCATGTTGTCGCGCAGGTAGTCGAAGCCGAATTCGTTGTTGGTGCCGTAGGTGATGTCGGCGTGGTAGGACTCGCGCCGCTGCGGCTCGCTCTTGTCGTGGACGATGAGTCCCACGGTCAGTCCCAGGAACCGGTAGAGCCGACCCATCCACTCGGAGTCGCGGCGCGCCAGGTAGTCGTTGACGGTGACCACGTGCACGCCCCGGCCCTCCAGGGCGTTCAGGTAGACGGCGGTGGTGGCCACGAGGGTCTTGCCCTCGCCCGTCTTCATCTCGGCGATCTTGCCGGCGTGGAGGATCATGCCGCCGCGCATCTGCACATCGAAGATGCGCATGCGGAACGGAGGGAGGGAGTCCGGATGCAGCTCGCGCACCCTGGCGTACAGGTCCGCGGGGAAGTGGAGGCTGACAATGTCCGCTCCCTCCTCCAGGGCGGTCCTGGCCTCGGTCACCAGCCTCTGGTGGTCCGCGGAGAGCAGGGACAGGTCGAATCCGTGCTTGGGGTCCAGGATGTTGAGGACGCCCAGGCGACGGTCACCCGCCTCGCGGGCCACCGCGAACGCCTCGGGCAACAGGTCGTCGAGCGACGCCCCCTCCTCCATCCGCTTGCGGAATTCCAGGGTCTTGGCGGCGAGTTCGTCGTCGTGGATCGCGGCGAGAGTCGGCTCCAGGGCGAGGATGGCCTCCACCGCCGGAGTCAACTTCTTGTTGTACCGCTCGTGGGGAGTGCCAAAGAACTTGGTGAAGATCGATTCGATCAGCATGGAGTCTCCAAACAGGGGTCGAATCGCGGAATGTACCTAAACCAGCGTGAAACCAGGGCTTGTGCAAGAGTTCCGACTTGCCAGAACCGTGGAAAATGGGATGATTGTCTGATCTGATGGCCAAGGACACGCTGAAGGTCTGGATCATGCCTACGCAGGTTGGATCCCGGACGGGTAAACTTTTCACCCGAGCCGTCGC
>DATNIW010000050.1:0-5275 GCA_035604215.1 Fibrobacteria bacterium
GTACTGGATTCCATGACGCGAGTTCCTTCGCGAAAGCGCCTCCTGTGGCGCGAAGCCGGCGCGATCGATTCGCTGGACGGGGAGCAGTTCCTGGAGAGGGTCTCTTCCCTGGCCCAAGGGTTGTCCCGGCTGGGTGTGGGAACCGGGGCCAGGGTGGGCATCCTCGCGCCCTCCTGTCCGGAATGGCTCCTCTTCGACGTGGCCGCCCTCTCCCTGGGGGCCGTCACGGTCCCGCTGTTCGCGAACGTCTCCAAGGAGAATCTCTCCTGGCAGATCCAGGATTCCGGAATGAAGGTCCTGCTGGCCCAGGACCACGCGCAGGTCCTGCTGGCCCGCAGTTGTTCCGGAGCCTCGCTGCGGATCGTCTCGCTGGCGGATGCGGTGCCCGGGAGTTCGATCGCCTGGGAGGACCTCCTGTCCGACGCCCCCGACTTGGACGGATTCCGTCGCGACGTGGCCAAGCTCGGACCGGACAACCTGGCCACGATCATCTACACCTCCGGCAGCACCGGCAGGCCCAAGGGGGTCGTGCTCGACCACGGCGCGCTGCTTTTCCAGATCGCGGGCGGGGCGGTGCGCTTCCCCTTGGCGGCGGAAGGCAATCTGGCCGTGAGCTGCCTGCCTCTCGCCCACGTTTTCGAGCGCGCCGTGGCCTACTTCCACCTGCGCAACGGGTACCCGCTCGCCATCTGCCGGGACGTGCAGGCGGTCGGCGAGGACCTCAGGATCTTCCGACCCACGTTCCTGACCGTGGTCCCTCGCCTCCTGGAAAAGATGCTGGATCGCATCGAAACCCAGGCGCTGTCGGCGCGCGGGATCAAGCTCGCCATCGCCAAGGCGGCGCTGGACGAGGCCGGTCGGGAACGCGGCCCCTTGTCCCCGCTGATCTCCCCCGTGCTGGACCTCCTCGCGTGGCGACGCGTGCGGGCCGCCCTGGGAGGCCGGTTGAACCTGATCGTCTGCGGAGGAGCAGCGCTCCCCCATCGCGTGGAGCTGCGCATGCGGAGGATGGGCCTGCCGATCATGGAAGGGTACGGACTCACCGAGCACGGACCGGTGGTGTCCGCCAACGGCCCCGCGGAACACCGTCCCGGTTCGGTGGGAAGGCCGTTCCCGGGAGTGGAAACCCGGCTCCAGGAGGATGGGGAGCTGTGGGTGCGC
Organism: Fibrobacteria bacterium; assembly: GCA_035604215.1. GTDB lineage: Bacteria > Fibrobacterota > Fibrobacteria > UBA5070 > UBA5070 > UBA5070. Next base: position 1,162 of record DATNIW010000050.1, read on the forward strand.
TCCCGCTCCGTCTTCCGCGGCTACTGGAACCGGCCCGAGGAAAGCGCCCTGTCGCGCACCCCGGACGGATGGCTGCGCACCGGCGACCTCGCCCGGATCGACGACGAGGGGTACCTGTTCCTGGTGGGCAGGAAGAAGGATCTCTGCAAGACCGCGGGGGGCAAGTACGTGGCACCGGTGCCCATCGAGGAGGCGCTCGCATCCCACGAACTGGTGGAACACGCGGTGGTCTGCGCCGACGGACGGAAGTTCGTTTCCGCGGTGTTGGCGCCCGATTTCGCCGCGCTGCGCCGTCGCGCCGCCGCCTCGGGGAAGGAGACGACGGAATCCGACATCCTCTCGAGTCCCGGCTTCGCCGCGGAGATCGGATTGCACGTCTCGGCCGTGAACGCCCGCCTGGACGAATGGGAGAAGGTCCGGCGGTGGACCGTGTCCCCCCATCCCTTCCGGATCGAGACGGGCGAGATCACGCCGACCCTCAAGGTCCGTCGCGCCGAAGTGCTCCAGCGCTTCTCCGACGCCCTGGACGACCTCTACCGCTGAACGGAGCCCGGTCCCGTCGTCGTCATCCGGCGGTTCGCGAGGATTCCCGACGCAATTCCCCGTACATCCGCAGGACCTTCCGGAAATAGCCCTCCGGCAGCGCGGATTCCCCGCGCAATCCCGATTCCAGGCCCGAAGGCCCCACGTTGTAGGCCATGATGCCCAGACGGAGATCCCCGTAGCGGTGGATCATCTGCAACAGGAAGGCGACCCCCACCGAGAGGTTGTAGCCGGCGTCCATCAAGTCCGTTTCCGAGGGGACCGGCTTGCCCAGCGCCACGGCCATGGCCCGCGCCGTGGCGGGTCGGACCTGCATCACGCCGAGCGCTCCGGAGGGCGCGCCTCCGGCACCGTGGCCAACCGCCTCGAAGTCCGCGCCGCTTTCCGTCATGACCACCGCGAGGATGAGCAGCGGGTCGAAGTCGTAGAACCGGGCGTTGCGGTCGATTTCGCGGGCGAGGTACGCGGCCTCGCGGCCGGAAATGCCTCCGTGGGAGACGTCCACGAGCAGGTCGCGCACCTGGCAGGTCCTGGCCAAGGTGCCCCGGGCCGTCTCCAGGGAATCGAGGCGGACGCGGATGCGCGCCTGTTCGAGGCGACTCCGGGAATTCCTCTCCCCCAGGACCACCACCATGGCCGTTTCCGCGAGGAAGGCCGCGGCCAGAAGGCAGATCCCGAACACGGTGGGACGCATGGCCAGGGTCCAGGAGCGCCCGTTCCCGGACTCCTTGTCCGGCACGTCGCTCAAGGAACGGAATCCCCGCCGGTGTCCGGCGACCGGCGGCGCAAGGGGCGCTGTTGGGGCATCTCCAGGAGACCGAGGTCCGCCAGGGGCTTCAGCCGCGTCTCGTAGTCCGCGATCTCGCGTTCGGCTCGGCTCTGTTCGCCGCGCAGCCGTTCCAGTTCTCCTCCCTCGACCTGCAGCATCCGGAACTGCCAGAGCACCAGGATCATCAGCGTTCCCATCCACCCGGCGAGGATCGCGCCCAGGGACACCGCCACCGGCGCCGCCAGCCGGAATCCCGTGCGGCGGGACCAGCGGAAACCGCGATCCTGGAACCCGGTGGCCAGCAGGCTCGCCAGGCTCGGGTGGATCCGGAACAGGTTGCGCCAAGGCGACAACCGGTCGAGCACTTCTTCCGAAACGCACAGGATGGCGAGGTCGGCACCGGTGCCGCGCAGGTCGGACTCGATGGACAGGATCTGCAACACCGCCTCGTCCGAAAGGGAGACGACGCGGAGCAGGTCCAGCACGACGGACCGTTTCCTCTCCGAGAGGGACTGCACCTTCCCGCGGAGCACGGAGGCGGACTCGGCGTCCAGCCGCCCCGAAGGTGCGATCACCAGAAGTCCGGAAGTTTCGTAGAGGGAGAAGTCGAGGGCGCTCATGATCTGCGGGTCGTCCCCAGGTCGATCCTCGTGATCAAGGACCACGACTCTCCGGGAGGGAGTTGGATCTCCCACCCGGCGTTGGCTTCCATCCCGTCCAGACGACCGGCGTCCGCGTCGCCTCCCCGCCTCGCCAGGCGCGGGGATGCCGTGAACGCCGCCTCCTTGTTCGATTCCCAGGAGAGGGTCACGCCGGCGGGCTTGTCCACCACCTCCCAGGATCTCCCCGCCGCCGCGGACAGGTTCTGGCGAAGATCCGCGGTGGGTCCCGGATCGATCCTGTGCTTCTGCTCCCCGGCGCCGCCTTCTCCCGGACTCGCGGAGAGGCCGCACCGGAACAGGAACAGGAGAAGGTGCGCCCCGGTGTTCGTGATCTTGTAGGTGGCCGCGACCTGCGCCTTGCCCGCCCGGACGGTGAACGTCTTCTCGAACAGCACGGGGTGCGCCAGCCCCGCCAGCCGCAGGTTGCCCGAGCGCGACATGACCACCTGCAGATCCTGGTGCGTGCGCTTGTACTGGACCTCGAAGGGTCGGTCGGGAAAATCCCCGACGACCAGATCCTCCTCGCCGGAAGTTCCCTGGACAGCCAGAAAGGATTCCAGGAGCACCGCCCCTCCCGCGGAGCAGCCCCACGGATGGCGGCGCGGTTTGAAGTCGAGCGCCGAGAGGCGTCCGCCTCGGCGGGGCTCCAGGAGCAGGCAGAGCTTGGAATTGCGGACCAGAACCTGTTGGGACCCCTCGCAGAGAAGGTCCAGGGCGTCCACCTGGACGGAATCGTCCGGCAGGGTCTGGTCCAACGCCGTCTCCGCCTCCAGGATGAGAGCCCCCAGGCGAACCCGGTCGCGCAGATACCGGATCCCGCCCGCCTCGTCGGCATCGCGGAAAAGACTCGCGTTCTGGGCTTGGAGCAACGGGTCGGCCACCATGGCGCGGATCTTGGGTCCCGGAAGCTGTTCCGACCGCGAAAGAAGGTGCAGCATCCGTTTGTGGCAGAGGTTGGCCCAAGGCTGGCGACGCAGGAGATCGCGGACCCCGCCACCGGGACCGGGGTCGCAGAAGGCCCGCGCCGCCGATGGAGGGGGGTACACCACCGCTCGAGGCTCGTCCAGCCGGATCGCTTCTCCGGGAAGGACCAGGTCGTAGCGCCCGGGCTCGCGGTCGCAAAGCTCGGCCAAGGCCGACAACCGTTCCAGATGGACCGGTTCGAACCCCTCTCGGCTGGAGGCGAGCAGCGAGACGTCCAGCATGCCCCCCGGGGGATCTCCTCCCTCCTCCGCCGGCGTGGAGGCGAGCCTGAGCATCTCTTCCACGGCCCCGGCGCGGAAAAGGGCGCACAGAGCCTCGCGGGAAGGCAGCAGGCGGAAGGGCACGCCGAGCTCCTCGGTGAGGAACCATCCGAACCGCGCGTCGTCTTCGGCGAGCGGAACCTGGTGGTCCTTCAGCACGGTGTAGGAAAAACCGGATTGGAGGAATCCGGTGACCAGAGATGGATCCCAGACGAAGCCCGGAAGCCAGATCCCGTGCGGCTGTGCCCCCGTGTGCTGGCGCAGGGAACCGGAGAGCATCTGGATCTGCGAACGCCGGGAGGACTCCGGGATCTGGGCGAAGAGCGGATCGTGGAACCCCCCGCCCAGCCATTCCAGCCGACCCGTGGTTCCGGCTTGGCGCAGGATGTCCAGGACGCGGGGGACGGAGCGTGCGGCGCTCTCCAGGACGCGACCGGGCAGGTAGAGCCCGAACCGGAAGGAAAGGTGGCGCTGCAGGATGCCGGCCAGCGTTTCCAGGGGCGGAGAGGAAACCCTCCGGATCTCCTCGTCGGCGAGAAATCCAGGGTCGTGCATGTGCACCACCACGGAAAGCCGGGTCGGAGGCGGATCGGTCTCTTCGCTCATCGGGACCAGAGATACATCCTTCGGATCCCAGGCGGACGGAGCCGACCCGACCTGGAGAGGTCCGAACCCGGATGGGCTCGGCTGCGCGGTTTCCCGATCGCGGAGTTCGCGCTCCCGGAGATATATTTCCCGCCTCTATCGCCATTGGCAGTCCGACACCAAGCTCCGCCGGACCGGCCTCGGCCCACATCGATCCCAAAGAGGAACGCATGGCTAGCAAGTACGTCTATTTCTTCGGCGCGAACGCGTCCGAAGGCAACGGCACCCAGAAGAACCTTCTGGGCGGCAAG
>DATNIW010000051.1:0-16769 GCA_035604215.1 Fibrobacteria bacterium
GTTGGAGCTCACCCCGCCGAAGGCGCCGCTGAGTCCGCCTGCCTTGTCGTTCTGGATGAGCACCAGCCCGATGAGGACGAAGCACCCGACCACGTGCAACAGGATCAAAGCCCAGAATAGGAAATTCATGAGGAGCGAAAATGTACGGTCCAATCCCCTTTCCGGCAAGGGAAGTCGAATGCTGGGAGCGTGGAAAAAGGTGCAGGGAAAAAAATCGGTCCGACCACGTCAGAACCGGGTCCCCAGCTCCGCGCCGAACAGGAATTCCAGGGTGGAGTACTCGCTGGGCACGGTGAGGATGGTGGCTCCCGCCGAGTTGTAGATGAATTGGCCTGCGATGGGGTCCTTGCCGGCGGTGAGGTGTTGACCCTGGAAGCCCAGGTGGAAGGCCACGAAGATGTTGCTCCGCTCCGCTTGACCCCGGATCTGCGCCTGCCAAAGCCAGCCGTACAGGGACAGGTCCTGATGGCCGGTACTGATGAATTGTTCGAAGGTCGCGACCGTCTGCGCCGAGTTTCCCGCCGCCAGGGCGGCTTGGCTCCAGCCGTCCAGGTGGTCGTCCGCGATCGCGTACCTGTGCAGCGTGGCCATGGACAGACCCAGACCTCCCTGCACGCCGAAGCGCACCATCCGTGCCGTGGGGAGGACCAGTGGAAGCCACCTCGCGCCCGCGACCAGCGACTGCTGAGAGAGAGCCAGCTCCGTGCTTCCCGAGAGAGTGCCGCTGTGCTCGGTGAACGCCCATCCCGCGTGCAGATCCAGGCCTGCCTGGAATGCGGAATCGATCCAACGCCAAAGTCCCACACCCAGCACAGGACCCGAGTAGATGGGCTGGACGGGCTCCACCACCGAGCCATCGCTGTTGCTCGCCTCCAAGCCGATCGCCCGATAGAGCTCACGGTCTTGATCGACTGGAGTGCCCCAGAGACGGAAATCCTCGATTTGGCCGTCGATGATCCAGTTGGGATCGGCGCCGGGCTCCAGGGCGGAGGTGCTTCGGGCCACGACGGAGAGGAAAATCAGGCAGGGGATCAGGGAACGCATTGCAAAAATCTAGAATCGATTCGGAGTTCCTGAACTCTTCTGTCGACGTGCAAGCCCTGCTCTCACCAAATTCATATCAACGCATCACGATTTTATGATATTTTGTCTCCAAAACCGCCGCCGCCGCGGCAAGGAGTTGCCATGCTCGACAACGTGACCACGTTCGGAAAAGCCCCCTCGGCCAATGGAAAGGCCGACTACGTCGTGCGCGATCTGGGCCTGGCGGCCTTCGGGCGCAAGGAGATCGATCTCGCCGAGACCGAGATGCCCGGTCTGATCGCCACCCGGGAGGAGTTCGCTCCCAGCCAGCCGCTCAAGGGCGCGCGCATCGCCGGATCCCTGCACATGACCATCCAGACAGCTGTGCTCATCGAGACCCTGAAGGCCCTGGGTGCGGACATCCGCTGGTGTTCGTGCAACATCTTCAGCACCCAGGACCACGCCGCCTCCGCCATCGCCGACCACGGCATCCCGGTGTTCGCCGTGAAGGGCGAGAACCTGGTGGAGTACTGGGACTACTCGTGGCGCGTGCTGCAGTGGTCGGACAAAGGCACCCCCAACCTGATCCTGGACGACGGCGGCGACTTGACGCTTCTTGTCCACCTGGGCCTGCGCGCGGAAAAGGACGCCTCGTTCCTGGACGTGGATCCCGGCCACGAGGAAGGCCGGATCCTGTACGCGCTGGTCAAGCGCGCCGTCAAGGAGCGCCCGGGTTTCTTCGCCGAGTGCGCCAAGAACATCAAGGGCGTCTCGGAGGAGACCACCACCGGCGTGCACCGCCTCTACCAGATGGCCGCCAAGGGCGAACTGCTCTTCCCGGCCATCAACGTGAACGACTCGGTCACCAAGTCCAAGTTCGACAACCTGTACGGTTGCCGCCACTCCCTGCCGGACGGCATCATGCGCGCCACCGACGTCATGATCTCGGGCAAGGTGGTGGTGATCGCGGGCTACGGCGACGTGGGCAAAGGTTGCGCCCAGGCCATGCGCGGCCAGGGCGCCCGCGTGCTGATCACCGAGATCGACCCCATCTGCGCCCTGCAGGCGGCCATGGAAGGCTATCAGGTCACCACCATGGCCAAGGCGGCGCCGCAGGGCGACATCTTCGTGACCACCACCGGCAACGAGTTCGTGATCACCGAAGCCCACATGGACGCGATGAAGCACCGCGCCATCGTGTGCAACATCGGACACTTCGATTCGGAGATCGAGATCGCGAACATCAAGAAGCACAAGTGGATCGAGATCAAGCCCCAGGTGCACGAGGTGATCTGGCCCTCCGGAAAGAGCGTCATCGTGCTCGCGGAAGGCCGTCTGGTGAACCTGGGCTGCGCCACCGGCCATCCCAGCTTCGTGATGAGCAATTCCTTCACCAACCAGACCATCGCCCAGATCGACCTCTGGTTGGCCTCGCAGGGGAAGCCCACGATCTCCGGCGTCAAGTCCTACGAGAAGGGGAAGGTCTACACCCTGCCCAAGAAGCTGGACGAGAAGGTCGCACGCCTGCACCTGGCCAAGCTGGGCGTGGAACTGGAAGTGCTGACGGACAAGCAGGCCGCCTACCTGGACATCCCGAAGGAAGGGCCCTACAAGCCGGAATTGTACAGGTACTAATAGGAATCGCGCGCCTTGGCGGAACGGACGTCGGGAGCGCGTGCGCCCGCGTTCCGCCGGTCAGAGCGACGGAGCCGCCACCGGTTGGCCGTGGATGTCCACCCACTGCAAGTTTCCTTTGCTGTCGAAGCGCAGGAATTCGATGTCTCCCTTCTCGCGGGAGAAATGCGCCTGGGGCCGTACGATGCGCCTTTCGGTTCCGGTCGCGATGGAATTCGATTTGCCGAAGGCGTTCTGGACCACGAAGGGACGCGTCTCGCGGCTGGCCAATGCGACCTGGAAAACGCGTGCGTTGCTTCCGGCGTCGGGGATCTGGAACAGCACCGTGTCCGCGAGTCCGTCCATGAGGGGGAATGTTCCTCCGGGCAGCCCAGTCACCGAAACGGTGTAGGTGGCCTTCGTCGTGTCCGTGTTGGTCACCAGCACCACCAAGGAGCTGTCTTGGTCCACGAAGCCCCAGGCCTTCCCCTTTCCCGACGCCCGGATGGGAGACACTTTGGCAGCCGAGTCCGCGCCCAGGATGGGGGCGTACTTCAGGAGTTTGGATTGTTCCACGCCGGTCAACAGGGCGCTCGGAGGCACGATCCAGCAGGTGGGGACGGCTGCGGGCTTCAGGCTGTCCAGGGCGGCGTCGGTCGCGAAGTACCCGTACGGAGCGTGCATCCAGGCGGTGTCCGCGATCGCGGGGAGGTTCATGTAGGCGCCTTTGTCTTCCATGGCGCGGAGCATGGTGTCCGAGTAGTAGAACCCCGGTCCGTACACGCGACGGGGAATGTGGGCCCAGATGGCCGGGGTGACCCCGGGCTGGGCGCTGTCGATCTGGTCGTTGTACCCGTACTGGAAGGCCTGGGCGGCGCGCCGGACGTTCCCGTCCCTGCCCGCGATGTGCGCGTACCCGACCAGGAACCACTGCGTGTGGTACTCCGAGATGGTGTCGCGCAACGGGATGCCGGCCAGGTCCAAGCCGTCCACCAGGTAGCCGTTGTCGATGTTGAGCTTGGCCCCCAGCGGCATGGAGGGTTCCCAGGCGCAGTAGGTGCCGAAGATCCCGACGAGGCTGCCCGGGCTCATGATGGCGCGGTCGTTGTCGCACTGCATCTCGATCCCGAAGTACCAGTTCTTGGGATCGGGGAGCATCTTGAAGTAGCGACGGAAATCGACACCCATCCACCGGCGCTGCGGCACGTTCCAGGCGCACTGGGCCTGGATCAGGGCGTCCTTGCCGGTGTAGAGCTTCACCCTCTGGGCCATCTGGGTGTAGAAGTGGGCCCAGGAATCGTCCCAGAAGTCGGCCCAACGCGAGGCCAGGTGCGCGTTGATGTAGGTGGCCTGGGCGGAGACCGTCGCACCTGGGACGGTGATTCCCGTGGTGTCCTCGAAGGCCTGGATCACCCTTTGGTTGAAGTCGATCTGGTTCGCCGTGTATCCCGGCATGCCGTCCACGTAGTCGGCGGCGGCGAGTCCCACCATGTGGGTGGCCTGGCAGAGTCGCGCGACGCGCTCGGCGGCCCAGTCGCCCCAGACGCAGGTCTGCATCCCGGCAGGGCAGTCGGAGGCGGGCATGGGTTCGGCGGGGGAGATCCAACCGTAGTCGGTGTTCGATCCCAGCGGAGCGACATACTGGCCGGAATTGTTCACCGGGGTCAGGCTGTCGTGGGCGTATTCCCAGTAGGTGTAGGCGACCCATGCGGGGTCGGTGTGCATGGCGCCGGGGTTGGAGGAGGAGGTGTCGCCCCATCGGTTGGAGCCGGCCCAGCAGACCGCGCTCATCACCGGAGCGACTCCCTGGGAGACCAGCTTGTCGGCACTTGCCCGGTCATCCGCGAATTGGGAGCTGTCGGCCTTGTACCAGAACAACTGCTTTCCCCATTGCGCGTTGCCCATGCCCCAGGGGATGTCGTAGATCAGGCTCTCGTTGGGTGGCTGGTCGGGATTGGGCGCCAGTGCCAGAAGCGGTGCGGCCAGGGCTGCCAGGGAGATGGAGAGTTGTTTCGTGCGCTTGGTCATCGGCATGCTCCGTGTCGCGGCGAGACGATCGTTTCCCTCCATACTTTAGCACAAGAGCGCGGCCGGGAGGGCGATGGACATTTCCGGCACCCGTGGCATCCCTGCGGCGGTCCAGCTCAGCGCTCCAGAGTCCCCCGCGTCACCCCGAGTTGTCCGGTGGCGTTGAGTTCGCGCCACAATCCAGTGCCGTCGATCTCCCCAGAGAGGAGTCGGCGGTACCGGTCCAGGCAGAGTTCCATCTCCGAGGTGCTCTCGTCCAGGAATTCCACCCGGAACCGCCGCAAGCCCGCCCCGATGAAGGCGTTGGCGAATTCGGCTCCGGTCTGTGCCCTGGCGTTGAAGACCGTGTTCCGGCAGCCCGCGTCCGCCTTCACGGGGTGGGCGGCTCCGGTGTGGTCGCGCAGGCGCACCTCGTGCTTCTCGCAAGGACGTCCGCAGTCCCTGAAATCCTTGCCCTCGGACAGGAAGGCGCAGAACACGCAGTGCTCCATGTGGAACATGGGCATGTGCTGGTGGAGGGTGAGTTCCAGCGAGGTCGGATCGGCGGTTCCCGCCAGGTCCAGCACCTGGGGCGCGGTGAGATCGTAGGAGATGGCGAGACCTTCCAGGGCGAAGCGTTCCAGGAACCAGGAGGCCGATCTCGCGTTGGCGACGTTCAGCGAGAAATCCCCGCGCAGGCGGGTGCGACCCGAGAAGAACTCCAGGTGGTCCCAGGAACGGGCCAGGATGCCGTCGGCGCCTCCGGACTGGACCTGTCGCAGGATTCCCTCCTCGCCGGGCTTGGAAATCCGCGGTGGGGCGGCCCAGATCTCGCGACCGGGTGCCAGTTCCCGCCACCGGGCGACGGCCTTGGGGTAGTGCACCGGGAACTCCAGTTCCAGGTACAGCACGCGCACCCCGAGCGAGGCGGCCGCTTCCATCTGGGCCTCCGACCGCACCAGCACCACGAGCTCGGGCGGGCCCTCGGAAGCCCGGCGTCCAAGGCGTGGAGCCGGAACGGTCTCGGGACGCAGCGACCATCTCCGCAGCGCGGAGAGCTTTTTCGACAATTCCTGCACTGCTTGGCGTCGCACTTCGTTCAGGGCGCGCACGGGAACGATCAGGTCGCCGTCGATGCGGGACTCCAAACCCTCCAGGAAGAAGGGCGAGCCACCCATACGCCCGATCTGCGCCTCCAGGTAGGCGGCGTCCAACGGCCGGCGCAGGGCCGGTTCCAGGAGCTCGGCCGTGCGGGCCCGGACCGTCGCGCCCCCCTCGGTCCAGAGTTCCAGGGCCAGGGGTTCTCCGACGCGCCCGCTCACCCGAGCCCGGACAGGGCGCCGGTAGGCGGGATCCTGTCCGTTCCAGGTCTTCTCGAGTTCGCGTTCCAGGGCCGGGTCGGAGGTCTTCCAGATCCTCTGGCCCACCTCCACGCGGCTCCAGTCGATGGATCCGTCCCCGAAGGACAGCCAGACCGCGTCCCTTTCCGGCCGCACACCCCAGATCCGACCGCCCTCCTCCCGCGATTCGGGCCTGTCGGCGTCGAACACCACGCCGTCGCCCGCCTTGAGCGGCGCCAGGGGATGGATGGACACTTCCTGTCCAATCTTCCGGTCCACGGTCCCCAGGAGCACGCCCCTCTTCTTGGGATACCGGGCGTGGACCAGGGAGCGGTTGTCGATGCCGCCCAGCCAGCCCGTGTGGAGGCCGCGGGAGAAGGCCATCTCCATCTCGTAGCGGACGGTGGAGCCGGAGGGTTCCTGCGTCCGTCCCGAGGCTTCGGCGGCCACGGCCCCGTCGATGGCCTGCCGGTAGAGCCGGGTGATGGAGGCCACGTACGAAGCCTGCTTGAGGCGACCCTCGATCTTGAACGACCGGATCCCCAGACGGACCAGCTCGGGAACCATGTCGATCCCCGCCAGGTCCTGCGGGGACAGCAGGTACCGGCGTTCGCCCAGATCCACGGGTTCCCCGTCGCGCAGGAGTTCGTAGGGCATGCGGCAGGCCTGGGCGCACACGCCGCGGTTGGCGGATCGGCCTCCCAGCGACTCGGAGGTCAGGCACTGTCCGGAGTAGGCGACGCAGAGGGCGCCGTGCACGAAGACTTCCAGCCCCATCGGGTCGGAAGCGAGTTCCTCCTGGATGCGCGCCATCTCCGCGAGGGTGTTTTCGCGCGCCAGGACCACGGTGGAACACCCCAGTTCCCGCGCAAGGCGGGCGCCGGCGGCGCTGGCGACGGTCATCTGGGTGCTGGCGTGGATGGGGAAGTCCGGGGAGATCTCGCGGATCAGGCGGCAGATGCCCACGTCCTGTACGATGGCCGCGTCCAACCCGGCGTCGATGGCGGCGCGCAGGAACCGCTCCGCTTCCTCCATCTCGGAGGGGAAGACCAGGGTGTTGAACGTCAGGTACCCGCGCACGCCGCGTCCGTGCAGCCACGCCGCGAGTTCGGGCAGGTCGGCGAGGCGGAAATTGTCCGCGCGCATGCGGGCGTTGAAGGACTCGGTCCCGAAGTAGATGGCGTCCGCGCCGTTCTCCACGGCGGCCTTCGCGCAGTCCCAGCTCCCGGCCGGAGAAAGGAGTTCGGGCGCGCGCATCACGCCTTCTCCATTTCGCCGGAGAGCCTCCGCAAGAGGGCCAGGAATTCCAGTTGCTGCGCGGCGGTCGGGTAGCCGGTCAGGTCTGCCACCAGGCGCAGCGGCGAGGTCTGGGCGAGCCATTCCAGCTTCGGCTTGACCCCGTTGGACCGTTCCTTCAAGGTGGGGAGGTCCGTCCGCCAGGCGTCGTCGAACTCCAGGATGGCTCGACCGCGCGCGATCCCCCCGATCGCCACTCCCGCCGTCCGGGCGGCGAGCCGGCAAAGCATCATGCGCAGGACCATGGCCGCGGGATCGGGGATGGGCCCGAACCGGTCGCGAAGCTCCACCCCCATCCGGTCGACCTCGGCGAGCGTGCGCGACCGCGCGATGCGCTGGTAGATCTGCAGCCGGGTGTGCGGATCCTCGATGTAGTCCTCGGGCAGGAACGCCGCGCCGTCCAGCTCGATGCGCGGTTCCAGCGGGGCCTTGGGAGGTTCCGCGCCGGTGAGTCGTTCCACTTCCTCGCGCAGGATTCGGCAGTAGGTCTCGAAGCCCACCGCGGCGGCGAAACCGTGCTGCTTGTGTCCCAGGAGGTTTCCCGCCCCCCGGATCTCCAGGTCGCGCATGGCGATGGCGTAGCCCGAACCCAGGTCCGTGAACTGTTCCAGGGCCTGGAGCCTTCGACGGGCATCCTGCGGGAGCCGTTCCAGGTCGGGCACGAACAGGTGGCAGAAGGCGTGGACGTCCGATCGGCCCACGCGCCCCCTCAACTGGTGCATCTGGGAGAGCCCGAACTTGTGGGCGTCCACCACGCAGATGGTGTTCACCGTGGGGATGTCCAACCCCGACTCCACGATGGTGGTGGAGACCAGCACGTCGAACTCGCGCGCCAAAAAGGCGGACATGACCTGTTCCAGTTCGTCCTCCTCCATCTGGCCGTGCCCGATGCACACGCGGGCCTCCGGAACGGTCTGCTCGATGGTGGCGGCCAACGCCTCCAGGCCGTCGATGCGCGGGGCCACCACGAACACCTGCCCGCCGCGGCCGATCTCGTCGCGGACGGCTTCGGCCAGGGACTCGTCGTGGAAGTCGCGCACCCGGGTCTCCACCGGGAGGCGGTTGCGCGGAGGGGTGGAGATGATGGAGATGTCGCGGGCTCCGGTGAGGGCCATGTGCAGGGTGCGGGGAATGGGCGTGGCGGTGAGGGTGAGGACGTCCACGTCGTGGCGCATCTCCTTGAGCCGCTCCTTCTGCTTGACGCCGAACTTCTGCTCCTCGTCCAGCACCAAAAGCCCCAGGTCGCGGAACTTGACGTCCTTCGCGAGCACCCGGTGGGTGCCCACGACCACGTCCACCTTGCCCTCCTGGACGTCCTGGAGGATCCTCTTCTGTTCCTTCGGCGGCACGAACCGGTTGAGCAGCTCCACGCGGATCGGCCAGTCGGCGAAACGGTCCTGCAGCGTGGCCGCGTGCTGGGACGCGAGCAAGGTGGTGGGTGCCAGGATGGCGGCCTGGCGTCGTCCCATGACCACCTTGAACAGGGCTCGCACGGCGACTTCCGTCTTGCCGAACCCGACGTCGCCGCACACCAGCCGGTCGGCCGGATGGCGGCCCTCCAGATCGCCCTTGACCTCGCCCACGGCGCGGGCCTGGTCCGGGGTGAGTTCCCAGGGGAAGGAATCCTCGAACTCGGTCTGGAAGTGGTCGTCCGCGGGAAAGGGATCGCGCTCGGCGATGGACCGCTTGGCGTAGAGTTCCACAAGTTCCCTCGCCATTTCCTGCACGGCCTTGCGCGTCTTCTCCTGCAGGACGTCCCAGGTCCGGCCTCCCAGCTTGTGCAGGGCGGGCGGTTCGCCTTCGCGGCTGCCGTAGCGCTGCAGGCGGGCCATTTCCGCGACCGGCACGCGCAGTCGGTCCTTGCCGTCGTACTGGAGGACCAGCACGTCCACTTCCTGTCCGGCGGCGACGATGCGTTCGATGCCCAGGTACTTGCCCACGCCGTGGATCTCGTGGACGACGAAGTCGCCCTTCTGGAGCGATTCCACGTCGGGGAGGCTCGCGGTGCCCCGCGAGCGTCCCTTGCGCACGCGCCGGGCGAAGCGGTGGAAGATCTGGTGGTCGGTCCACCACGCCTGTCCGTCCCCCGGAATCGTGAAGCCCGCGGAGAGGTGTCCCACCGCGATCCCCTCGATCGGGAGGTCCTGGACGAGCTCCTCCAGCCTGGCCGCCTGGCCCTGGTTCACGGAGATCAGCGAGAGACGGATTCCGCCGCGGGCGAGTTCGCGCATGCGTTCGCCCGCCTCCGCGATTCCCGATCCCACCCTCTCCTGCACCATGCATTCCAGGCGCAGCGCTCCGGAGTCGCCGGCGAAATCCTCGAAATGGAGGGAATCCGTCCCCAGGACGCGTTCCCGGACCTCCCGGGGAGAGAACCAGACGGATTCCGGCGGGGCCACCAGGTGGCCGGTTTCGCGGGCCGACCGGTGGGCGGCGGCCGCCTGCTCCAGCAGGTCGCCTTGGGTCCGCTCGAGGCTCCCGAAGACGAATGCCGCTGCCCCGGTGCCCAGGTGGTCCAGGAGGGTCCAATCCAGCTTCGCGAAGAAGGGCCTTTGCCAGGGCCAGCCCAAGCGGTCTCCTTCGTCCTCCAGGCGCTGCCGTTCCAGTTCGAAGCGCCGGTCCTCTCCTGGAAACGCCTCCAACATCCGGAGAAGGCCGTTCTGCAGCGCATCCTGGTCGGGAAGACCTTCGTCCAGGGGAAGGATTTCCGCCTCTTCCAGGTCCTGGAGGCTGCGTTGGGTGAACAGGTCGAAGGCGCGGAGGGTCTCGATCTCGTCGTCCAGCAGTTCGGCGCGCACGGGGTTGTCCATTCCGTACCCGAAGACGTCCACGATTCCTCCGCGCACGGAGAACGTGCCCATCTCCTCGCAGAGCGGTTCCTCCCTGTAACCCAGTCGGGACAGGGAGAGGCGCAGATCGCGCAGATCGGCGAGACCGCCTTTGCGCACCACGAGGGCCTCGCGGCCAAGCGCTCCCGGTTCCGAAAGCTTCTGGCCGAAGGCCGCGTGGGTGGCCACCACCAGCGCCGGACCTGGCTTTCGCAGGGCATCCAGGGTGGTGAGACGACTCTCCAGGGCGGCGCCGAACGGTCGGCGCCATTCGTAGGGCTTGAGTTCCAGGGTGGGGAAGGGCAGAACGGAGTCGTCGCCCAGGAGCGCGCCGAGATCGTCCCGCAACCGTTCCATCTCGCGCGCATCCGGGGCCAGGACCAAGGTGCGGGCACCGGCACCCCGGGAGAGGTGGTTCAGGGCGATCGTCACCGCAGGCGCCGATCCGTCCAAGCCGGCGACGCGGAGCCCCGCCCGCGAAGGCGCCAAAGCGCGAAGGGAGGGGAACAGTGCCCGATCTTCCAGGAGATCCCGAAGGGTGCGCATGGTGTTCTCTCCTGCGACGGACTGGATGAGTCGGGAGGGGTTTGAACCCTCGACCCACGGCTTAAAAGGCCGCTGCTCTACCGACTGAGCTACCGACTCGGCGATGCCCGGGCTGCTCCCCGGGGAGGTGCAAAAGTACACCCATTGTCGCCCGAAAAAACCCCTCAAGATCCAATGGGGAGGGACCGATGAAGATCGTAGGAAACTCCATCCAACCCTGGTTGGACCCAGGACGGGTCCGACGAACCAGGAGCTCGCCATGTCCATCGAACCATCACAGACAGCGACCCAAGTGCCACAGGACCCTCCGGCGAGCACCCAGATTCCCGCGTCCAAGGACGGGAAGGACCCGCCGAAGGCATCCTCGTTCGGACCCGCCTACGTGGTGGATCCCCGCCTTCGCACGACGGTGCCGCAGGTTGCCGGGACCGTGCCCTTCGTGGTTTCCACCCCTGGCCAGACCTTGGCATCCCTGCCACCTCTGAAGCCCATGGGCTCCGCGTCCCTCACCCAGTTGTCCTTGCAGCATCTGCTGGAGCCGACTGGTGAAAACCTGGATGCAGGCCAGTAGGGCATTCAGGGACGAGGAAGCAGCAAGCGGGATTCGGTTCCGAGATCTCCCGTTGCCGTGATCACGGAGGCGCAGAGGGGGCGGGCCAGTGTCGCTTTCCCCGTCTGGGCGCGGGCCGACCCGAGCAGGCGACCATCGAGGGTTCGGATCTGGACCCGAAAAGCTCCTCGCGCATCGACTTCCAAAACACCTCCGGACTCCGAGTAGACGTATACCGGTTCCGAGTGGCGTGAGGGAGCACCCTGCAAGGCGGTGGTTCCCAAGCCGTATCGGGACTCCAGGCCGAGTTCGGTGGTTTTCCGGTCGGACTCCGAGAGCGTCCCAGCGTAGACGATGACCTCGCTGATCTGTCCTTTGAGGAAGCCTTCCAGGACATGGTCGGGGTTGAGCACCGCACCCAGCCAGGCGTCCTTGTTCCTCTGGTAGGTCCCGGTCCAATTTCCCGAATCCTGGAACACCCCATTCGCCCACAGGTTTCCGGTTTGTCCGTCCCAGGAGGATTCGTACAGGGTGGTGGCCGCGGTTTCCAGGGAGGATCTGGCGATGTACCCCTGCCAGGAGACGGAGAGGGACAGATTTCCGGAAGCACCATTCCAAAGATCGGTGTTGAAATCGTTGGGGCCCTTGTCGATCAGGGCGGTCTGGGCATCGACCCCCGAAGAGTCCTGGGCGACGATGAAGAGGGTGAATCCGGAATCCAGCGGGAGACTGGTGGTATCCACAAGGGCCTGTGTACCATCGAAGACGATGGAGGGCCATCCTTCGGGGCCGTTGGAAATGCGTCGAGGGCGCAGAAGCGAATCGCTGGCCAGGAAGGTGGCACTGGTGAAATTGGAGAGGATCTGGGGTTGTCCGAGCGTGGAAGTCCCGAAATCCGTGTGCCGCGGCGAAAGGTCCTTCCAGAGCGAGACGCGTCCGTTGGCGTCCAGCACCACGCCGGTGTCGGCCCGCAAATGGAGGATCTGGGGGTTGGCAACGGCAAGTACTGTCAAGGACGCCATCAGTTGGAGCACCGGTTCGCCTCTTTGTTGGGGATCGCGCGAAAATGTTTTGGCATGGGCAGGGTGCGTTCTACCGGGAGGGGTCCACCAGCAATCTGGATTGGACGTTCCCGGAAGCGTGGCGCACCGTCAGGAGGACTTCGCCGTGGTAGCGCGGCAGTTCGGCTTTGCCCGACACCAGTTCGGCCTGCCCGAGGATCCTTCCGTTCAGGTTCGTCGCGTAGACCCGCCCCTCTCCGGTGGAAGCGATTTGGATCCGTCCCGAACCGAAGTGGACGGAGAATCCGCCAGGTGCCGTTGCCGGCGAGAGCGAGGCGGTGCTCCGTTGGATCCCGTATTTGGCGAGCAAGGCGTTTTCGGCGATTTGCCGTTGCCATCCAGTGAGGGCACCCGCCCATACCACGACTTCGGCGATCCTGCCGTGCATGAAACTCTGCAGTTCGGAATAGGGGTTCAGCACGGCCCCGAGCCAGGTCGTCTGGTTCCTTTGCACGGGACCCTCGTAGGTCCCCGCAACCAGGAATCGGCCGTTGGCCCAGAGGGTGCCCGTATCGCCGTTCCAGGCGGATTCGTAGAGCGCGGGAGCCATGGTTTCGAAGGGTGAATTGGCGATGTTCTGCACCCAGGAGACGCTGATGTTGAAACTTCCATCGACCCCCCCCGCCCAGCCATCGGGGTGGTCGGAATTGAAGTCGCCTTCGCCCTTGTCGAAGACGGCGGCGGTCCTGCCAGGCCCCGAGGAATCCTGGGCCAGGACGAACAAGGTGAATCCGGAATCCAGAGGCAGGCTGGAGGAATTGCAGAGGACCTGGGCTCCGTCGAAGGCCACGGCAGGCAGTCCACCGATCCCGTCTTGGACCAACCTCGGCCGCAACAGGGAATCGGAGTCGAGGGTTTGGTAGACGCGTCGATCCACCGAGTCGGAATTGGCGGTGACGAACAGAAGCTGCGGTTTGCCCAGGTTGGAAGTCCCGAAGTCGGTATGGCGGGGGGAAAGGTCCTTCCAGAGCTTCACGCGTCCCGTCCCGTCCAGCACCACGCCGGAGTCGGCGCGCAGGTGCAGGATTTCCACGGGGCGTTCGGATGCGGGCGGTTTCGGCAAGTATTCGGCCATGAGCGAGTCCTCGATCGCTTGGCGGTCCGAGGAATCCAACGATCCCGCATAGGCCACGACCTCGGCGATTCGACCCTCGAGGAAGTTCTGGAGGACACCGTAGGGGTTGATGACGCCCCCCATCCAGGTGGACTTCGCGCGGGCGACGGAACCGGTCCAGGTTCCGGTGTCGCGCAGGATGCCGTTGGTCCAGAGCCTGCCGGTGGAACCGTCCCAGTTGGACTCGTACAGGGTGGGTGCCGCGGTGCGGAAATTCGTCGAGGCGATGTCCTGGATCCAGGCGATGCCCATGTTGAAGTTTCCGTTGATGCCGCCGCCCGAGCTGTCGGGAAGGTCGGTGTTGAAGTCGCCTTCGCCCTTGTCCACCAGGGTGGCGGACGATCCCAACGGGGTGGAATCCTGGGCCACGATGAACAGCGTGAATCCGGAATCCAGAGGGAGGCTGGTGGTGTCGACCAGGACCTGTCCCCCGTCGAATGCAACCGCCGGCAGTCCGTTGATGCCGTTCAGGACCCATCGTGGCCGCACCAGCGAGTCGGAGGACAAGGTGTCGTAGATGCGCTTTTCAGCGGTGTCGTGGAAGGATGTGAGGAAGATCCGCTGGGGCTTGCCCAGGGAGGAGGTCCCGAAATCGGCATGCCTTGGCGAAAGGTCCTTCCAGAGCTTCACGTGTCCGGCCCCATCCAGGACCACGCCGGAGTCGGCCCGCAGATGGAGGATCTGTGTCGGGAGGGCGGAGCAGATCGACAGGGCCAGGAATACAGGGAACATGAGCAGGGCTTTCGAGACGGGAGGGGAGAGAGGAGGGTCCGAAGAATCTACCACCTGTCGAATGCGGCTTGTGTTCTACGGATTCGCGGACGATGGAATCTAACCCTTTTGGAACGAAATTTTGGCATCGAGGGCTCGGTTCGCTTGGAGCATCACGGGAGCACTTGCCCCAGGATTGGCGCGGAATTCGCACGATTGAGCCGCAGGAGGCTCCAAGCGCCTCCTG
Organism: Fibrobacteria bacterium; assembly: GCA_035604215.1. Taxonomy (GTDB): domain Bacteria; phylum Fibrobacterota; class Fibrobacteria; order UBA5070; family UBA5070; genus UBA5070. The sequence goes on from DATNIW010000051.1 coordinate 14,338, forward strand.
GGGGGATCGACATGGAGGCCATACACGAAATTTCCGGGATCGAGCCATTCCTCCTGGAGGGCGAGGGGTATTTTCGGGTGGCCCAGAACAGCCACCACCGGCCGCTGATCTTCACGCCGGAGATCGTCCACAGCGTGTTGTGCATGGCCCTGGAAAAGTTCATCATGGCCATCCTGATGCGGACGGGGAACCTTCCGGACAACCACACTTTCGCGGATCTGGTCCACGCCTTGAAGTCGGAAATCCCTGTGAGCGCCGAGATCGAAGCAGCCCTGCTCGCCTTGGATCGGGAGTCGGACCTGTGTTCCATGGAGATCCGCAACGTCCGGATTCCAGGACCGGAGAGGATGCGGGAACTGGTGGCCATCGGTGCGCGTCTGCAGGAGGCGGCCCGCGAGGCGGTGCGCGGTGAAAACCGCTTTCCCTTGAATTTGGAATGAAAAGCGAGTAGCACATCAGGAGATTCGATTGTCATGTACAGGCCATGACGGATCGGGACATCGTTGACACTCCAGTCCCCAGGGGGGATCCCCAACCAGGCCTCAGGCGTTGGCCAGGACAAGGCGCATCCAGGTGACCCGGTTCATCAGGGCATCGGCTTCTTCCTGGGTTTGGCATCCGCAGTGGACATGGTCCACGGCCTCCTCGAATTCGCCGCCGGAGAAGGGAAATCCGGACACCTTCAGGTACGCGAAGAGGGCATCTCGACCGTCGCAGCCGTAGAGTCCGTCGCGGAGGTCGGGCCTCTCCCCGATCACGTTCAGGAACCGGATCGCCTGCGCCACGGCCATGGATCACCTCCTGTCCAGGAGGGAAAGAGCAAGGGGCGAGCCACCGATGACGGTGCATCTGAGCGAGCGAGGGGGATGCAACCGCTCGGATCAGGAAGGAGTCGGTCTGGAGCCCGGCTTGACGGCTTGGGAGCCCGAGGCGCACAGGGGGCAGGATTCGGGAGGATAGGTCTCCAGCTTCATGGTCAGGAGGCTGGTGAGAGGCTGGGACAGGCTCCACTTCCCCCCCGAGCGATCCACGATGGCCACCATGGCCACCACGGTGGCACCGGCGGCCAGGGCCAAGGCCTCCACTTCCTTGATGGACTTGCCGGTGGTCACCACGTCCTCGCAGAGGATCAATCGGTCGCTGGGCAGGATCTCCTGGCCTCGGCGAAGGCTCATGATCCCGTCCACGCGTTCCGCGAACAGGCTCCGGACCTTGAGGGCGCGGGCGAGTTCGTACCCCACCAGGATTCCACCCAGGGCGGGGGCGAGCACGGCGGTGGGCCGAAGGTCCAGGAGTTTGGTGGCCAGGGACTTGGCGAACCGCTCCCCGTGTTCGGGGTGCTGGAGCACCTTGGCGCACTGCATGTAGTTGGGACTGTGGAGCCCGGACGACAGGATGAAATGCCCTTCGAGGAAGGCCCCTGTGGACCGGAAGACGTCGGCGATTTCGGCAGCTTTCATGGGTGGCGGATCCTGTGGTGAGCGGATTGGGATCGATCTCGGCTCGAGGATCAGAGGGCGATGGTGCGGACCCGGATCACGTCGGGGGAGGCGGCGATCTTCGACACCAGTTGGGCGTCGATCTCGCCCGCGATGTCGACGATGTTGTAGCCCACCTTTCCATTGGACTTGTTGACGTAGCTCGCGATGTTCACCCCCGCGGAACCCAGGGTCTGCGTGACCGTGGCGATCATGTTGGGGACGTCCTTGTTGATGACGACCAGGCGGGTGCGGATGCTCTCGTGGGGGATGCTCTCGCAGACCGGAAAGTTCACGGAATTCACCACGTTCCCCAGTTCCAGGTAGGCCTTGAGCTGGTTGACGGCCATGACCGCGCAGTTCTCCTCCGATTCCTCGGTGGACGCTCCCAGGTGCGGGGTGCAGACGGCCTTGGGGTGGGCCACCAGGGCCTTGGTGGGGAAGTCGTTCAGGTAGGCCTTGAGCTTGCCGGAATCCAAGGCCTCCAGGACCGCCTTCTCCTCCACGATGGGGCCGCGCGAGTAGTTGACCAGGACGGCGCCGGGACGCAGTCCTGACAGGAATTGGCCGTTCACCAGTCCCTTGGTCTTGTCCGAGAGGGGCACGTGGATGGAGAGGATGTCGGCCGCGGCGGCCACCTGCGCCATCGACTTCGCGATGGTCACGGAAGGTTCGAGCTGGTGGATGTTGTCGATGGAGGGGAACGGATCGAAGGCCACCACCTTCATGCGGTGCTGCACGCCCAGGTTGGCCACCAGGACTCCGATCTTCCCCAGTCCGATCACGCCCAGCGTCTTTCCGGCCAGTTCGTAACCCGCGAACTTCCCCTTGCCCTTCTCCACCTTCTCGTCCAGTTCCTTGTCCGAATCGGTCTCGCCCGCGGTCTTGGCGGCGAAGGCGATGCCTTCTCCCAGGTTTCGGGCGGAATAGCCCAACACGGTGAACACCAGTTCG
>DATNIW010000052.1:0-3611 GCA_035604215.1 Fibrobacteria bacterium
CCTGCGACGTCCCGATCTTCCCATCGTGCTGGTCACCCATCACGTGGAGGAAATCCCCCCCTCGTTCACCCATGCCCTGCTACTGCAGGATGGTCGTCCGCTTTCCCAAGGTCCTTTGGCCAAGACCCTGGATTCAGGCGCGATGCAAAGAATGTTCGGAAGAAACTTCCAACTGAAGCGCCATCGGAGGCGGTTGATGCTCCGGTGAAGTCCAGAACGACATAGGGCCCACCGGTGAGGCGGGCCCTATGGATCACTGGGGAGGAGGTGTTGCCGCGGGGTCGGAAGGGGCCCCGGAATCGGCTGGAGACTTGGTCTCCGGCGGCTCCGAGGCGTCCGAAGCGGGCGGGCTCGTCGCCGTGGATTCCGCTGGAACTGGAACAGGGGCCGGTGCCTCCACCGGTACTGGAGTCGGGGGAGGAGGCGCGATCGATTCCGCCGGAGCCGGAGCGGGGGATGGCGGAGGCGACTCGACCATCGGGGTCGGAGCGGGCGCGGGTGTCGGAGCGCTCACTGCGTGCGCCGGTTGGGTCTCCATCGGCACGGGCACCGCTGGCGAAGCCACCGGCGGCTCGATGGACGGCGCCGTGGCGGCCTTGGAAAGGTCTGCGGTGTCCGCCCCTTGCGAAAGCGGAACCAATCCGCGCCGCACGATGTGGGGGGTCACGAAGATGACGAGATCCTTCTTGACGATCTCGTGGTGGGTGTAGCGGAACAGGGCGCCGAACAAGGGGATGTCCTTCAGGAAGGGCACGCCGGTCTCGTTGTTGGTCTCGTCGCGCTCCACGAGTCCGCCGATCACCACGGTTTCGCCGTCGGAAACCACCACGTTGGTCTCGGCTTCCTGCTTCGAGATCACCACGCCGGCGCCGGGAACCACGGAGTAGTCGTCCTTGTGGGGTTTCAGATTCAAGAGCACCCTGTCCGGAGCCGTGATCTGGGGAACCACCTTCAGCTCGGTACCGGCATCCACGTAGGTTGTGATGGTGTTCCCGCTGATGTCCTTGGTCAGGATGGGCACTTGGCTGCCCATGAAGATCCGGGCTTCCTTGTTGTCCAGGGTGGTGATCTGGGGCGTCGCCAGCACTTCGGCCTTCCCCGTCTGGAGGAGATGGGAAATGGCCACCCCGAGATTGCCGTTGAGCAGTCCGAAGGCCAAAGTCTGTGCCGCCCCGGCCTGGGTCGGGGTGTTGTTGACGATCTGGCTGCCGTTGAAGGGGCCATTCCCGAGGATTCCGCCCGTGGCGGAGCCGGCAGCGGCATTGGCGATGCCGGTGGACGGCGATGTGGAGAGGCCCATTCCTGGACCGGACCCCAGGTTCCAATTGACGCCCATCTCCTGCAGGTCGTCCGAGGAGACCTGGACGAGTTTGGCTTCGATCAGGATCTGGTTGGTTTCCAGGTCGAGTTGCTTCAGGACCTTTTCGATGGAAGCGATCTGATCCGCCCCGTCGACGATGATCAGGCTGTTGGTGCGCGCGACCACCGTGATCTTGCCGCGGGGCGAGAGGAGGTCCTTGACGGCGGCCTGCATCTCGTCCGCCTTGGCGTTGGATATCCGCACGATCTTGCGCTGGAGCTTCTGCGCCTGGTCCTGCGCGTTGCTGGCCACCGCACGGTCCAGGAGCCGCTTCTGGTAGTCCTCGGTCTTCTGGACATAGAGGTATCCCAACTCGTTGGTGACCGTGAGGTTCAGCATCTTGGAGACGATGCGGACAACTTCCTGCCAGGACTTGTTGGTCACCACCGTGTTGACGGTTCCCGTTACAGCCGGATCCACCACGATGTCGACGGAGCTGTACTCCGACAGCAACCGGAACACGGAATGGACATCCGTGTTGGTGAACTCCAGGACGGGGATGACCGGCGACTTGCCGGCATTGGCCTTCATGTGGGCCATCGAGGCCGAATCCTGGGCCTGGACGCTTCGCGGCAGGAGCGATCCCGCGGCCAGGACGATCCCCAAGGTCGCGGCAATGCGCGGGTTGCGGCTCATGACTTATCTCCTTTTGGCGCCTGGAGTTTCAAGGCGAATTGGCGGCTCACGCCGAACTCCTCCAGCAGGAACACGACGCGGTCGCGCTCGATCTTGAGCACCCGTCCATTCTGGATCGCATCCCCCTCGCGGAGAGCGACGGAAAGACCGGGCTGGGACGTGTGCTCCAGCACGGCCATCGGACGGGTGGGCGAGGCGATGATGCCCACGACCCGCATCTGGTCGATGTTGAGTCCGCCTTCGACATCGTCGGACTCCAGCGGAATGAACGGGTCGCGGATGCCGTAGGTGTTGTAGACCACCTTGTTCTTCTGGTCCTCCGCCTCCTGCTTCGCCGAACTCGCGGCAAGCTGGTGGTCGGAGAATTCCTGGGACTTGCGCCGTTCCGCTTCCAGTTCCTGGGCCTGGGCCAGGGCGTTGCGTTCCCCCGATGCGGCGGTTCCCGAATTGAGGGCGCCCCGCGCATCGTTGGGCGAGGGGGTGCTGCCGTCCACCGAGAACCCGGTCCCGCCCTGTGGCTTGAGCCCCTTGCGCAACGAAGCGACGCTCACGGCCTCGTCCGAAGGCAACGAGGATGTGCCGAACGTCTCGACCTTGCTTCCGGACTTCCATGCCCATGCCTTGGAGAGGGGTGCAACGGAAACCAGGCGAACCACCACGGAATTCCCCGAGTGGGTCAGGAGGATGGTCTTGGGCGCCTCCTTCAGGGCGAGCCGAACTTCACCCTGCTTGCCTGCGGACAGCCCGGCAAGAAGCCGAGAGGCCGTCGTCTGCAAACCGAGATGGGCCAGTCGGACTTTTCCGAGATGGATGACGTACGCCTTCCCCTGTCCGGAAAGGTCGGATTTCGAAGTTGGACCGGAGAAGTCGAGTTCCACCGTCTCCATGTCCCCCGACCCCCAGGCGCGGACTCCCTCCAGCGAGGGAGTGGTGCTCAAGGAGGCGAAGACTTCCCGGCGATCCTGGGAAGGGACGGGAACCGTCCAAACCTGCGTTTCCGGGCTCTTCGCGGCTGTCTTTTCCAGAACGAAGGAAACATCCCTGCCGTCCCATTCCCGATGCAGCACGGTGGCGACCGAGGCCCCTGGGCGAGGATGGAACCGGAACACCGCGACATCCGCCCCGTCCTTGGAGGAATTCGAGGCGTCGAGGCTGGAGAACCAGGAATTCGCCGCCAGTGCATGCGATCCGACCAGGGCGGTGCGGCTCCCCTGGATTTCCAGGCGAAGCGTTCCATCGGCCTCCCGCAGGACGCGAGAGAGGGGCTCTTCTCCGGTCGGGAGAACCAGACGAGTCCCGTTCCCGTCGGCGACGAAGCCAACGGAGGCGATCATTCCGGCCTGGGCGGCCATTGCACCCGATGCCAGGAGGATGGATAGACGTCTTGACATCATTTCCTCGAGGTGTAGGTGGTGAAATCGAACTCGGCGTCGACGGTGTTGGGAACAGTGCCGTGCTTGTCGGCGAAGTCCATCTCGGACTTCAGGTTGGGAGAGACGACGATCGACATCTTCTGGATGGATGTCGGGTACTTGAAGTTCGCGAATTCGGCGAACATCTCGCCGATGCTGTGGTAGTTCCCGCTGATGGAGATCTTGTAGTTGTTCTCCGTGTA
>DATNIW010000053.1:0-2390 GCA_035604215.1 Fibrobacteria bacterium
GAATCCCTCCGGATCCCCACCATCGGGATCGGTGCGGGTCCCGGTTGCGGAGGCCAGGTCCTGGTCCTCCACGACCTGCTGGGGCTTTCCGCCCGCCAGCCCCCCTTCGCCCCGGCCCGCGTGAACCTGCGCGCCATCGCGCTGGAAGCGTTGCAGGGGTACCACCGGGACGTGTCCGAACGGACGTTTCCAGCGGCCTGAGCGATCGCCCCCGACTAGCTCGATTTGGCCAGAAACCGGACGAGGACGCTCGCCTGCCCCAGGTGGTACGAGGCGTGCGAGGCCATCGAGGCCATGAGAAGTTCAAGTGTTGCGTACGACCTGCCGTCGGGTGTGGTGCGGGGAGCCTCCCAGGCCGAGTCGACCACCGCTCCGTCGGCCTCTTCGATCAGCGTCCGCGACGCTTCGAGGCCGCGAAGCAGGACCGCCTTTCCCACCGGCGGAGCGCGGAATTCGGCTTCACGCTCGCGGACGTAGCCGTTGGACAGCACCTCGGTTCCCACGAAGTGGTGGACGTTCCCCACCAAGTGGCGGACCAGGACCCCGACGGAATTCGTCCAACCTTGGGAGGCCTTCCAGAGCAGGGATTCGTCGACCTGCGAGAGGAATTCGTGGAACAGGCCGATCTGGCGGTGGAACTCCTGGAGAATTGGGCGCGAAAAGACATGGGACATGGATCTCTCCCGGGACAGTAGGGAAACTCAACCCGGGAAACTACAAGCCGAGCGCCGCCCCGGGACCGTTTTCCGCAGGTCTGGTGGGAGGGAAATCCACAATAATGCTTGAAAATCGTAAACTGAATATTGTAAATATCAAGTATGCAAAGGACTTTGGAAAGCCTCGTTGAGGAGGACCTGTCGCAAGAGCCGATCGTGGCTCTGCTCGGGCCGCGCCAGTGCGGCAAGACCACCTTGGCCAAGCGGTTGGCCGGGAAGCGAGCGAACCCGGTGTATTTGGATCTGGAACGGCCATCGGACCGGCGCAAGCTTTCCGATCCGGAACTCTATCTCGCTCCGTACTCCGACCGGCTGGTCGTCCTCGACGAGATCCAAAGGGTTCCGGACTTGTTCCCCGTGCTGCGTTCCCTGGTGGATGCGGATCGCCACCCAGGGCGGTTTCTCGTGTTGGGATCCGCTTCGCGCGACCTGCTGCGGCAGAGTTCCGAGACATTGGCGGGGCGGATACGCTTCCGGGAGCTGACTCCGTTCACTCTGGAAGAGGTGATGGCGGAGCAAGTGACCCTCGATCGGCACTGGTCGCGCGGAGGGTTCCCCCCCAGCCTGCTTTCCCGCGACGAGCGCCAGAGCTTCCAGTGGCGGGAGGATTTCCTGCGCACTTTCCTCGAGCGCGACGTTCCCTCCTTCGGCATCGAAGTTCGTACGCCCCTTTTCGAACGGTTCCTGAGGATGCTCGCGCATCTGCACGGACAGATCCTGAACTGGAGCCGCTTGGCCGAATCGGCCGCCGTGAGCGTACCCACGGCCCGACACTACGTGGAGCTGCTGGAGAAGTCGTTCCTGGTTCGGGTGCTTCCGCCCAGCGAGACGAACCCGGGAAAGCGTCTGGTCAAGAGTCCTCGGATCTATTGGAGGGACTCCGGACTTCTGCACACACTCCTGGAGATCGAGGATTTCGATCAGCTCCAAGGGCATCCCGCGGTGGGTGCTTCGTGGGAAGGTTACGCCATGGAGGAGATCCTCCGCGAGGTTCCACGGGTTCGGGCGAGCTACTACCGGACCCATGCCGGCACCGAACTCGACCTGGTCCTGGAACGCGGTAAATTGCGCATGGGGGTGGAGTTCAAGCGATCGTCGGCACCGGAGCCCACTCGCGGCTTCTGGGAGGCGCTCCGAGACCTGAAGCTGGGTCAAGCTCGGATCGTTGCACCGGTGGCCTCGTCTTGGCCTTTGGCGGACGGGGTGAAGGTCGTGCCACTGCACGGCCTGATGCAGGAACTGTCGGACTGGGGCGCCGCCGCCGACAAGGTGGGCGAGCAAGGCCCCTAGAACTTCCGGCGCATCCTCGCGGGGAGGATCCCCATCAGGTCGCGGTACTTGGCCACCGTGCGGCGGGCCACATGGAGGGTCTGGTCCTCCAGCACGTCCACGATCCTCTGGTCGGAGAGGGGGTCAGCGGGATCCTCGGCCTCGATGAGCCTCTTGATGGCTTCCCGCGCCTCCACCGAGCTGATCTCGGTGCCGTCCTCCTGGGTGACGGAGGCGGAGAAGAACGACTTGAGCTCGAAGACCCCGTGCGGGGTCTGGGCGTACTTCTCGTTGGTCACGCGGCTCACGGTGGAGATGTGCATCTTCACCTTGTCGGCGATGTCCTGGAGCACCAGGGGCTTCAGGTGCCCGGGGCCCTCCTCGAAGAACTCGATCTGCGCTTCC
>DATNIW010000054.1:0-12684 GCA_035604215.1 Fibrobacteria bacterium
AATTCTGAAGGGTGAATACGGGGGATAACATGAAAAAGCAAGCAACGACATTCGATGTGTCTGAATATCTCGACTCTGAAGAAATGATAGCAGCCTATCTTTCTTCTGTCATTGAAGATAATGATTGGGATTTACTGGTTCAAGCGATCGGACACGTAGCAAAAGCTCGTGGGATGTCTAAGATTGCCCAAGATTCAGGGCTTGGAAGAGAAAGCCTATACAAGAGCTTTAGCGCAAACTCCCAACCAAGATTTGAAACAGTGATGAAAGTTCTTGGAGCAATGCACATTAAAATTCATCTAACTCCAGATCAACGGGTGAAAAAGCGCCCCAAGAAGTTGCTTGCCGCATAAAGCATAAATCGAGTCAGGCCTAGACCGGAACGCGGAATCTACCCAAAACGGAATCCCGCCATCCCTGTCGCTCCGCCGCTCCTTCACCCAACGCAGTCCCGCCCAACGCTGGTCCTGCGGCAGGGGATCCAAGGGGGCGAGCCTAGGCGCAGCGTGCGAGCCCCCTGGCACGCGGGATTCCCAAGAGTCCTCGTGCAAGGACCCTTGGGCCGCCGGGTACAGGGGCCGCGGCTGGCCCCTGTAAACCGCGGGCCGCAGGCCAAAGAAAGAGGCATGCATGCCCCCTGCAAACCAAGCGAAGCGCTAGCGCGAAGCGACCGCTCCTACGCCTGCGCCGCCATCCCCATGGCCTGCCATTCTTCGCGGGCGGGGCCGACCATGCCGGGGACCACGAGTCCCGCCTGGCGCATCAGGATGGTGAGCTGGCCGCGGTGGTGGGCCTGGTGGACGATCAGGCACTGGAGGGTGAATCCGCGGGCCCAGTCCTGGCCGTACATCTTGGTGGTCTCCGGAAGCATCGCGTCGGTCCACTGGGCGGAGACCGCATCGCCCAGAAGCTTGACGCCTTCCTTGTACTTGGCGGCGATCGTGGCGGCCGAGGTCGGGACCACGTCCTCGTCCACGTGGAAATCAAGCTTCAGGCCGGCGCTCGGCAGCATCTCGGGACAGGTCTCGACCAGATGCCACGCGATCTTGCCCAGAGTGCGGCCACCGGGGTCCGTGCGCGTGGAAAGGGACGCATCGGTGAGGGCATCCAGAAGCTTGGCGGTGGAGGCGGACTCCTGGGCCCACGCCTTGGTGAAATCGGAAACGAGACGGAACATGGAAAGACTCCTTGGGATGGAAGGCCGTCAAAATCTAGGCGGTTCCGATCACCCCACCTCACCCCTCCCTCGCCGGAGAGGGGGAATGGAGGTGAGGTGGGCTTTGCGGCACCGAGCGAACTCCAGCCCCGCGCATTTTGGGTCTTCCGTTCAGGAAACCCCGAAGCGATTGCACGGACAAGGACGTTTCGAAGAGGTGCGAGAAAAACTTGAGCCAGGAGAAACGCGATGAAGCTGCACTCGATGAGCTGGATGCACGGCTGCATGGGCGGGGGATTTCCCTTCGGACCCGTGAGCGGTGTCCTGGTCATCGTGCTTCTGGTGGTCCTGATCGTCCGCTTCGCCAGAAAATGACAGGCGACGCCGACCTGGCAACCTGAACAGGTCCACGTGGATTGGAATCGGCTCAGGGCGGCCCTCTTCAAGGTTTGAGACTGATTTGCATATTGTACCGGCAATGAAACCTCGAATCGCCACGCCTTCCCATTCCTCCGGGATCCGTCTCCATCACGCTCTCGGACTCGCCGCGATCCTCCTTGCAGGGTGTTCGTCAGGCGTCTCCGGGGTCAAGAACCCCGGCATGCAGGGAACCGAGCCGGCACAATCCGGTGTCGGGATGGAAGACCTGACCGAGGGTCACGACCTCTACACCGCGCGTTGCGGCAACTGCCACAATCTGCCCGATCCGGCCGCCCACTCGGCCGAGAAGTGGCCCCATCTCGTGGATTGGATGAAGGACCGCGCCCACCTCGATTCGACGCAGGCGTCCAAGGTGCTGGGCTGGGTGCTTTCGGAGAGGGCGCGGGAGACCAAGTAGGCCTCCGCCTCCGCCATCCTACCGATCCGGAAGTCGAGGAGTTGCGACACCGGATCATCCAGTCCATTGTAGGTACTACAAAACAACCCGTAGAGAACACCGCGCTGGACCGTCACCGTCCGCGGTAGCTTCCCGGAGTAGTACAGAGATCGTCTTTGGGGAGCGAGGTTCGGAAGGGCCGAAAGAAGGGTCTTGGCGGTCCACCCTATCCCGTTGAAAATCACCCCAGGTAACGCCTGTCCCGAGTCGCCTTCGAAGGAGGTTGATCATGTGCAAGAACGCCATTTTCATGGTCGTTGCCCTGACCGGCGCGATCGCGAACGCCCAATCCGTGAATCTTCGCGGCAAGGTTTCCAACCAAGCGGGAATGGCTCTGGCCAACGCCACGGTCACTCTGGCGCCGCAGGGGTTGACGGCCAAATCCGGGACGGATGGAAGCTACTCAATCGTGTCGAGTTCGATTTCGCGCGTCCTCCCGGCCGACAACAAGGAAATTTCCGTCCGAAACGGCGTCCTCGAGATCAGTCTGAGCGAAAACGCGCCAGTGGGAGTCGAGATCTTCGATACCAAAGGCTCCCGGCTGAAGTCGGATTTCGAACAGAATGTCCCCGGCGGAGTCTACAAGCTGGACCTCGGCAAGATCTCCCAGGGCGCAAAGGTCATGGTCGTCAAAACCTCGGTCGGCGACCAGACGAGCACGTTCCAATACGTGCAAATGGCCGGCAACAGCGCCTCCGGGTCCGCGCTCGGCAGCATCACCCAGGTGGGTGGAGTGTCGGCCCGGATGGCCGCCGCCGCCGATACGCTCAAGGTGACGGCGAGCGGCTACACGTCCGCGTCCATCCCTCTCGCATCGCTGGACACGACCATCAACGTCACCCTCGACACCAATGGCGACAGGTGGGGCGGCCTGAAGAATGCCCCGATCAAGAGCAAGGGGTGTGGGAATGCGCTGGGAGTCATCTCTGCATCCGGTACCTACCATATTTCCAGTGCTGGAGGCAGAGGAGACTACATCATCAGTCTTCCGACCAATTACAATAAAGACACACCTTACCACCTGGTTTTCGGCAATCACTGCATGGGGGGCTCAGCCGCAAGAGTCGCGGCAGCCGATAATGGGGATGATCTGAGCGGATTTTATTCCATAAAAACCCTATCGGACGCAGACAATATCCCGGGCATTTATGTTGCTCTACAGGGAAATTCGGACGGTACCTGGAATCTACCAAATGACCAAATATTCTGGAACGACGTACTCACTTTGGTCGAAAACAATTTGTGTGTGGATACCACACGTGTCTTCGTCACTGGGTTCAGCTTCGGCGCCATGTTCACGTATGTGCTTTCCTTGGAATATCCGGAAAAAATCCGGGCCGTGGCCGTCTATGCTCCGGCCAACTACAATATGACTCAGCCAACCAACAGGCATATCCCGATTGCCTATTACCAGACAACCGGTACCGCCGATGGCACGTGCCCATGGATCAATAATGACGCGCAGAAATTGGGTGGGAAATATTGCCTCCTGCAGCATATGCAAGACAATGGGTGCACTTCCACTGCTGCGGATATCAAGCTTACAACCAACGGCACTCATGTCGTCAACGAGTTCGCGGGATGCAAAGATGGATATCCGGTGAAATTCAGTTCATTCAATGGCGGACACCAGGCCACGGCATCGGATCCGGGGTCAACTGTAAACTGGATACAAAACGAAGCCTGGGCGTTTTTCAAGCAATTTTGAAGGACCGGCCGGCATGAGTGAGTGCCGGCCGTACCCCCCCTCCCGCTGCGGCTGAATTCAACGACGTCCAGATGCAGATGCAGGGCCAAAGCACGCTGAGCTCCTCCGTCGGAACGGACGGGGGCCAGTCCACCACCTGGATGCAGGCGCAGACCTGGGGTTTCATCAACCAGTTCTGAGCCACCACGCAGGCCGAGGAGGCGTGCGGGTTCCCGCGTACGCCGGACTCGCCCCCCCTCGAACACGCCGCAAACACGAAGTCGCGGCGTGTTTCTGCATTCAGGACGACGGGAGGCCCACCGGCTTTTGTGAAAACCTCAAAAGCCCACCCCGCAAAACGCCGTGGAAAAATCTCCATGTGAGATAGACTCTCAGTCTAGGTCTGGAAAAGTCGCCCGACCGGAGTCGCCTTCGAAGGAGGTTGATCGTATGCGCAAGAAAATGATTTTCGCGGTTGTCGCCCTGACCAGTGCCATTGTTGGCGCCCAAGCCGTGAATTTGCGCGGCAAGATCTCCAACCAAGCGGGAATGGCTCTGGCCAACGCCATGGTCACCCTCGTGCCGCAGGGGTTGACGGCCAAATCCGGGACGGATGGAAGCTACTCCATCATGTCGTCCTCGATTTCGCGCGTCCTCCCGGCCGACAACAAGGAGATTTCCGTCCGAAACGACGTTCTTGAAATTTCCCTGGCCAAGGACGCACCGGTGGGCGTCGAGATCTTCGACACCAAAGGTTCCCGCCTGAAGTCGGATTTCGAGCAGAATGTCCCCGGCGGCGTCTACCGGCTGGATCTCGGCAAGATCTCCCAAGGCACTAAGGTCCTGGTCATCAAGACTTCGGTCGGCGACGAGGTGAGCACGTTCCACTACGTGCAGATGGGTGGCAACAACTCCTCGGGCTCCGCCGTTGGCAGCATCACCCAGGTGGGCGGAATGTCGGCCAGGATGGCCGCGTCGATGGATTCGCTCAAGGTGAGCGCCAGCGGCTACACATCGGTGTCCATTCCCCTCGGGTCGTTGGACACCACCGTCAACGTCACCCTCGACACCAATGGCGACAGGTGGGGCGGCCTGAATAATCCCCCGATCAAGAGCAAGGGGTGTGGGAGTGCGCTGGGAGTCATCTCTGCATCCGGTACCTACCATATTTCCAGCGTTGGAGGCAGAGGAGACTACATCATCAGCATTCCGACCAATTACAATAAAGACACACCCTACCACCTGGTTTTCGGCAATCACTGCTTGGGCGGCTCCGCCGCGGCGGTCGCGGCACCCGATAAAGGGGATGATCTGAGCGGATTTTATTCCATAAAAACCCTATCGGACGCAGACAATATCCCGGGCATCTATGTGGCTCTACAGGGAAATTCGGACGGTACCTGGAATCCATCTACTGACCCTCAATTCTTTGAAGATGTACTGAAATTGGTTGAAGGCAATATGTGTGTTGATACCACACGCGTCTTTGTCGTCGGTTTCAGTTTCGGCGCCATGTTCTCGTATTCGCTTTCATTGGCATATCCGGAACAAATACGGGCAATGGCCTGCTATGCTCCGGCCAACTTTAATTTCGATCCTGAGCCAACCAACAGGCATATCCCGATGGCCTATTACCAGACAACTGGTACCAATGATGGGACGTGCCCATGGATCCATAGTGACGCGAACCAACAAGGTGGGAAATATTGCCTCCTGCAGCATATGCAAGACAACGGGTGCACTTCCACTGCTGCTGATATCAAGCTTGCAACCGGTAATACCCATGTCGTCAACGCGTTCGCGGGATGCAAAGATGGATATCCGGTGAAATTCAGTTCATTTGTTGGCGGACACCAGGCGACGGATTCGGATGCGGGATCGACTGCAAACTGGATACAAAACGAAACCTGGGCGTTTTTCAAGCAATTCTAAAGGTTACGGCCGGCATGAGTGAGTGCCGGCCATACCTGCCCACCCTCAGGAGGCGACCGCTCCGAACAGCTCGCGGGAGATGTTGAAGATCCCGCTCCGCTGTTCGTCGGTGAAGCTGGACATCGCGGCCTCGCGCTCCTCGGGAGTCTTCCGGAACGCCAAGTCCTCCAGGAAGGCGATGTTGAAGGCGTCGCTGCGATCGGCCCGCCGCCGCCCTGGGCGGTTGTTCATCCGCTGGAAATCGATCTGGCGATCGACCATGCGGTCGAACAGTTCGAGCAGTTCGCCGTATTTGGCGGTGTCGCGGTCCAGGATCCGCAGCGCCGCCACGGTGGCCTCGATGGTCGAGACGAATTCCGCCTTCGGCTCCTTGCGGATCCGGTAGTTGCTGGGTTTCTCGGGTACGAAGGAGTAATGCGGGAGCTCCAGCAGGGCGGGCGAGAGGTGCAGGATCTTCCTCGCTTCGCGCCAGGTTCCGTCGATGATCACCAGCGTCTCCAGGCCGGATGGCGCCTGTGCCAGCTCGACGGCCGCGGCCGAGGGAAACAGGATTCCCACCCGATCCTTCCTCAGGAGCAGATCCTGGACGGTCCTGGTCCCGTCGAAGCGCAGGCCGTGCTCCAGCCTGGACCTGGACAGGCTCAGGTGGGCCAGCCGCGCCGTGTTGAAGGGTGCGGTGCGCTCGTTGGGGTGCTGCAGGTACAGGATCTCGACGGGATTGTCCACCACCCGGACGCGGCTGCAAAGGCACAGGATCCGGGCGCGCCAGCAACGGTAGCAGAACGGGCGCCATCGAATGGATGCCGGATCCTGTCCGGCAGCCGCGAAGCGATCTCCGGGTGCCGCGCGTCGGGTGTCGTTCTCGTCGAGCTTCATGCTGGATGCGCCTTCCGGCATCTCTCCCCCGCATCGGGGTTCGACGCCAACTGCAGCATCCAGGTAGAATTCGGGATCCCGGGCTTCGACGGGGGATTCCACCGGCGGAGGAGAATTTCCAGCGCTAGATTCCCACCAGATCGAACGTTCCCAAGGAGTTGCCATGGATCACAGCAATCCGTTCGTCGCGGCCCTGGTCGCGTCCGCGCTGGCGTCCGCCGCCCAAGCGCAGACCACGGTGACCCTCAACTTCGGCGTGAACGGCACGACACGGAACGCCGTGGTGCACGTGCCTTCGGGCGTGAACAAGCCCCCCGTCGTCTACTTCGTCCACGGCTACGGGGGGACCGGAGCCTCGTTCGAAAGCGACACCAAGGGCGACGCGGTCGCGGACACGGCCAAGTTCATCGCCGTCTACCCCAGCGCGATCGGGGGTTCGTGGAGCATGTACGACACCACGGACTATCCCTTCCTGCTGGCGCTCCTGGACACGGTCGACGCCCGGTACAAGATCGATAGGAACCGGGTGTACTGCGCGGGGTTCTCCCAGGGCGGGTTCATCAGCTTCGGGGTCGGCTACAAGCATCCCGGAACCTTCGCCGCCGTGGCCCCCGTTTCCGGACACATTCCGTCGTTCTCCACCGCCGCACCGCTCAAGCGTCCCGTTCCCCTCTTCCTGACCTTCGGAACCAACGACGTGTCCGACGTTGCCTCCTTCATGACGGACGTCAACACCTGGATGGGTCTGGACACCTGCGTCGCCAGCTCCAAGAAGGAAGTGCGCCCCTACCCCGCCTCCAACAAGAATTCCGTGGTGGCCAGGATCACCTACTCCTGCGCCCAGGGAAGCGAACTGATGATCGATTCGGTGGTCGGGGGCCCCCACGAGTGGGCCATGGACGTCACCACCAAGGTGAACACCACGGTGGAGGTCTGGAACTTCTTCAAGGGATATACCCTCGCGGGAACCACTTCCCTCCAACCGCTCCCGGCCTCGATGTCGACCATGCCCCTCTCGGCGACCTTCCGGGCGGGCAGGATCGAACTGCGCGGTGCGGGCGACGCCCGAACGGTGCGCGTGGAGGACCTGCGGGGTGAACTGGTGGCCCGCGCCTCCCTGGTCGATCGATCCTTCGAGTTCGCGAACAAGCCCAGGGGCACCTACCTGATCGAGGCCACGGGCATCTCGGGGACCCGCACCTTCAAGGTGACGATTCCCTGATTCCACCTCACCCGGCCGCGGCCTTGGCCCTCCTGGAAGTCTAGCGTTTCCGATACGCCTTCTGGTCCGTTCCACCGATGTGCTGCACCAGCCAGTCCTGTAGGAAATTGACCAGGCTGGACGCCACCACCCCGCGGCCCGAGTTCAGGCTTTCCACGGTTTCCGCGACCTTGGCTTCGAAGGCCCTGTGGATGGCCTTGTGGGCCTCCAGCCCGGGCGTGTGCCGGGCCTCCATCATCGCCTCTTCCTCGGCGAAGTGGCGGACCGCGTAGGCGGCGAGCTCGGGAATGACCTCGCCGACCGCGGTTCGGACCTTCCCCTCGGAGATCGCCAGGTCCAGATCGTCGATGAGCTTGAACAGACGCCGGTGCTGGGCGTCCATCTGGGGGACGCCCGTTTCCAGCGCCGGAGTCATGGCGATTTCGCGACGGCCGGTGCGGAAGCCCGACAGCAGGGTGCGGAAACGGGAGGAAGTTTCCCGGATGGTGGCCAGCGAGGTCTTGGCCTCCTCCATGCGATCCGACACGCCCAGGATCAGCTTGTCGACCTCCCCGATGCTTCGGGCCACCTCCTTGGTGCCGCTGGCGAGTTCCGCCACGCGATGGGCCACCTCGCGGGACGCCTGGCTCGCCCCGGCGGTGTTTCCCGAGATCTCCGTGGAAGCGCTCTTCTGCTCGGACATGGCGCGGAGGATCTCCCTGGACAGACCATGGACCTGCTGCACGGACGCGGCGATGTTGCCGATCCGTTCGCCCGTTCCCTGCACCTGGGTGTGGACCGACTCGACGAGCTTCTGGATGACCTGCGTGGCATCGGCGGTCTGCCGGGCGAGGCCTTTCACCTCCCCGGCGACCACGGCGAATCCCTTGCCGGCCTCGCCGGCCCTCGCCGCCTCGATGGTGGCGTTCAGGGCCAGCAGATTGGTCCGCGCGGAGATGTCGCGGATGGAGGCCAGGATCCCTTCGATCTCCTGTGCCGTACCCTCCAGTTCCACGATGGCGGTCTTGCCCTCGATGGCGGTGCCCCGGACACGGTCCACCAGCGATTCCTCTTCGCCGCAGATCCTGCCCACCTCTCCGATGGAAGCGCCCATCTCCTCCATGGCACCGGCCATGGCCAGGATGGAGAGGGACATCTCCTCCGCGGCGGCGGAAATGGAGAGGACCGCGCCCGCGCCCTGTTCCGCGGCGGCGGCCACCGATGCGCTTCGCGTCCTGGAGCCCGTCACGGATTCGCGGATGGAATCGAACTGGTTGGTGAAGGCGTGGACGGTTTCCAGGAGGGATTTTTCGGCGGCGAGCACCTCGGAAAGGATGGTGGAGACGTTGTTCGCCATCTTCTCCTGCTCGCGCAGGAGGTCGTCGATCTCGTCGCCTCCGACTTTCAGGGCCATCCGTTCGCTCAGGTCTCCCGTCGCCTGCTTGCGGGCCAGCGCCACGGCCAGATCCAGACGCGAAAGGAATCGTCCCGTCCCGAGCCTGCACCAGGCCAGGATCGCGAGCCCGAGACCGGCGCCCGCCCATACCTGCGGAGCCGAGGAAAGCCAAGTTCCACTGGAGACCAGGGCGAAGCATGCCAGCAGTCCCGCGTCCTGGATCTTCGCGACCGTTCCGTGTTTCATCCCACAAACCACCTTCGGTTGAGCCAGCCAGGAAGAATCGCGGGAAAATCGGATGGCTTATTCTCGCATGCTTCTGCCGGAAGTCAAGTCCGCCGATGGAACAGGAAGGTCGGACCTCGGAAGCAATAGATCCGAGCGAGATCTACCGGGGTTCCGTTCCGGCCGGCCATTGGATGGACAGCCGGTACCCGTCTTCCGTGATGACCAGGTCCCAGGTCTCGCCGCTGGAAGCGTCCTGCCACGAAAGCAGGGTGAACTCCGAGGGGAGGTGCTTCAGGGAGATGAGGTCCTGCAGGACGTCGTCCGTGAAGGTGCCTTCCACGCGGTCAACCGACCACTCGTCCCCACCCAGGAGACCAGGAACCGCGTGGTTGGCCAAGCCGTAGAAGTGGCGGAAATCCTCGCGCAGCGCGGCCCGCAGGGGGGCCACCGAGGGTTCGCTGCCCTGCAGGATGTGGTTGGGCTCCCCGGCGACGGTGGGGTCCAACAGGGTCAGCTCCAGCCGGGTTCCCCGGTGCGAGATGAGGGCCAGCGTACCCCTGCCGGTGCGCGGGAGGTAGGAATGGGTGTTCCCCTTGGTGCCCAGATCCTGCAGCCCGTTCACCAGCGCCGAGAAGCTCTTGCCGCCCCAGACGGGGCGGACCCGGCTCTGGACGTTCTGGGAGGCCAGGCGACCCACTTCCTGGACGCCCTTCATGCCCAAGTCCATCTTGGCCTGGGCCCATTCCCTGGAAGAGATCAGCAACTGGGGGCCCTGCAAGGTGTTCTGGAGCTGGGCGAGCATTTCCCCGTTGGGGGGCATGAAGTTGATGAGGGTGTTGGGCGTCCGCAGCACGTTGAAGGGGGAGACCAGTTCGGTCCCCTGGTGCAGCAAATCGAATTTCGCGCCCTTGCCGTCCAGGACAGCCCAGAGCTCGTCCTTCTGCCACCGGTCGGATCCTTGGCGAACCCAGCGCTCTTCCACGGAACGCTCCGACCGGAACAGCACATGCACCTCGAAGTCCTGGCTCGAGATCCCCTCCTTGCGGGACACGGACCAGGTTTCGTCGCGCGTTCCGAAGGGACCATCCACGGAACGCTGGGGCCGACCCCAGGCGGCGGTGTAGTCCGAGGGGGACTTTCCCATTCCCGGGAGGACCGATTGGGCGCTGGCCGCGAAGGCGACGACCGCGAGCATGGCGATGACTCTGTTCAGCATGGATTTCCTCCGGTGCCGTCCCAACGGAGACGGCGCGTGGCGTGGTAGGCGATTCCCGATTCGACATACGCGGCTTCGCCCAGGAACACGGGGTGCATGGGCTCGCCGCGGTGGACGATGGTCTCGTCGGCGACCGGGTCGAAGAAGAGGGGATCCCCGTCGCGGAATTCGCGGTAGTCTCCGCCCAACGCGTCCTGGTGGACGAGGGCTCGAGGGAGCCCGTCCGGGTCCAGGGGATAGGGTTCGACGGAAACCGTCTGGAAGAACTCGAAGCGCTCCCCGGCCAGCTCCGCGGCGGGATCGAAGGAGGGGCCGAGTCCGGAGAGGTCCCGCAGGATCCCCAGCAGGTGGTCCCGCGCGGCGAGCCAGGCCCAATGGCACTCGGTGCCGTGGGAGACCGGCCCGATCTCCAAGGTGATCTCGCGCGCACCCAGGGAAGGCAGGAACACGTTGGATTGGGAGGTTTCCGGAGTGTGCAGGATGCGGGTGCGCGGATCGCGTCGGTGGGCCTGGAGCGCGAGCCACAGGATCAGCGGTTCCAGCGAGGTCAGGATCCAGGTCACGCCCATGGCCGAGGTGGTGTTGTGGAGGTCCACCACGAGGTCGGGTGCGATTCCGCCGGGGCGGATCTCCTCGTGCAGTTCCCGGGCCCGGCGGCGCTCCAATTGGGGACTGTCCCGTGTCGCCTTCGAGAGCTCCGGCCCGAAGCACCGGTTGAGGTCCCTCTCCAGGTAGCGCAGGTTGCGCTCGATGGCGCGGGGATGGGCCAGGAGCCCGCGGACATCCAGGCCAGGAAATTCGAACCGGTCCGGATGGGCCAGGAGGTCTCGGATGGTCCAGATCCCGCCGCGTTCGTTCCCGTGGGTGCCACCGACCACCACGATCTTCCTCGGCACGCCCGCGACGGGCGTGGATGTCTGGCTCTGGTCCATGGTCGAACCCCAAGATAGCCATCCCCGCCCTCCTGGCCGCTGCGACGGACCGCCCGCCCCGGCAAGGAGCTAGAGCGACGAGTCGATCAATGCGAAGAAACCTTCGGCCTTCTCCAGTTCCACCACCAGGAGGGCTCCCAGGTCGGGAATGACCGCTGGATTGCATTCCAGGATGGGGAAGATCTCGGGATCCAGGGGCCACTGCGAAAAGCCGTCGAAGGCGGCGAATCCGGCGGTCTCCGCGAGGTAGCTGGACAGGTGCACCACGGCCGCCAATTCCTTCTGGTTGGGCGACGAGACCGGGGTGAGATGGAAGGCGATGGGATCGCGCAGCTCCTCGGGAAGACCCCAGCGCTCGGCGAGCATGCCTCCCACCGTGGGGTGGTCGATCTGCAGGTGGACCCGTTCCAGGACGGGGAGGGGGAGGGCGTCCTCCGCGGCGGCCTCGGCGAGGATCTTCTGGTACTCGTTCGGTTCGGAAGTCTCCAGGATCAGGGTTCCGATCTTGTGCAAAAGGGCCGACATGAATGCGGATTCGATGTCCAGTCCCAGTCGGCGCGCCAGCTTGTGCACCACGATCCGGGAGGCCATCGCGGCGGCCACCGAATGGCGCCAGATGGCTCTTCGGTCCAGCCGGCCGTTCCCCTTTCCAAGGAGCTTCATCACCGAAGCCGACATGACCAGGCTGCGCACGGTCTGGAATCCGAGGATCACGATCGCCTGGTCCACCGAGGAGATGGTGCGGGGGATCCCGTAGAAGGCGGAATTGGCCAGGCGGAGCACCTTCGCGGAGAGGGCCAGGTCCTGCCCGATCAGGCGAGCGGCCGTGTCCGCGGAGGTGTTCGGGGTGTTGAGCACCTCCAGCACCCTGGCCACGACGCCCGGAAGGGAGGGCACCTGGCCCAGGCCGTCGACGATCGCGCGGTACTTCTCGGGTGCGGTTCGAGCATTCATCGGAGCCCATCCTACCATCCGCGTCCGGGAGGGGGCAACCCCATAGCCATCAAGCTAAGGTTCCCCCCTGTCTGGGATTGGTCACTCCACGGTGATCTTGTAGAGCTCGGCATTCAGTTCGGCTAGGTGCTCCAGGAGTGTTTTCAGCTTCTTGTAGGCGGCGACCATGCTCTCGGCCCTGGCCAGGCGGCTGTCTGGCACGTACAGGATCTTTGTCTTGTTCTCCGCC
>DATNIW010000055.1:0-23105 GCA_035604215.1 Fibrobacteria bacterium
CCGATCTGCTCCTCCAGGTCCCGGCGCCAGATCGACACCTGGCTCGCGAAAAGACCCTCGCGGCGAAGAATCCGGCCAACGGATCCTCGCTCCTCGTGGTTGCTGTCGATCTCCTGAAGAATCCGAAGCTTGTACTCAGGCTAGTATTGCCGACGCTTCGGTTTGTCGTCCACGCGCTCACTCGATACTGCTGGGCTATCGTTCATGGGACACCTTCCTAGCCTAAACTTAGGCCGCTTTGTGTCTCACTTCTCCCTGGCACATACCGCCGGCTCGCATCAACGCCTCTTCCTGCTCGCGCTCGTACTTCCGACGCACCTCGATCATGACACTTGGCATGGGTGGCCTTTCGGTTCAACGGAGAAAATACGCGGTCATCTGCTCAAGGTCGGGGAAGGCGAGGGTCTGGCCATAATTTGTCGGCTCGCCGCCGCGATGGATCAACACCGAAGCCTGGAACCCCGCGTAGTTCGCGCCGAGGATGTCCTTTTCTTCGTTCCCGACGTAGACCATCTGGTCGGGAGGGGTTCCCAAGGCCTCCGAGAGCTTCCGGAACCCACATGGAGAGGGTTTCCGGCATCCCACATCCACGGAAGTCAACAGAACGTCCACCCAGTCCCGGAACGGAGAAATGTCGCGCTCAACAAACGCCTTGGGCATCCCATAGGCGACATCCGTCAGGATCCCGATTCGACACCCCCGCTCCTTGAGCACGGTCAGGGCAGCGATGGTGTCCGGATAGAGAATGGCCTTCTGCTGGAAATACGAGAAGAATCCATTCGAAATCGCCTCCTGCCACGTTGGATCCACGGCAATGGATTCGCAGATCTCCGAAAAGATCCGTTCCGCGGAATATTCCACCTCCCGAGGATGCAACCGCGTGTTGTACTTGGTCAACACCTGTGCCCCGAGGTCGAGCATGGACTCCGTCATAGAAATATCGGCTGCTTCGAACCCTCGCGTCAACCCTGGATGGTAATGAAGGCTCCAATTCAAGGGCACGCCTTCGTAATACAGAAGGGTATCGCCAAGGTCAAAGGTGATGGCTTTTAGCATGTGGAGTTGATTTTATTGACGGAAACGGACTGTATTTGCCGCGTTGCGGTGAATCGGTATAAAGAAAGAACCGCAATCGCGATGGAATCCGAGTTATGCCAAATCATCTGTTGTTCCAAAGTTTAAGCAAGAATTCAAGCTCATTTGGATCGATGGTTCTTCCATTTAATTGGTTCACTTGCCATAATCCAGAGGAGCGGATTTTGCTTTTTGGGGAATAATTTCCTAGCCAAACACTAGAAGGAGGGATGTCATGCGATTGTGCTATTGTTGATGCAATTTTTTGTTCCCAGTTCAATCGATCGCTTATATTTTTGATTTCGAAAACGCTAAAGCTGAAATCCGCTTGGATATAGTTGCTTATTTTGTTCTCTATTTCGCCTTCTTTCTCTTTATCAATTACCGTAGAGTACATAATTTTATTCGATCTGCTTGTAGTATCAATTTCCCAAGTTTTGATATATGGATCATTCAATTTTGCAAGGAACGCACGGCCAATATTTTTCCTGAAAATGCTTCTATTTTTGTTCATATTTGAAAAGTGTTGAGTTAATCGAGAATACAGTTGTTTGTCTCCATTGTGAGTCCCAACTCTGACGATTCTATCATAGCCATTAATCGCTTCGCCTTTCTGGAATAGCAAATATACCCCATTGTCTGGGATGTCGCATTTATGCTCATGAAAAGGGAATGTATATCTCGTCAATGCAGTAGAGCATTTATTTAGAGTCAGCCCTAAACTATCCATAAGCCAGCTCTTTTAACTTCGCCAACCGATGCCCCTGAGATAATCCGGAAAGTGGTTCAATCATATTGTTTATATATTTGCTTATTGGTTTAACATATTCTTTGCCAGCTAGAATTATAAATTTATCGTTTTCCAAATCCGCTATTTTTGAGATCTGCTCAATAGTTATTTTACCCCATAACATTTTCTCGTTTAGCGACAGCACGATAAGATCCGGTTTTTCATTTCTTTTCGATCGGGAAATATTCGACAGTGTAACATTATAAGGGGAAATTTCATTGTCTAGTTCAAGCAAATGATGTAAAGCAGAAATGATGTATATGGCATCTGGGTTTATTCGCTTTGCATACACTAAACTGAGCTTAAAGGCAGTTCCCGTATAGATGTTTTGTGCTTTAGCTTTTGTCGTTAACTTTGTTGATGAACAAGCAATCAAAACAATCGTTTTACTCATTATATTTATCCTTTGAGCCTTGTTGGATTCGTCCCCAGCCGGAGGCGTGTGCATAACCAGTTCTTATGCCGAATTCCGCTTTGCGCGAAGACCTGCGCACCTTGAGCTGTGGCGCGGGCTCCCAGACATCCTCTGTCCCTGGGGACCTGCTCCGTCGCGGCGGAATTGGACAGCATCATCGGCGGATCTCCCTGCGTGCGTTCGGCTCGTGGGACAACGATGCCAGGAATCTAGCCCCTCCCGCGTATTCTGGTCAGGGCAAACCCGACATCGCAAGCAACCCGTCTGCGAGCGAAAGCAAGCCGCCCGAGACGCCAACGGGGGTCCGGGGGATTCTCAAGGGCCGCCAGAGGCCCTTGAGCCGGGGTACAGGGGCCCGGCGGCCCATGTAAACCGCCGGTGCCGCCAGGCGCAAAAACCCCACCCGGGGAGGCCTACGCCGAGAACTCCACCGCGATCGCGTCCAGCAACAACCACCCCTCTCCCACCAGCCGGACCCGATCGTCCGCCACCTCCACATGTCCCGCTGCGATGCGCCTCGCGATGGCCGCTCGCGACGGCTCCTTCGGGAATTCCCCCGCGAGCCGAGAGAGATCCACGCCTTGGGCCTGCCGCAGGCCCAGGAACCACTCTTCGGTCCAGCGCTGTTCCGTGTCCAGATCTTCCGCGATCAGGCCCTCCAGCGGAAAGCCCTGGTCCGCCCAGTCGTACCAGGCGGAAAGACCCCGGGGGTTCCGCCAGCGCAGGTGGGGAGCGTAGCCGTGCGCCGCGTTTCCCGCTGCCAGCCAGGTCGAGCGCGTGTCCCAATAGGCTTCGTTGTGGCGGCATTCCTCTCCCGGCCTGGCGAAATTCGAGACCTCGTAGCGGTGGATTTGGGCCTCGGCCAGCCTCTGGACACCGCGGAGGTACATGTCGGCGTAGAGGTCCTCGTGGGCCTCCGAAAGCGTTCCCGCCTCGTGCTCCTTCCAGAAGTCGGTTCCCGCCTCCAGGGTCAGGCCGTAGAACGACACGTGCGAGGGATTCCACGAGAGCAACGTGTCCAGGGACGACAGGAACTGTTCCAGCGTCTGTCCCGGCAGGGCGAAGATGAGGTCCGCGCTCCAGCGCAGGCCCGAGGCGGCCACCAGGTCCAGCGCCGCCCGGGCCTGGTCCGCGTCGTGGGCGCGGCCCATGCGGGAGAGCAGCGCCGGTTCGAAGGACTGCACCCCCAGGGAGACGCGGTTCACGCCCGCGCCCGTGGCGATTTCCAGCTTTTCCCTGGTCAGGGAGACCGGGTTCGCCTCCATGGACCATTCCGCGGACGCCTCCAGTCGGAAATTGTCTTGGACCGCGCGGCACAGCCGTTCCAGGCCTCCCTCGGAAAGGGCCGAGGGGGTCCCGCCTCCGAAGAACACCGACGACACCGGACCGTTCGCCTGGCTCCCGCGCAGCTCCAGTTCCCTCTCGATCCGTCCCAGCCAAGCCGGCTCCTCGTGGCCGCGGTCCGCCCAGGAGGCGAAGTCGCAGTAGGCGCACTTCCGCTCGCAGAACGGGACGTGGACGTAGAGGGAAAGGCTCAAATCACCCGCGCTGGCGCAGGTAGGCGGGCGTGTCGATGTTCTCGTCCATGGAGTCGTCCATGTCGGGCACGAAGATCCCGCGCGGGCGGTTCTGGGAAAGGGGCGCCACCGCCATCTGCGATCCCGACGGCTCGCGGCGCGGGGCCGGTCGCTGCGCGGGTGCGGTCACCGGCATGGATCCCGAGGGGCGCTGGGCGCGGATGGTGCCCGATCCTTCCTGGGTCGCGGGCTGCTGCTGCCAGGGGCTCCAGGCTCCCGTGTTGCCCGGTTGCGGCTGGACCGGCTGCGCCTGGGGCTGCGGGCGCCACGAAGCCACCGGCGCGGGCTGGGGTGCCTGCGAGGAGGGCGCGTAGGTGGGCATGCCGTTGGTCTGGGGGAGGTTCTGCATGTCGGGATCGAAGCCGGTGGCGATGAGGGTGACGCGGAATTCCTCGGTGGCGTCGTCTTCCCCGAATCCGAAGATGATGTTCTCCTCGTTCTCCTCGCCCATGGCCTCGCGGAAGTACTCCATGACCTCGTTGATCTCGTGGGCCAGGATGCAACCTCCGGTGATGTTCACCAGCATGCCGGTGGCTCCGTGGATGTCCACGGCGTCCAGCAGCGGGCAGTGCAGGGCCTGCTCGGCCGCCATGCGCCCGCGGTTCTCGCCGCTCGCGCTGCCGGATCCCATCAGGGCCTGGCCGGAGTTGCGCATGATGGCCGACACGTCCGCGAAGTCCACGTTCATGTCGCCCGGACGGAGGATCATCTCGGAGATGCCGCGCGCGGCGTTGTACAGCACGTCGTCGGCGGTGCGGAAGGCCTCGCGCATGGTCATGTTCTTGGCGGCCACGGAGAGCAGCCGCTGGTTGGGGATCACGATGATGGTGTCCACGCTGGCGCGCAAAAGTTCCAGGCCCTGGCGGGCGTTGCGCTTGCGCACGGCCCCTTCCCAGTCGAAGGGACGGGTGACCACGGCCACCGTGAGGATCCCCAGCTCGCGGGCGATTTCCGCCACCACGGGGGCCGCGCCGGTGCCGGTGCCCCCGCCCATGCCGGCGGTGATGAACACCATGTCGGCGCCCTTGAGACGTTCCGCGACCTCCTCGGCGCTCTCCTCCATGGACTGGCGACCCCGGTCGGGATTGGCGCCCGCGCCCAGGCCGCGCGTGGTGTTGGTCCCGATCTGGATCTTGACGTCGGCCAGGTTGCGCTCCAGGACCTGCAGGTCGGTGTTGACGGAGATGAATTCCACTCCGCGAAGACCGGCCTCGATCATGCGGTTGACGGCGTTGCCGCCGGCTCCCCCGACGCCCACGACCTTGATGCGGGCGGGGCTCGACTCGCGGATGCTTTCGAGTTCGAAGTTCATGGTGTGTCTCCTGTGGTGGTTCTGCGTGAGGGTTCTGTTTGTGTCGGAATCTGTCAGAAGTATCGGGATACCCAGCGCGACATGCGCTGGAAGACGTCCTTGAGGCGGTCGCCGCCCTGCCCGCCGGGGGCCTGGTTGCCCGAACCGCCGGGGTCGGCCCGCCCGTAGAGGACCAGCCCGACGCCGGTCGCGTGCTTGGGCGTGGAGGCCGATTCGACCAGGCCGCCGAAGCCCCTGGGAGCGCCCAGGCGCACCGGAAGCCCGATGACGTGGCTCGCGAGTTCGGCGGCACCAGGAAGCAGCGATCCTCCGCCGGTGAGCACCACTCCGGCGCCCAGCTGGACCTGCGAGCCCAGGGCGCGCAGTTCCGCCGCGACTCCGCGGTAGATCTCCACCATGCGCGGCTCGATGATGGCCGCCAATTCCAGGCGGGTGAGCTCGCGCTGGTCCAGCGCGCCCACGCCGGGAACCACGAAGCACTCTTCGCGGGCCACCAGGGCCTGCATCGCGCAGCCGTGCTTCTTCTTCACCTCTTCGGCCCGACCCTTGGGCACCTTGAGTCCGTAGGCGACGTCGGTGGTCACCAGATCCCCGCCGATGGGAAGGGAACTCGTGTGGCGGATGCAGGATCCCGTGAACAGGGCGAGGTCGGTGGTGCCCCCACCGATGTCCACCATGGCCACGCCCATCTCCTTCTCGTCCTCGTCCAGGACCGCGATGGACGAGGCCAGGGGTTCCAGGACGATGTCCGTGACGCGCAATCCCGCGCCTTCCACGGCCTGCAGCAGGCTCTGGACCTTGGCGACATCCCCCGTGACGATGTGGACCTCGCCCTCCAGGCGGACGCCGGTCATCCCCACGGGGTCCAGGATCCCGGGCTGTTCGTCGACCACGAAGGTCTGCGGAACCACATGCAGCATCCTGCGGCCGGGCGGCAGGGGAACGGCCTGGGCGGCCTCGATCACCCGGTCCACGTCCGGTTGCGCGATGACCCCGCCTTTGCGGCTCACCGCGATCACTCCGCGGCTGTTCTTGGCCTGGATGTGGGCCCCCGCGATGCCCACGAACACTTCCTGGACGTCCACGCCGCTCATGAGCTCCGCTTCTTCCACGGCCTTGCGGATGCTTTCCACGGTCTTCTGGATGTTCATGACCACGCCTCGGCGCAGTCCGGTGCAGACCTCGGTCCCGACTCCGATGATGTCCACCCGGCCGTCCTTGCCGACTTCCCCGATGATGGCGCACACCTTGGTGGTCCCGATGTCGAGCCCGGTCACGATCCGGCCTTGGGTCTGGGATCGCATCACGCTCCTCCTTCCACGCGGCGCAGGGCCACGCACGACCCGTGCCGCAGGTCGATCTCGGAGAAGAGGGCGGCGCGATCCCCCAACTCCCGCCGCAACGCGACCCATCGGGCCAGCGCGCGTTTCCAATCTTCGGGACGCAGCAGGAGCCGGGGCGAGCCCGCCCCGCGGTCCAGTTCCACGCTTCCGTCGCGGAAGACGCACGTCTGCGCGAAATCCGTCCAGCCCGCTGCCTCCATGCGCCCCATCGCCGCCAGCGCGGGCCCGGACAGGGCCGGAGACAGGCGCCCTCCGGGAACGCCCCTGGACACCAGGTGCGGGAGGATGGCGTCGCCGCGCCGGGGAAGCACCGTGCCGTCGGCGGATATCCACCTCCCGGTCCCGAGCTCCGCCACGGGAATCCTCTCCCGGATCTCCAGGCGGACGCGGTGGGGCCACCGGCGTTCGGCCTTCGCGTCCAGGATCCAAGGGTCGGCGAGCAGCCGCCCGCGGACCTTCGACAGGTCCTCGCGCGCCAGGCTCGTCCCCCACGCCAGTCCGGAGGATCTGGCCACCTCCCCGGGATCCTCGCGATGGGCTCCGCGGACCTCGATGGCGGAAAGACCCGTCCAGCGCGGGTCCACGGCGAGCTTCCAGGCGAACGACATCGCAGCCACGCACGCCGCGGCCGCGAGCATGGCGAGGAGCACCTTGACGGAATTCGTCTTCGCCTTGGCCGCGAAGCGCGAGCGCGCGTCGGACCGTCGGGATTGGCGCGTGACCTCCTGGATCCTCGCGTTGGTTCCCTGCCGGGGCGTGGTCGTCCCCGAAGGCGGCCGGTGCAGGACGGAGGGGCCCATCACGGGGTCGCCTCCACCATGTCCGCGGCCCAGGATCCCACGTCGCCCGCGCCCACGAACAGCAGGTTCCACGCGCCGGATCCCGCTGCGGCGCGCAGTCGGGAAACGGCCTGTTCCCGCCCCGACACCAGCTCCACCGCGGATCCGGTGGACGCCCGCGACACGATGGCTTCCGAGGAGGATCCCTGGTCGGGGGTTTCGCGCGCCGCGTAGACGGGTGCCACCAAGGCCAGGTCGGCGTGCCCCAACGCCCTAGCGAAGCCTTCCGCGAAATGTGCGGTGCGCGAGTAGAGGTGGGGTTGGAAGACCAGGCCGATCCGACGTTCCGGGGAGGACTCCCGCAGCGCCTGGAGGGTGGCTTCGATTTCCGTGGGGTGGTGGGCGTAGTCGTCGTAGACGGGATTGCCGAACGCGGTCCCCACCAGGTCCAGGCGACGGCGGGCGCCGCGGAATCCCTCGAGCGAACGGGCGGCGAGCGCGGGCTCCACTCCTTCGATGGATGCCATCGCCATCGCCCCCAGGGCGTTCTGCCGGTTGTGCCGTCCGGGAATCCCCAGGACCAGCCGCGCGACCGGACGCCCTCCGGAAAGGACCTCGGTGGAGCCGTCGGGCATTTCTTTTCCCCGCAGGTCGGCTTCCGGGGAGAAACCGTACGTCACCACCTGGACGGGGGACGCCCGCCGCAGCGAGAGGGAGCCGGGATCGTCTGCGCAGAGGACCGCGCGGCCGTGGAAGGGCAGGCGGGACAGGAACTGTTCGAAGGCCCCGCGCAGATCGTCGAGGTCCCGGTAGCAGTCCAGGTGGTCTTCCTCCAGGTTGGTCACCAGCGCCGTGTCCGGGTGGAGCTGCAGGAAGGTGCGGTCGAATTCGTCGGTCTCCACCACCAGGGGCCCCTCGGCGCCGGGAAGCGGGACATCCACGGGGTCGGTGGGGACTCCACCGGGCAGCGTGCAGGGATCCAGGCCCGCCTCCCGGAGGATCCGTCCCAGCATGAGCGTGGTGGTGGTCTTGCCGTGGGTGCCCGCGACGCACAGCGACCGCGAGGAGCGGGTCGCCTCGCCCAGGGCCTCGGCCCGGCGGACCACCAGGACGCCAGCCGCCAGGGCGGCGACCACCTCGGGATGGTCGGTGCCCACCGCGCTGGATCGCACCACCAGCTCGGAAGCCGCCGCGAGTGCCGGGTCGTGCCCCGAGCGGGCGTCGACGCCCAGGGACCGCAGCCATCCCAGATTCGTCGATTCCTGTCGATCGGTTCCCGTCACCCGGAATCCCCTGGCGGCGTACCAGGCGGCCAGCGGAGCCATTCCGGCACCGCCGATGCCGGTGAAATGGAGTCTCGGGAACAGGTGGAGGGGAATCATCCGACCCCTCCTTTCGCCGCGTCGGCGACCGCGTCGGCGATCCGGTCGGCGCAGTCGGGTCGCGCGAACGACATCATGGCGCGGGACGCGGACGTTCTCCGCTCCCAGAGCCTGTCCACGGCGCGGACGGCGTCCCCGTCCGCGTAGCCGGATTCCGTCAGCACCGCGGCCGCTCCGGCGGACTCGAATTCGCGGGCGTTGATCTCCTGGTGGTTTCCCGTGGCGGAAGGAAACGGAACCAGCACGGAAGGCAGGCCGTGCAGGGCGAGTTCGGCCAGCGTGCTCGCGCCGGAACGGGTCAAGGCCAGGTCGGCCGCGCCGAAGGCGCCGTAGACGTCGGTCACGAAGGGTTCCACCTTCGTCTGGGGAAGATGGGCGGCGACTTCCCGCGCCCGCACCAACCCTTCCGCGCCGGTCTGCCAGAGGATGCGCCAGCCGCGTTCGACCAGCGCGCCGATCTCCCCGCACAGGATGCGGTTCACGCCGCGCGCGCCTTGGCTGCCCCCGATCACCACCAGATACTTGTCGGAATCCGAGAGGCCCAGGCCCGCCCTCAGTTCGCCGCGGGTCCTTCCGTCCAGGGCCCGCACAGGATTTCCAACCGCCTCGGCGCCGCGCAGTCGAGCCGCGCCCGCCGGAGAACCGGCGAAGACCCGGTCGGCGATCCGGGCCAAGAGCCGGTTGGCCACGCCCGGGTAGCTGTTGGATTCGTGGACCAGCAGAGGCGTGCGAAGCAGCCGCGCGGCGATCCCCGTGGGGAGGCTCACGTACCCCCCGGTCGCGAACACGGCCTGGGGCGCTTCCTGCCGGAGCACCGATCTGGCGGCGGAAACCGAACCCAAGGCGTGCACGGGCAGACTGGCGTTGGTCCACCAGCGGGATCGGCGCAGCGGGACGGCCCGCACCCCGCGAAACCGGTAGCCCGCGTCCCGGGACCACTTCTCCTCGGGGCTGCCCGGTCGACCCACGACCACGATCTCCGCGTCGTGGCGCTTCTGCAGGGCGCGTCCCACGGCGAGGGCCGGAAACACGTGCCCCCCCGTTCCTCCGCACGCCAACGCCACCTTCAAGCCCATGCCGGCCTCCGCATCGTGGAGGTGCCGGTCCTGGTCTCGGGGGTCCCGGTGTCCTCGCCGGCGCTGCCGGATTCCGTCTGCCGACGGGACAGGTTCAGCAGCAGGCCCAGCGCGATCATGGAAAACGTGAGATTGGATCCTCCGTAGCTCAAGAACGGCATCGGGAGACCCGTGGTGGGGATCAGGCGGGTGCACACCATGGCGTGCAGGGCGGCGTAGAGGCCCAGCGCGCTGGACAGCCCCACGGCCAGGAGCCGGTGTTCCAGGCTCTTGGACAGAAGGGCCGTGCGCAGGCCGCGCCACACCACCAGCAGGAACAGGCCCAGGATGGAGAGGGTTCCCAGAAGGCCCAGTTCCTCGCCCAGGACGGCGAAGATGGTGTCGGTGTACGGCTCGGGCAGGTGCAGCAGCTTGGCCGTTCCGCGACCCAGACCCACACCGAAGATGCCGCCGTTGCCCAACGCCACCACGGCCTGCAGCGATTGCAGGGCGGATCCCCTCGCGTGGTCCTCGGGGTGCAGGAACGCCGCCACCCGGGCCATGCGGTAGGGTTGCAGGACCATGATGCCGGACAGCCCCGCGAAGGCGGCCCCGCCCATGGCGGCGATGTGCTTCCAGGACATGCCCGCCGCGACCAGGATGGCGAAGGAGATCATGGCCAAGGCGGTGGCGGTGGAGAAGTTGGGTTGCAGCAGGATCAGTCCGCACATGAGGGCGGTCTTCCAGAGGGCTGGAGCGAGACCCGTCCAGCTGTCCATGCGCGCGTCCTTCCGGGAGGCCGCCCAGGCGAGGTGGAGGATCAGCGCCAACTTGGCGAATTCCGACGGCTGGAGGGAGAACATGGCCAGGCTGATCCATCTCTTGGCGCCGTTCACCGCTCCCACGGATCGCGAGGCCACGGTGAACGCCAGCAGCCCGACGGCGATCCAATACCCCACCCTGGAGCCCGCGCCCAGCCAGGACGGGCGCACCAGATAGGCGGCCAGGAAGGCCACCACCCCCACGCCCAACCGGACCAGGTGGTCGTGCAGGACGTGTTCCTCTCCCCAGCTCCACCGGATCACCGTGTAGCCCGACGACGCGCTGTAGATCATGGCGGTCCCGACGGCCACCAGTCCCAGCGCCGCGGCCAGCAGGATCCAATCCGGCTGTTCTGGGGAAGAAGTCTTCATGCGTCCAGGAACTCCTCGGCGAAGGCCTGGCCACGGCGCCCCACGCCCAGTCCCTCCAGTTGCGGGAAGCATCCCGGGCTGAACAGGATCTGTCCACCCGATGTCGTGCATTCCAGGGCGATCTTCGCGGAGGTCGCGAGGTCGTCGGCGACGCGGACGTCCACCAGGCTGGACCAGGCGGTCGCGATCCATTCCGGGCTTCCGGGGAGGAGCACC
This sequence comes from Fibrobacteria bacterium, assembly GCA_035604215.1. Lineage (GTDB taxonomy): Bacteria > Fibrobacterota > Fibrobacteria > UBA5070 > UBA5070 > UBA5070. Next base: position 11,137 of record DATNIW010000055.1, read on the forward strand.
ACGCGGGTGGCGCGCGTGCGCACCGCGTCCAGCAGCTCGAATCCCGCGTTGAAGCCGGGTCCGCCGGTCACCAGGGTCACCGGTTGGTCGAAGGCCGACAAGGCCCGGTCGAGTCCCTCGGAGGTGCAGCTCGCGCCGTCGTCGAACAGGGTGGCGCCGCGGTTCAGCCCGGCCCACTGGAGGCTGTGGGCTGGACCCGTCCAGGCGTAGACGAGTTCGCGCAGGGTCCTGGGCTCCACGCCCCAGCTCAAGGCCGCGGCCACGGCGGGAAGCACCGCTTCCAGGTGCCGTTTGCCGGGGATGCGCAGGTTGCGCACCGGTCCGAGCACGTGCGCCTTCCCCTGGTCGGCGGCGATGAGCAGACCGTGGCGGAGATAGCTCCCCCGCCAGACCGGCCGGTCCGTCGACCAGCTCCAGTCCAACGCCGAGGAACCGGGAACGTCGCGGTCCACCGAGGCGCGGACGCCGGGGAATCCTTCCAGGTCGGGCCGCATGTCGTCGGCCTCCACCAGGAAATCCGCCGAAGCCGGGATCGGACGGCCCACCGGGACTTCCACCACCTCGGGAGGGCGGTGCCCCGCCGGGATCCCCTCGGCGAGTCGGCGCAGCAGGTGTGCGCAGGCGAACCGGAGTTCGGATCCGGACACCACCGCGGTGCGGGGAAGGCGCGAAACGGAGGTCTGGACAACGGTCATGCTTTCTCTCCAGGTGTGACGGTTTCCGTGGTGACGAGTCGATGGACCAGGGTGTCCAGGCGCAATCCGTGGGAGGCCTTGACGAGCACCGCGTCGCCGCTCTCCACCTCCTCGAGCACGGCGCGCTCGAGGGATTCCTTGTCCGCGAAGTGCCGGACCTTGCTCGGGGACATCCCCGCCGCCAACGCGGATGCGGCGATGTCCCGGGCCTTGGGTCCCAGGCACCAGAGCGCGTCCAGCGCCATCTCGCCGGCGTAGCGCCCGATGGCTTCGTGCATCTCTCGCGACGCCGCGCCCAGCTCCAGCATGTCGCCGAGCACCGCGATCCGGCGGCCGCGCGTCTCCATTCCGGCCAGGATGGAAAGGGCGGAACGCACCGACGGGGGATTCGCGTTGTAGCAGTCGTCGATGACGAGCACGCCGTTGTGCTCCAGCACGTTCATCCGTCCGGGCACCGCCTGGAAGGTCTCCAGGGCGTCGCGGATCGCCCCCTTGGGGACGTGGAGTTCCAGACCGACGGCGATCGCGGCCAGGGCGTTGTACACGTTGTGGGTGCCCGGCACCGGCAGGCGGAAACGGGTGCGCCCGATGGTGAACGAGCCCCGCCCCATCCCGTCGAACTCCAGGTTCGCGGGCCGCACCTGTCCCTTGCGCAGACCGAACCCCAGCACCCGGAAACGCGCGTTGGTGCGCAGCCTCTGGAGATGCGGATCGTCGGCGTTCACCACCAGGGTGCCGCCCCGGCGAAGCCCGGCCGTCACGGCGAGCTCCTCCTTGCGCACCTTCTCCAGGGTCTGGAAGAACTCCATGTGCTCGTGCCCGATGTTGGTGAGCACCGCGATGGTCGGGGCCAGGGCGCGGGAGAGCGGTGCGAGCTCGCCGGGGCTGGACGTCCCCAGCTCGACCACGGCCGAGCGGTGCCGGTCCCCGATGCCCAGGAGCGTCGTAGGGACCCCCACGTGGTTGTTGAGGTTCCCCTGCGTTCGCAGCACCGGTCCGCGGGATTCCAGGACCCGGGCCACCATCTCCTTCGTGGTGGTCTTGCCGTTGGATCCCGCGATCGCGATCCTGGGGATCCGGAACCGCTGGGCGTGCCGTCCCGCCACGCGCAGGAAGGCCTCGTGCGCGTCGTCGACGGGCAGGTACACCCCCACTTGACGGAAATTGTTATCTAGCCATTTTCGTTCCACCACGGCGGCGATCCCCCCCTTCTCGAAGGCGTCCTGCACGAAATCATGCCCGTCGAACCTCCCACCCTTGAGCACCCAGAAGACCTGCCCCTTGGCGAAGGTCCTGGAGTCCGTGCCCACGGCGATCCTGCGATCGGCGCGCGGCACGGGCCTGCCCGACGGCGTCGTTCCCAGCCATTCCACCAGTTCGGACCATCTCAGGGCGGGCATGCGGAACCCTCCCGGGCCGCCAAGGCGGAGGACAGTTCCTGTACATCGTCGAAATGGCTCTTCCGGGTCCCGACGATCTGGTAGTCCTCGTGCCCCTTGCCGGCCACCACCAGGAAATCGCCGGGCTCCAGCAGGGCGGCGGCCTTCCCGATGGCCTCCCGGCGGTCCGCGATCCGGATCGAGCGGGAGCCTTCCGGGATGCCGGCGCAGACTTCGTCGAGGATGGACTCCGGGTCCTCCGTCCGGGGATTGTCGGAGGTCGCCACCGCGAGGTCCGCGATGCGCGCGGCGATCCCGCCCATCAGGGGGCGCTTGCCCCTGTCGCGGTCTCCGCCGCAGCCGAACACGCACACGAGCCGCCCGGACACCAGGGGTCGCAACCCCTCCAGGAGCCGTTCCAGGGCGTCGGGTGTGTGGGCGTAGTCGACGGCTCCCCGGAAGATCCCCGAACGCACGACCTGGCACCGTCCCGGAACGCTCGTCCGCTTCGCCGCCCGGCGCACGGCTTCGGGCTCCAGCCCCAGTTCCATGGCCGCGGCCGCCACCCCCGCGAGGTTCCTGGCGAAGACCTCTCCCACCAGGGGGCTCTCCAGTTCCAGTTCCCCGCCCCTGGAAACCAGGCGGAACCGGTTTCCGTCCAGGTCCACGCTCAGGTCCGCGATCCGCCAGTCGGCGGACGCATCCTCCAGGGAGACCCCGCGGCAGCGGGATCCCATCCGGCCTGCCAGGATCCGTCCCCACGGGTCGTCGACGTTGACGACGGCGATGCCGTCCGGTGCCAGGTGGCCGGAGAACAGCAGGGCCTTGGCATCGAAGTACTCCTCCATCGTCGAGTGGTAGTCCAGGTGGTCGCGCGAAAGGTTGGTGAAGATCGCCGCCTTCGCGCGGATGCCGCCCAACCGTCCCTGGTGCAGGGAGTGGCTGGAGACCTCCAGCACGAGCGACCTCGCTCCGGCCGCCGCCGCTTCGGCGACGAATTCCCAGAGGGCGACCGCGTCCGGCGTGGTCATGGAGGAGGGGACTTCCCCGCCGGGGTGCCTCTGCACGACCGTGGAGGAAAGGGCCGGCGCCAGGCCCGCCTCCCGGAAGACCGCCTCCGCCAGGTAGCACGAACTGGTCTTGCCGTTCGTGCCGGTGACCGCGAGCACGAGCATGTCGCGGTCGGGCTCGCCGGCGAGCGCGCGGCAGACGGGTCCCGCGGCGTCGCGGACCGACTCCACCAGGACGCGACCCGGCAGGGACGCCGATTCCCGTCTGTCCGTCAGCACCGCCGCGGCACCGGAGGCCAGGGCCTGGTCGGCCCAATCGTTCCCGTCCCGGACGGTTCCGCGCACCGCGAGGAACAGGCAACCGTCGCCGGCGGTCCGCGAGTCCAGGCTCGCCCGGGCGATCTCGGGATCGCCCGAGAAGGTCGCGACGACGCCCGCGCGGTCCAGCAGTCGGGAGAGCCTCATCCCGGGGCCTCCGATCCCGCGATTTCGCGCATCCGCTTCTGCAGCGCGGAGTCCGACCTTCCGTGCGGCTGTCCCAGCCAGGCGTGGAGGGTTCCCGGCGCGTCCACGGAACCGGCGCCCCAGGGCAGCGACGGGTCCTCGAGCGCGAACCGCGCGATGTGCGCGAAGGCGGGTGCCGCCGCGAGTCCGCCGGTGTGGCCGTTCGCGGTCGGGTCGTCCAGCACCACCAGGCACACGAGGGCGTTGGGCTTCAGGCCGACGATCCCCACGAAGGAGGCCATGAAGTGGTCCTGGAAGTATTTCCCGGTGGAGGCGTCGACCTTCTGCGAGGTTCCGGTCTTCCCTTCCACTTTCTGTCCCGCGATCTCCGCCATGCGCCCGGTCCCGCTGTCCACCACCCGGCCCAGCGCCTGCAGGATCAGGTCCGCCGAACGCTCGGTGACCGCGCGCCGCACCGGGCGGGACGGGAACCGCTGGACGGTGTCCCCCTGGGCGTCCACCAGGGCCCGCACCAGCCTGGGACGCACCAGCACCCCGCCGTTGGCGATGGCCGCGTAGGCGGAAGCGAGCTGGAGCGGAGTGACGGTCACTTCCTGCCCGATGGCCAGCGTCGGAAGCGTCCGTGCCGACCACTGGTCCACCGTCCTCAGGATTCCGCCCTCCTCGCCGGGGATCTCCACTCCCGTGGGGGTCCCGAACCCGAAGTCCCTCGCGGACCGGTAGAGGCGTTCCGGACCCACGCGGGTAGCGATCTGCGCGAAGCACACGTTGCTCGACTTCTCCAGGCACCACCCGACGTCGAAGGTCCCGACCTCGGCGTGCGCGTCGTGGATGGGCGCGGAGCCATCCCCCGGATTCCAGGAGGGCCCCACGGTGAACAGCGTGGAGAGGTCCACCGATCCGGCATCCAACGCCGCCGAGAGGGTCACTGCCTTGAAGGTGGAACCCGGTTCGTAGGTGCGGTTCACGATCCCCGCGTCCACGCGTCCCTGGAGCATCTCCTGGCGGTTCCCGGGAGCGGGCAGCGAAGCGGCGGCGGCGATGTCGCCCGTTCCGGCTTCCAGGACCAGCGCCACGCCTCCCTGCGCCTTGTGCGACGAGACCGCGTCGGCCAGGATCTTCTCCACCTCGGCCTGCAGACCCGGCCGCAGGGTCGTGACCACGGAGAGTCCTTCCCTGGCTCCGTCCCCTTCCTCGTCGAATCCGGGCCAGGGCTTGCCGCGGCCGGTCCGGCGCGCGACCTTCCAGCCCTCGGTCCCGCGCAGCTGCTTGTCCCACCTGTATTCCAGCCCCATCAGGCCGGATCCGTCCCGGCCCACCACTCCCAGGATGGGGAGCGCCAGCGATCCCCAGGGCCATTCCCGACGTCCGTCCGGTCCGTCGGCCGCCAGCACCGAACCGTCGGTTCCCAGGATCTCGCCGCGCGGTGCGGTCAATATCTGTCGCATCCTCGTCTGGGTCCTCGCGACCTCCCGCAGCTCCTTCGAGCGCACGACCTGGATCCAGAAGAGCCTTCCCGCCAGCACCAGGAAGAGGAGGGTGAACAGCCCCCGCACCAGTCGGATCCTGGAGTCGTTCACGGCCCCACCTCGGCGAGGGAGGTGTCGGGTTCCGGGAGGCGGAACTGGCGCTGGGGCGTGCGGTATCCGTACAGGGCTGCCCGGGCGGCCACGCCGGAAGGCTGGCGTTCGGCGCGGACGGCTGCCTCCATCTGGACCAGGCTGTCGTCCAGTCTCCGGCCGTCGGCGCGGGCCGCGTCCAGTCCCTTCTCCAGTTCCACGTGCCGGGTCTGGCGCCAGACGCAGCCCACCATCACGGAGCCCACCAGGCCCACCATCACCATCGCGACCAGGATTCCCGCCAGGGCGACGCCGCGGCGCTTCTCCACCACGCGAAGCTGCGCGGAGCGGGCCCTGGAGTTCGCCGCGATCTCGTCGGTGGACGGCTTTTCCAGGCGCACCACCCAATCGCCCTTCCGATCCGGGCGGTTTCCGTAGAGGTCCCGCGGGGCGTCGGGATCGTCCCCGATCAGTCCGCGCAGGAGCCCCTTGACCAGGCGGTCTTCCACGGAGTGGTAGGTGAGCACGGCCAGGCGTCCACCCGGAGCCATGCGATCCCAGGCCGCCGGGAGCGCCTCCTGGATCTCCTCCAGCTCCCGGTTCACCAGCATCCGCAGCGCCATGGCCAGGCGGGCCAGCTCGCGGGGTCGGTCGCGCATGCCGCGGGGGAACGCGGAAAGCAGGGCGGCTTCGAGGTCGTCCGACAGCAGGCCGCGCGTGGCGGCGATGCCGGCGAGGTGGCGGGCGACGGTGCGGGAGCGCGGCACGTCGGCCAGCTCCGAAAGCCTGCGTCCGAGTTCGTCGCTGTCGGATTCCGTCAGAACCGCGCGGAGATCGAACGCCTCGCACCTGTCCATCCTGAGGTCCAGCGCGACTCCCGGCCGGATGGTGAATCCGCGCGCGTCCTCGTCGATCTGGCGGCTGGACACCCCGAAGTCGAACAGGAATCCCGCCGCGCCCGCGGTGGCCTCCACGGCGGCCAGTTTCGAGAAGGCCGTGTGGACGCAGGAGAACCTCGCGTCCTTCGAGAGGCGGGCCGAGGCCTCTCGCAGCGCGTCGGCGTCCCGGTCCAATCCCACCACGCGGGCCTGCGGCGGCAGGTCGGCGAGGAGGGCCTCGCTGTGGCCTCCGTCGCCCAGCGTGCAGTCGATGACAGTTCCTGTCACGCCTTCGGCCAGCAGTCCCGAGATGCGCCGGGCCATCACGGGCACGTGGCGGATCACGAGTCCCCCTCGGGGACCTGCAGGGTGTCCAGGAAGCCGTCGAATCCGGGAGCGTCGGTGCCGAGGACCTCGGATTCGAACCGTGAAGGAGGCATCAGGGAAACGCGGTCTCCTTCGCCGACGAAGGTGACGCGGTTCTCCAGGGATGCCCATTCCATCAGGCGTGGAGGGATGCCCAGGCGGTTCTGCTCGTCGAGTTCCGAAGTGGCGGCCATCGCCGTCATGCGGCGGATGGAGGCGGCCAGTTCCACGGTCCGCTCCCGGGACTGGAGGGACCGGAGCAGCCGTTCGAAGGAGGGCGCGTCGAACAGCAGCAACGTGCCCTTGGGGCCTGGGACCACCACGACCTTGCCCTCCGCCGACGCGGGGAGCTCGCGACGCAACTCGCGGGGCAGGTTCGTCCTGCCCTTGGCGTCGATCGCGACGGTGCTGTGGCCGTAAAACACTCCCTATTTCCTCCAGAACAACCCGCTTTTACCCACGGGCACCCACAATTAATACCTATTCACAGGCCCCCCCCGCAAGAGAGGCCCATCCACCATGCCATCCTGCCAGCAGGTTTCTGGGAATTTCGGGTCCGGTTTATCTATATAATGTAGATATTACTAAATAGACCACTATATATAGCGCACAAGCGATTTAGTTAACCCTGATTCCAATGAAATACCCCACCTTGTCCACAAAGAAATCCACAACTCGGGGATAACTATCGGGAAATCTGGATTTCGGTACATTCAAAAACATGAATCCCTCCACCGAAGTTCTCGGAACCCATCAAAAGGCATTGCGCGTGAATCTCGACGCGCGTCGGTACGGCACCTTCGCCGAGATCGGTGCGGGACAGGAAGTGGTCCGGTGGTTCTTCCGGGTGGGCGGGGCCGCGGGCACCGTTTCCAAGTCCATGAGCGCCTACGACATGACCGTCTCCGACGCCATCTACGGAAAATGCGACCGGTACGTGGCCCGGCCGCGCCTCCAAAGCATGCTGGACTACGAATTCGACCTGAACCTCAACCGCCTCCAGGAGTCCCGGGGAGATTCCACCGCCTTCTTCGCCTTCGCCGACACCGTCTCCGCCCGCAACTTCCAGGGAACCAACGAACAGCACGGATGGATGGGCGTGAAGTTCCAGGCCCATCCCCGCGACGAGGCGTCGCAGATCATCATCCACGTGCGGATGCTGGACAACGAGAACCTCCTGCAGCAGGAGGCGCTGGGCATCGTGGGCGTCAACCTCCTCTATGGCGCCTTCTTCATGTCCCACGAACCCGAACTCCTGGTGGAATCCATGCTCGACGGGCTGTCCACGAGCCGGATCGAGATCGACATGGTGGAGTTCAGCGGGATCGAGTTCCGCCACGTGGACAACCGCCTGATGAGCCTGGACCTGGTCCGGCTGGGCCTCTCCAAGGCGGCCATGTTCTCCGCCAAGGGCGAGGTCCTGCAGCCGTCGGAGGTCCTGCACAAGCGGTCCATCCTGGTGGAACGCGGCAGTTTCCGTCCCGTCTGCACCGTGAACCTCGACATGATGTCGGCCGCCATGGCCAAGCTGCGGGAGGAGTCCTCCTTCGGGGAGGAGCCGCTGGAGATCATGGAGATCACGATGTCCAACCTGGCGAGCACCGAAAGCCGCGTGGTGGACCACCGCGACTTCCTCGCCCGGGCCGACATGCTCTCCGCCTGCGGGAAGACCGTGCTCATCTCCGACCACTCCGAGTTCTTCCGGTTGGGCGCCTGGCTCTCCCGGTTCACCAGGCAGCGCATCGCCATCGTCCTGGGCGCGCAGTCCCTGCAGCAGCTGTTCGACGAATCCTTCTACCAGAACCTGGACGGCGGCATCCTGGAAGGATTCGGACGGCTGTTCAAGAACGACCTGCGCCTCTACGTGTACCCCTTCCTGGATCCCGCGACGGACATCCTGCACACCGCCAAGGACATCTCGGTGCCGCACCCATTGACGCACCTGCACGAGTACCTGCTGGACCGGGGCGTGATCGAGGACGTGGAGAAGTACGATCCGAGCTGCCTCAAGGTGTTCTCCCGCCAGGCCCTGGCCTACCTCAAGAGCGGGAATCCGGCCTGGATCCCCATGGTGCCGCCCGAGGTCGCCGAGGTCATCCGGAAGAACGGCCACTTCGGGTGGAAGAAGGACCAGTAGGGGCGATTCATGAATCGCCCCTACTGGACGGAAATCGTCATCCGGCCCACCAGCTGCCCGCCCCCGGTGGAGGTCTCCACCGAGGCCGTCCCCGACTCCGAGGCCGCGACGGAGGAGGACGACCAGACCCGGAATCCCTTGGCGCGCCCTCCCTGCAGCGGCAGGCGGACCTCGGCGAACGCCCTCCCGTCCCTGGACCAGGTGTGGACCAGGGTGTCGCGCAGACCCGAGGGGGCGAAGACCGGGGTGTAGGCCCAGAGCTCCCGACCCCGCCGCGCCCGGGCGAGCGTGTCGGAAGGAACGCGCCCGGAGACGCCGGAACAGAAGATCCCGCCCTCGATCCTGAGGGGAACCGGCGCGATCCAGGGTGCCGCGGCCACCGCGAGGGAGGCGCCCGCGAAAAGCCCGACGGGCACGGTGACCCAAGGTCTCCGGAACCGGCTCGCCATCGCGGAGATGCCTCCGGCCAGGGCCCCGGCGAGGGCCAGCGACTCCAGGGTATGTGTCCCGGACAGGGTGGGAACGAGGAAGGCGAGCGCCGCGAACTGGACCAGCGAATTGTGGATGGCGGCCGCCCGGATGTCGCGGAGGAACCAGTTGAAGACGGGAACCACCACCACCGTCCCGCAGAGCAGGAGGAGGAGCACGGTGAAGGGCGCGTTGCGGGAGGTCCAGGTCGTGGAGCGGATCCAGAAGGGGAGCACGAAGAAGAGGATCTCCTGGCTCGCGCCCTGCCCGATCCAGGTCAGGCTCGTTTCCGCGATGCGCATCCACCTTCGGTCGTCCCTCCGCAAGGCCCATCGGACCAGAGCCAGGAGTCCCAGGACGATCCAGATCGTTCCCAGGAGCCAGGCGACCCGCTTTGCCTGCTCGTAGCGCCGGACCACGAAGAAGGCGCTCCAGGCGCCGGTCGCGAGCGAGACCCACGGGGCCGCGATGCGGATCCGTTCGCGCCAGACGGGACCGGGGATCGGGAGTTTCACGCCCGACCCGCCAGGAGCCAGGTCCAGGCGTCCGAAAGCACGGCGCCCCCATCCGGCCAGCGCGGCGTGAAGGCGTCCAGGGCGAGCGAATTGTGGCAGGGCGAAGGAGCGGGGTGTTCCAGGGAAGGATCCAGGTCCGTGGCCAGCCTGCGGACCCGGCCCCATGGCGGATCGCCGGACTCGACCCTGCCCTCGCGGTCCTCCCCCGTGAACCGCATGGCCAATTCCCGACCGATGGAAACGGGAACGAGCTCGTCGCGCTCGTGGAGGAGGGAGAAACGGAACGCGGCCGGGGTTCCCCAGTCGGGATCGGGTTCGGTCCAGCGCGCCGGAGTCCCGCTCCCGCGGCACCATTCCGCCCACCCGACGGTCACCACCCGGTCCAGGCGGTGGAGTTTGCCCGCCAGCGCCGCGTATCCCGCGCCCAGGGAGTGGCCGAACGCCGCGATCGCTCCCCAGGCGGGCCCGGTTTCTGTCAGGAACTGTCCCCAATTCTCGCTCGGGCGCTCCGCGTCCAGGTGGCGGACGGCCCCCGTCAGCCGCTCCAGGATGGATTCGCCGGGCCTCAGGCCCACGCGGCGCGTGCGCTCCTTCCCGTCCCAGTTGTCCAGCCTCAGGTCCAGGTGGGCCGCGGGATCTTCCCCCGCCAGTTCGTTGATGGAGGTGTCGTTGGGATAGCGAAGCACCAGGGCGTGCAGCCCCAGGGCCGAGGCCTGGTCGGCCAGGAGGCGGTAGTCGCGCGGCTGCCCGCCCGTCCCGGGGAAGACCACCACCAGCAATCCCTGGGGGGACGCCAGGTGCGGGGCGGAGAAGTAGTGGGGAGAGGTCCAGCGCTCGGTGCGTTCGTCCACCGCGCGGGGAAGGAGGAACCCGCGGTGCGTCGGGAGGGACGGAGGGTCGATGGGCATGAGGGACGGAAAACTACTGGCGCGCGGGTCGGGAGCGCGTGGTTGTACGTTGTAGGTTCGATGCGCGCAAGCCTTCTCCTCCTCCTTTTCCTCGGCGCCTGCACGGTGGTCCCCACCCCGACCACCTCGTTGGGCGTCGCCTCCGACCCGAACCTGGTCGGAACCTGGCGCTCGGTCACCGAATACGACTCGGATTCCCTGGTGCAGCGGCTGGCCATCTTCTCGGACGGCAGCTACGAACGCTGGGCGGTGGATTCGTCGGCCGTGGGCATCTCCGTGGTCCTGACCGAGGACGGCGTCTGGGCCCTGCTCGCGACCGACACCACCCGCATCGTCTATTCGCCCGCCAGCCGCCAGATCTGGCCGGCCGGGGGAACGGGTCTCGCCGCCGCCGCCACCACCCCGGACACCTCCTCCTGGTCGCGCGCGCCGGACACCCTCTACTTCACGCTTCCCGAGTGGTACCAGCGGGACAGCCTGCAGACCCTGGGCTACACCCGGGACTGAACCCGGGGGGTGGGAATGGCTTCGTCCCGAACCATGGCGGGAACGAAAGGAATGGAGACGGAGAGGTTGCTGCTGCGCCCGTGGAGCGCCTCCGACCTGGAGCCGTTCGCGGCCCTCAACGCGGATCCGCGCGTCATGGAGTTCTTCCCCCGCGCCCTTTCCCGCGAGGAGAGCGACGCGATGGCGGATCTCTGCGCCCGGTTCCTGGAGGCCCATGGCTGGGGCGTCTGGGCCCTGGAGCGGAAGGACACCGCGCAATTCATCGGGTTCGCGGGCCTGAACATCCCCGCCACCGCGCATCCTTTCCAGCCCTGCGTGGAGGTGGGCTGGAGGCTCGGCGCGGCGCATTGGGGCCGGGGGTTCGCCACCGAAGCCGCCCGGGCCGCATTGTCCGCGGCCTTCGACCGCCTGCGATTGACGGAAATCGTCTCCTTCGCGGCACCCTCCAACGCTCGATCGCTGCGCGTGATGGAACGCCTGGGCCTGCGCGAGTCCGGCCTCTTCCTGCACGCCGACCGCCCCGAAGGCACCCCGTTCCGGGAGCAGGTGCTTTACCGGCTGCGGCGGGAGGACTGGAAGCCGCAAGACCGGTGCGGCGGGGACCTTTCGTCCCTGCGGGACCCGCCCCGGAGGCTATCTTTGCGCATCCCTCGTCGTCACCCTTTCCAGGAGATTCAGGACATGGCCTACCGCATCGCCACCTTGAACAAGATCAGCCCGGAAGGGCTCGGGCTCTTCGGGGCCGAATACGAGGTCGCCGACGGCCTTTCCGGTCCCGACGCCATTTTGGTGCGCTCCACCCAGGTGGACACGGAGGGCTTTCCCTCCACCCTGGCCGTCGCCCGCGCCGGCGCCGGCGTGAACAACATCACCATCGACAAGGCGACGGCGGCCGGTGTCGCGGTGTTCAACACCCCGGGCGCCAATGCCAACGCCGTGGCCGAACTGGTGTTCACCGTGTTGGGCTATTCCGCCCGAAACCTGGGAGAAGGCATCGCCTTCGCCGCCAAGACCGCGGGCGAGACCGATTCGGACAAGGAACTGGACGAGAAGGTGGAGAAGGGCAAGGGGAAGTTCGCGGG
>DATNIW010000056.1:0-2284 GCA_035604215.1 Fibrobacteria bacterium
GAGAGGGGGCTTGGGGGGTGAGGTGGAGACCGAGCTAAATTTCCCGCTCTTCTTCGACTGCCAGCTTCGCCGAAATTCCGAAAGGTCTCGCATGAGCCGCATCGCCCTGCTTTCCGTCTCCGACAAGACCGGCCTGGTGGACTTCGCCAAGGGACTTGCCGATCTGGGCTGGAGGCTGGTCTCCACGGGAGGGACCCTGAAGGCGCTGGTGGACGCCGGACTCTCCGCGACGGCCATCGACCAGCTCACCGGCCATCCGGAGATCCTGGAAGGACGGGTGAAGACTCTCCACCCCAAGGTCCACGGCGGACTCCTGGGGCGCCCCCAGCGTCCCGACCACAAGGCCCAGATGGACGCCAACGGGATCGCGCCCATCGACCTGGTCGTGGTGAACCTCTACCCCTTCGAAGCGACCGTGGCGCGGGGCGCGGGCCTGGAGGAGGCGATCGAGAACATCGACATCGGCGGGCCCTCCATGCTGCGGTCGGCCGCCAAGAACCACGAACGCGTCACGGTGCTGAGCGATCCCTCGGACTACGCATCGGTGCTCGCCGAGTTCCGCGCCATCGGGGACACCACGCTGGACACCCGCCGCCGCCTGGCCATCAAGGTCTTCGCGCTGGTCAGCCGCTACGACAGCGCCATCGAACGCCATCTCGCCAAAACAATCCTTTCCGAGGAGCGCCTGGACCTGCGCTACTGCGAAGGCCAGACCCTGCGCTACGGCGAGAACAACCACCAGTCGGCCGTCTTCTTCCGCGAGTCCGCGGCGGTCCAGGCGGGCGAACCCAGCCTTGGCAATTTCCGTCAACTGCACGGCAAGGAACTCTCGTACAACAACCTGGTGGACGCCGACGCCGCCCTGGAGGCCGCGCGCGAGCTGGCGGGCGCGAACGCCGCCGTGGTGATCAAGCACATGAACCCCTGCGGATACGCGACCGGCGTCGTCCTTTCCGACGCCTTGGCGGCGGCCTGGGAGGGCGATCCCGTCAGCGCCTTCGGTTCCGTGATCGCGCTCACCCGCAAGGTGGACCTGGCCACGGCGCAGGTCCTCAAGGGGCGCTTCGTGGAGATCCTGCTGGCTCCCGGCTACGACGCCGACGCCCTGGAATTCCTGCGGACCAAGTCCAAGGACATCCGCGTGCTGGAGATCGCGCCCTTTGGAGCGGCCCTCCCGCGCAAGGTCTACAAGCACCTGATCGGGGGGATGCTGGAGCAGGATCGGGACGCGGTGGTGTGGGAGAAGTTCGAGAGCGCCACCAAGGTGCCGTTCCCCGAAGGGAAGAAGGCGCTGGCGGAGTTCACCTGGAAGGCCTGCAAGCACCTCAAGTCGAACTCCATCGCCATCGGGCACGAATACGCCCCGGGGCAGTTCAGCCTGGTGGGCGCGGGCATGGGCCAACCCAACCGCATCGACTCCAACGTCAAGCTGGCCCAGCCCCGGGTGCTCGATTGGCTCTCGCGGCTGGAGCAGATCGCGCCCCCGGGCGGTTGGAAGAGCGTGGTGGGCAAGATGGTGCTGGCTTCGGACGCCTTCTTCCCCTTCCCCGACAACGTGGAAGCCGCGCACGAATTCGGGATCAAGTACATCGTGCAGCCCGGCGGTTCCAAGAACGATCCGGCCTCCATCGAGAAGTGCGACGAACTCGGCATCGCGATGGCGTTCACGGGAACCAGGCACTTCAGGCACTGACCCGCTTCGGCTGCGGTGGGCGATACTCGCTCCACGAACCATCGCCGTCCCGGCGCGGACGGCTTCCGGTCCGGGTCGCGTCGTCCCATCCCACCTCGCTCGAAACGGGCTTCTCGTCGCGCACCGGGCAGGTTGTTTCAGTGTTCGTCCAGCCCGAGGATGGGGACTTCGCGGCGGGCTTCGCCGAAGTCGCGGTCGTGGGTGACCAGGGCTTCGCAGGAATGGACCAGTGCGGCGGCCAATTGGAAGGCGTCCGGGAGCTTCAGGCGGTAGCGGATCCGAAGACGCGCGGCCTGGCAGGCGAGGTCTGCCGTCAGATCAGCCACCTGCCAACCCAAGCCTTCGCGGAGAGCGTGTTCGTAGCGGGAGGCCAGCGCCTCCTTGCGGGCCTTGATGGGACCTGCCAGGACTTCGGCGACGGTGATGGGGGTGATCAGGATCCTGACCTCCCGGCGCTCGGCGGCCCGGAAGAGGGGGAGGAACCTTGACAGATACCGGGAATTGTCTTCCAACAGGTAGATGACGGGGGCCGTGTCCACCACCACGGTCGCCCCGCTGGGCAGGCTGTCCAGCAGGGATGGATCCACCCTC
>DATNIW010000057.1:0-14057 GCA_035604215.1 Fibrobacteria bacterium
AAACGGTACCGTCCGAGCATGAAGATCCTCATCCTCTTCCCGTCCCTGGCCCTGGCCGCCGCCGGCCCCTTGGTGATCGGGCCGCAGCACATCTACGACATGGTCGGAGACACCGGTGCGAGCCACCTGGTGGACGAACAGTCCGGAGGATTGGACCCCAGGGCGGGCCACGGCGGTGCGCCCACCAGCGTGTTTCCCACCACCTACAATGCCATGGAATACCCCTACGAGGCCGTGATCGACCTCCAGGCGGCGCACGACATCACCGAGGTCTGGTATTTCGACGCGAGCGGGGTCGGAACCTTGACGTTCGCCACTGGCGCACCGGGGGCCTGGGACAGCCTGCCGTCGGTCTCCACCTCCCAGTACGACACTTGGCGCAGCTTTCCCGTGAACCGGCGCACGCGCTACTTCCAGGTGGTGGCCTTGAGCGGTCAGGCGCAGGTGGGGGAGATCGTCCTTTACTCGGACACTGCCGCCACCATCCCCGATCCCGTGGGCTTGCCCGCCGTCGCCGCCGCACCCCGGCGCACCTTGCGCCAGTTCATGGGGGTGGATGGATTCGTGGACGACCAGCCCTCGCGACTGGCCCCCTTCGGTTCCGTGCGCGAATACCACGATTGGGAATGGGACGAGGGCAACGGCAGCGCTTCGTATCCCGGGTATCCGAACAACCAATTCGGATGGAACCCGTCGTGGGTGGTCGGCTGGAACTTCGACGGCTACTACGACACCCTGGCGACACGTGGGATCGAGGCCGACCCCGCCCTGCAGTTGGACGCCCCCTGGGTGATCGCCCCGGACTCGAACCTGAACTACCGCCCGGTGCCGTCGGGCGAGGATCCCGCCGACCCCCGCAGCTATCTGGCCCATGCGCGGTGGATGTACCAGTACGCGGCGCGCTACGGAAACCGTGCTGTACCGACGGACTCCCTGCTCCTGCGCTCCGACAACCCCGCGCGCAGCGGGTCGGGACGGGTGCACCACATGGAGGACTGGAACGAGCCGGACAAGACCTGGGAGTCCGCGCAGGGCTTCTTCCGGCCCGCCCAGCTCGCGGCCATGATCTCGGCGGACGTGGACGGGAACCACGGCGCCCTGGGACCGGGGTTCGGGATGCTCCAGGCCGACCCCTCCATGCGGGTGGTGATGCCCGGGATCACCAAGCTCGACACCACATACCTGCGGCCCCTGGTCTTCTCCCTGGTCGCCACGCGGGGCGACCTACCCCTGGACGTGCTCAACTTCCACCACTACTGCGACGACGGCGAGAACGTGGGGGGATCCAACACCACGGGCATCTCGCCGGAAGCGGATTCGCTGCGACAGAAACTGGAACGCATGGTCGCCTGGCGCGACAGGTGGGCTCCGGGCCGCGAGATCTGGCTCTCCGAGTTCGGGTGGGACACCCAGCAGCATTCCACCCTGCGCGCGCCCACCATCGCCCCCGACGACAGCCTGGAGACCCAGGCGCGATGGATCGTGCGGGCCTTCCTGGAGGCCTACGCCTCGGGCATCGACCGCGCCCACGTCTTCTACACCCGCGACTACAACAGCGCCGACCCCACCAATTTCGCGAGCAGCGGGCTGGAATTCTCCCCCGCCAAGGATTCCACCGGGGCTTCGGTCCGCGCCATCAAGCCTTCGTGGTACTACGTGGCCACGCTTTCCTACCGCCTGGGCTCCTGGATGCGGGACGGGGACGAATCGGGCGTTCCCTCCGGTCTGGTGGGAGAAAGGTTCCGCAAGCCGGGGACGGATTCCGTCGCCTGGGCCGTGTGGAGCCCCACCGCCAAGGGCGCCGTCGTTGCCGGCGCCAAGCTCTCGCTGGGGGTGGCCTCGGCGTTGCGGGTGGACTTCGCGCGCAAGGATTCGCTGGGTGTCGCCAGCTTGGTCGCGGTCTCGAATGGAGTGGTCACGGCCGACGTGGGGGAAAATCCGATCCTCTTCTTCTCCTCCGGGATCGCCAATTCGATCGTCGCGAGGCGCCAGATCGAAGACGCGCGGGTGGAGGCCTACGACATCCAGGGTCGCGCCCTGGGATCGTTTCCGGACGCCCAAGCCGCCACGCGCGAACTGCCCGCGGGCCTTTCGGTCCTGCGGGACGGCACGGGAAAGACCTGGAGGGCGTTCGTGGCGGAGAGGTGATTTCGCCGCCGGGAAAGGAAACGAAGAAGGGAACGGGGCAGCGTCCCGCCCCGTTCCCGAGTTCTCTCTTTTGGACTTCCGCGACGCCAGTGCATTCAGGCCGCGTCGCTGGAGGTCGGATCCCACGCGAAGGGATCTCTAGACAGTTTCCGTCCGCACGAACGAGGGTCCGCCGGACCATTCTCTGTTGTGGCGATTCTCGATGTCTGCTGTCTCTTTCTGCATGCGACCCTGTCGCGGGCCGCTCCATATACGTTACGGCAGGATTTCACCGAAAGCAATAGGGGAACCGAAAATTTCCGCGATGTGACAGAAAGGCGAGCGGTAGGAACCTTCCCGTGGCCTCTCCACCCCCGTTCGCGTGCGTGCGGGACCGCACAGGTGTAAATTTCAGGTCGCCCCCATGTATCCCAGGAGCCCTTCATGAAGCCCACACGTCTTTGGTTCGTCCTGCTCGGACTTCCCGCGTTCGCCCTCCAGGCGGCGGAAGTCGGGAACATCAGTCCCTCGGAACAGACCGCGGTCGTCCAACGGGTCATCACGCTGAACCTGGAAGAGGTGGGCTTCGGCCCTTCCCTGCTCCAGGACATGGGACACGATGGTCTCGCGTACCACCTGGTGGCCGGAGTCCAAAGGGAAGCGACGCCCGACGCCGCCATCCGCGCCCAGGCCAACACGGACTTCTCCCCGGGACACGCCTGGGAGGGCGATGCCACCCTGGGCATGGCCTACTTCTTCTCGCGCAACGACTTCTCGCCGCTGGTGAGCGCGGGCTTCGGATGGGGCTTCGCCGACGGGAAGGGCTGGAACAACGGATTTTCGCTTTCGGCGACGGGGGGGATGCAGATGTTCCGGACCGCCACGACCCAGCTTTCCCTGGAGGCGGGTCCCCGAATCGTCCTCAGCAGCGGCAAGGACGGAATGCCCGTGGTGTGGTCCCTGGGGCTGAACCTGTTCTGGTGACTCCGGTGACCTGACGCGCCGGGAGGTTTCTCTTCGGTTTCACCTGTTGCGCGGCCGTTGCGCGCACTGGCAATCCGGAGGTTCGCCTGGCACATTGATTTTCCGATGCGATCTTGCGCGGAAAGGAGCTGATTGTGCTGAAGGGGCTCGTCCGCCACCTTCTCCACGTCACCGGCCGTTCCCATCTCGCCTCCTTCCTCCAGGGCATGCTGCACCTGGGGCGGCCTTCGTCCATCGCCTTTCCCCCGGAACTGGTGGAGCAGGGCATCGCCATCGCGCTCTCCGGCCTGGCCAACACCATGGCGGTGCAGAGCAACCCCGATTGGGTCTGGCCGGTCTGGGTCAGCCGCCAGACGGATCCCGACGACCAGGCCTTCATCCCCACCGGCCTGAACCTGATCACCACCAACCTGACCTTGCGCAACTGGACCTCCATCGGCGTTCCCGGGTCCTCGCACGAGGCCATGGTGGATCCCGTGGGCATGGTCACTCCGCGGGCCTGGAGCTGGTCGGCCCTGCCCTGCCTGGGCATGACCGGCACGATCCTGGTTCCCCCGCTCCTGCCGGGAAGGGTGCGACAGGAATTGTTGAAAGGCATCCCGGGCGTCCGCACCGAAGTGGCGGGGCTGGAGGGTCTGTCGTGGGAGTGGGACGCCTTCGCCGCCGAGGTGGAAGGGCACGAGGCCGTGGTGATGGAGATGCGGCTGCGCAACACCGGCGCGACGGAAATCGCCTGCTCGCCGGGAATCTGCCTGCGCCCCTGCAATCCCCTTTCGCTGGGACCCATCCGCCTGATCCGGTCCGAGCCGACCCGCATCCGGATCGACGGGCGCACCGCCCTCCACTTCACCCGGGAACCGGACCGGATCGTGTTGTCGGACCGCCACCACGGGGATCCCCTGGTGCGGCAGCGATCGGGTCTGCCGCTGCGCGTCCTGCGCTCGCGGTCGGGGATGGCCACCGCGCTCGCCGCCTGGGAGGTGACCCTTCCGGCGGGAGCTGCCTGGGAGACCTCCTGCCTGGTGCCCCTGGACGATTCGGAAGGGATCCGACTTCCCGGTCCCCGGTCCGTGCGCCACGCGCGCGAGCGCGCCGAATCCATCCACAAGCGCCAGATGGCCAGCGGGACCCGGCTTTCCATCCCCGACGGGCGTCTGCAGGCCGGATGGGACGCCGTGCTCGCCCGCCTGCACGTGTTCGACGACGGCGACCGCTTCACTCCGGGAACCTTCCTCTACCACGAACACTGGTTCCGCGACGCGGCGTTCCTGTCGCTG
This sequence comes from Fibrobacteria bacterium, assembly GCA_035604215.1. Taxonomy (GTDB): domain Bacteria; phylum Fibrobacterota; class Fibrobacteria; order UBA5070; family UBA5070; genus UBA5070. The sequence continues at coordinate 4,389 of DATNIW010000057.1, forward strand.
GGGTTCGAGAACGCGGGCCGCGGCGGGGACGTGGCCCCCAAGACGGAGCTTCTGCGCACGCGACAGCGACGGGACGGGCTTTTCCGGAGCCAGACCGGGGAGTGGGACAGCAACGGCCAGGCGATCTGGACCCTGGGCCTGCACCTGCGCCGCGGAGGAGCCGCCGGCCTGGCCGAAAGGTACTGGCCCGAAGTGCGCAAGGGCGTCGAATGGATCCTGCGCGAACGGCGGCGCACCATGGACGACAGGTCCCCACACCGGGGTCTTCTGCCCGCGGGATTCTCCGCGGAGCACTTCGGACCCAACGACCACTACTTCTGGGACAATTTCTGGTCCATCGCTGGGCTGGAGGAGGCCGTGCGGATGGCGGCGCTCCTGGGGAAGGCGTCCGAATCGGACCGGATCGCCGCCGAGACCGCCGACTACAGGACGGACCTCGAGGCGGCCATCGCCTGGGCCGTGGAACGCGGCGAAGGAGCGCTTCCGAGCTCCCCCTACCGGCGGGTGGACGCCGCCTCGGTGGGGAACCTGGTGGCGGTCTGTCCCCTGGGGGTGGTCTCCCCTTCTGCCTCGTGGGTGCGGCCCACGGTGGACCACCTCTCCCGCCACTGCCTGCGCGACGGACTGTTCTTCCAGCCCATCGTGCACACCGGGCTCAATCCCTACCTGTCGGTCCAGCTCGCCCGGGCCAAGCTGGCGCTGCGCGACGCGGAGGGCTGCATGGAGATCCTGCAGGCCCTGGCGGGGTCGGCCAGCTCCACCTGGTGCTGGCCCGAAGCCATCCATCCCCGCACGGGCGGCGGATGCATGGGCGACGGCGACCACGGTTGGGCCGCCGCCGAATTCCTTTCCCTCCTGCGACAGATCCTGGTGCGGGAAACCCCCGACGGGCTGGAGCTCCTCTCCGGAACGCCCGCCGACTGGATCGCGCGGGGTGGGGTGCGCCTGACGGGTGCCACCACGTCCTTCGGGACGCTGGACCTGGAAGTCAGGCCGCGAAACGGGGGCCGGACACTGGTCGAATGGGCCCTGGTCCGGTCCGACGGCCAGGATTCCGGAACGATCGTCCTTGCGATGCCACTTGGCGACGGAATCCGTCGCCGCCACCTTCTTCCGTCGTCCACTGGACGCGTGGTCCTGGGACCCGACGGAAAACCAGACACGGAGACGCCATGAACAAGACGAACGACGCCCGCGGGTTCCGCACCCGCCTCGCGAACGAGCTGGAGAACACCCTGGTGCGCGGGCAGAGCCTGTTGCCCGCGGACGAACGGCTGCGCATCGACCTGCACTGCCACGACCACAACTCCGACAAGCCGGACGAACGGCTGGGACGCATGCTCGGCGTGCCCGAGACCTGGGTTTCCACCGACGATCTCCTGGGCACGCTCCGCCAGAACGGGACGGATCTTGTCACCGTCACCAACCACAACAACGCCCGCACCTGCTGGGAACTCCTGGAGCGCGGAATGGACGTGCTTCCGGGCGCGGAATTCAGCTGCACCCTCCCCGATTTCCAGGTCGGCATCCACGTGCTCACCTTCGGGTTCACTCCCGCCCAGGAGGAGAGGCTCGCCGTCCTGCGCAAGGACGTCTACAGGTTCGTGGACTACTGCAACGACAACGACCTGGCCACCGTGCTGGCCCATCCCCTCCAGTTCCACTGCCCCAACGGACTTCCTCCCATGGAGGTGATGGACCGGCTGGGCCTCCTGTTCGAGCGGTTCGAGGCCGTGAACGGCCAGCGCGACGCCTGGCAGAACGTCCTCACGGCGGCCTGGGTGGAGGGGATGGACGAAGAGGAGATCCACGCCATGGCCCGGAGGGCGCGCCAACCGGTGGACCTCTTCGCGCGACGTCCCTACGTCAAGCGCATGACGGGAGGATCCGACGACCACATGGCCATGTACGCGGGATCCACCGGGACCATGCTGCACGTGCCCAACCTGGCCGAGAAGAGGAAGTCCGGCCGGAAACTGTCCGAGCTGGCGCTCCAGGCCCTGCGCGACGGCGGCACCGCTCCCTACGGAGGGGCGAACGAGGAGGAGAAGCTCGCCGCGGCCCTCCTGGACTACTTCTGCCAGATCGTGATGCACATGGAGGATCCCGGCCTCCTGCGCATCCTGCTCCACAAGGGAGATCCTTCGGAGAAGGCGCTGGCCATGCTGATCACCAACGGAGCCATGGAGCTGCGCCGACATTCGGTGACCATGCAATTCCTGCGCATGGTCCACGGGGCGTTCGGGGGGCAGTCCCCGGGCATCGCCGCGAAGTTCGCCACCAACCGCGACTTCAGGCCCCTGCTGGACATCCTGGGTCGGATCGCCAAGGCGCGCCGCAAGGGATCCAACGAGCTGTCGCGCGAAGTGGACACGGCCCTTCCCGCCCTCTTCTCCCATCTGGGTTCGGTGCTGGCCGGGCGCGTGGCGGGGAAGTCCAGGCAGTTCGAACGGATCCTGTCGGAGCCCAGGACCGACGCCGGTTCGTGGATCTCGCGCCTGGAGCTGCCTTCCCACATGCGGGCGCTGGTGGGACCCGCGCCCCGGAAGGACCGGAAGCAGGAGTCCAAGGGCCCCAGCCTCGCCGCCCTCGCGGACGGCCTTCCCTATCCCCTCCTGGCGGCCTCGGTGATCGCGGGTTCCCAGTTCGCCGCGGCCCGGGTGCTGCACGAGAAGCGGCCGTTTTTGGACGCCTTCGCGGAACGGATCGGCCGGCATCGCCATCCGCACCGGGCGCTGTGGCTCACCGACACCTTCGGCGACCGCAACGGGGTCAGTTCGGTGCTGCGCCAGATGTTGGACGAAATCCGTCTGCGGGACCTGCCCATCGACGTCCTGGCGATCTCGGACACCCTGCGCGAGGAACCCAATCTGCGGGTCCTGCCGCCCGTCGCGGTCTTCCAAAACTCCATCTATCCCCAGCCGATCCGGATCCCGGATCTCCTGGCGGTGCAGAAGCTCTTCCACCGCGGCGGATACGACCGCATCGTCTGTTCCACCGAAGGCCCCATGGGCCTGGTCTCCCTCTACCTGAAGAACGCGTTCGAGGTGCCAGCCTGGTTCTTCGTGCACACGGACTGGATGGATTTCGCGCGGCGCACCCTGGACTGGGACAAATCGAGCCTCTCGCGGCTGCGCAGGATCCTGCGCGCCTTCTACCGCGGATTCGACGGCCTCTTCGTGCTCAACACCCAGATGCGCGCCTGGTTGGAGGGCGACCAGATGGGGATTCCGACGGATCGACTCCATTCCACTGCCCATTGGCCCGATCCCTGCTTTTCCCCCATGCCCCCGCGCCGCGCGGAGATCTTTCCCGGCGTCGGTCCCGACGAACGGGTGCTGCTCTACGCGGGCCGGATTTCCGAGGAGAAGGGCGTGCTGGAGCTCCCGTCGCTCCTCCTGCGGCTGCGGGAACGCGGTCTGAAGGCGCGACTGGCGTTCGCGGGATCGGGTCCCCAGGAGGACCGGTTGAAGGAACTGGTGCCCGACGGGATCTTCCTGGGCTGGTGCGACAGTTCCCGTCTGGCGTCGGCGTATTCCAGCGCCGACCTCCTGGTCCTCCCGTCCCGCTTCGACACCTTCGGCTGCGTGGTGGTGGAGGGCATGGCTTGCGGACTACCCGTCGCGGCCTATTCGGTCCAGGGCCCCAGGGACATCGTGCAGCACGGCGTTTCCGGCATCCTGGGCGACTCCCTTCCCGAACTCGCGCAGGAGATCGGCGAGCATCTCGCCTCGCCCTCGCGGATGGCGGCGCTGCGTTCGGGCGCCCTGGAACGCGCCGCCCACTACCGCCCCGACGGGATCCTGCGGAGGTTCGTGGAGGATCTGGGCCTGGGGGACGAACCCCTCCGCATCCGGCGCAACGCCGCGCCCGCGGGGGATCCGAACGGCTTTTTCGGGGAATTGCTGGAGCTGGTGCAAGGCCTCTAGCTCCGGGTGCGAGGAATCCCCCGGTCAGGTCCTGCGGCGCAACTCGTCCCGGATCTCCGCGAGAAGCACGGCCTCGGGGCTGGGCGGGGGCGGCGCGGCGGGTTCCGCCGGGACGGGCTTGCGCAGGAGCACGTTCACCGCCTTCACCACCAGGAAGATCACGATGGCGATGATCAGGAAATTGAAGCAGGATTGCAGGAAGACGCCGTAGTTCAGTGTCACCGGAGCCTTCCCCATGCCCCCGATGGAGATCTTGAGATCGGTGAAGTCGACGCCCCCGATCAACAGGCCCAGCGGCGGGGTCACCACGTCCTTCACGAGGGATTCGACGATCTTCCCGAAGGCGGCTCCGACCACCACGCCCACGGAGAGGTCGATCACGTTGCCGCGGGCGATGAAGGTCTTGAATTCGGACAGGACGGACATTGCACGTCTCCTCGGAAAGCGGACTGGAACGCCGGTCCGAATCTAGAAAGAGACTCCGTCTTGCCTGTCGACTTCGGAGCCCCGGAGCCAATCGCAGATCCAGGCTAGTTTGGGGATTGCACCAGAGCCCCAACCGGAGTCCTTCATGCCGTCCATCCGAGTCCTGCCATCCCTGCTGGTCCTGTTCGTTTCCGCCTCGTCCCGGGCGGGATGGATTTCGGGTACGGTCGTGGACAGCCTTTCCAACACGATCCCGTCGGCGGTCGTCGCCGTGCTTTCGGAAGCACCCCTGCCGGTGGCGCGGACCTTGTCGGACGCCCAAGGACGCTTTTCCCTTCAGGTCCCCGATCCCGGGGCGGTGCTTCCCTCGCGACGGGGCGCGCTGGCCGGGATCGCCGTCTCGGGCCGGGAGACGTTGCGGGTTCGGGTCGTCGGGTTGGATGGAACGACTGCGCGATCCTTCGCCCTTCCCGCGACCGCCGGCATCTGGCGCCTGGAAGATCCCCAATCCGCCCTTTCGGGTCTCCGCCCCGGCATCTGGGCGGTGGAGATCAGGGGAAGGTCGGGCTCCCTTCGAAGCTTGTCCGTCGCCGACGGCAGATTCGCGGGCACGCCCCGGCTTGTTTCCGCCGCGGTCTCGGCATCGCCCGGGGCACGCGCATTGGATGCCCTGGGCTGGCGCCTGCGCGCCCGGCTGCCCGGAATGCTTCCATCTTCCCAACAGGTCCAATCCGGGCAAACCGGCCTGGTGGTGGTGCTCCGGCGCGACCCCATCGAATACCGGATCGATTCGGCGATGAAGAACCTGACGCTCGTCCAGGAGATCGGGCAGATGACCCAGGGATTGGTCAGCAAGAATCCCGGGACCCTGGTCTCCACGGACCAGCTCGGCTCCGTCCTCAGCGGAGGCGGCGACACCATCGTGGACTTCGACGCGCTGCAGGCCAACGCACGCACGACCAAGTCGAAGATCCCCGTCCTCTACGGGGTCGACGCCGTCCACGGGCATGCCAAGTGGACCGGCGCCGTGGTGCTTCCGCACGACATCGGCCTCGGGGCCACCCGCGACACCAACCTGCTGCGGAGGTTGGGCGAGAATACCGCCAAGGAGATGTGGGCCGGTCGTTGCGACTGGGCCTTCGCCCCGTGCATCGCGGTGGCGCGCGACGAGCGCTGGGGCCGCACCTACGAGTCCTACGGGGAAAGTCCCGAACTCGCCACTTCCCTGGGCTCGGCCTACATCCGCGGGCTCCAAGGCGGGAACTTCGACTCGGCCTTCGCGGTGGTGGCCTGCTCCAAGCATTTCCTGGGGGATGGCGGCACGGCCTACGGCTCCAGCACCGTCCCGGCCACCAAGACCGTGGGAGCGTACCTGCTGGACCAGGGGAACGACGTGATCACCGAGGCGGCGCTCGATTCCCTCCATCTGCCGGGCTATGTCGCGGCCGTGGAGGCCGGCGTGCAGACGGTGATGGCGAGCTACAGCTCGGTGAACGGGGTGCGCATGCACGAGAACAAGCAGTTCCTGACCGATTCCCTCAAGACCGACCTGGGATTCGACGGATTCGTCGTCTCCGATTGGCTGGGGATCGAGGAGCTTCCCGAGGGTTCCTATTCCGACCAGGTCGCCGCCGCCATCGACGCCGGAGTGGACATGGCGATGGAGCCGCGTTCCGAGGCCCTGTTCGAGTCGACGCTCGAGGGGCTCGTGCCTGGAACGGTTCCGCAGGCCCGGATCGACGACGCCGTGCGCCGCATCCTGCGCGTCAAATTCCGGTCGGGAGTGATGGACGACTGGGCGCGCAAGACCGCCTGGGACAACGACCTGGGATCCGCGGCCCATCGCGCCTTGGCTCGCGAAGCCGTGCAGAAGTCCCTGGTGGTCCTCAAGAACTCGGGATCCGTCCTCCCCCTTCCCAAGACGGGGAAGACCATCGCCGTCTGGGGCGCATCCACCACGGCGGGGCCCCAGTGCGGAGGGTGGACCCTTTCCTGGCAGGGGATCGCAGGCGATGTTCCCGGAGCGACCACCATCCTGGCCGGGTTGCAGAACGCGGCCCCGGGCAAGGTCTCGGTGGTCTCCAACACCACCGGCAAGCCGGATGTCGCCATCGTGTTCGCGCAGGAAGCCCCCTATGCGGAAGGCTACGGCGACAGCGCCAGCGCGAACCTCGGCCTGAGCCAGGGCGTGCTCTCCGCGGTGGCCGCCTTCAAGAGCGGCGGCTCCCAAGTCGTGCTGGTGCTGGTGACGGGTCGCCCCCGCGTGCTGGGCGCCGCCGCCGACCAGGCAGATGCCATCGTGGCGGCATGGTTGCCCGGATCGGAAGGCGAAGGCGTCGCGGACGTGCTCTTCGGGGACGTCGCGCCCACGGGGGTGCTTCCCCGTTCCTGGCCGGCCTCCGCGAGCCAGATTCCGATCGACGAGGGAGACGCGAACTACGCGCCGCTCTATCCCTACGGCTACGGACTGAGCTGGTAGACGCGGGCTTCCAGCCCTAGGACTTCGCTTCCGCCCGCCCGGGCCGCAGGCGCCGGAGGAGGAGCGCCAACCGGCCTCGTCCGTCCTGCGGCAAGGGTTCGTTCGCGAATTCGGCGGTCATGAGCTCGAGGGCGAATCCCCCGACGGCGTCGGCTTCGTCCTCCGACCAGGAGAGGAGGCGAACCAGACCCGCGGGGATCTCCTCCGAGGTCCAGGCGCGCGATTCCTCGCCCGCTCGGACGGCCAGGCCCGTCACCAGGATCTTGCGCAGTTCCCCGGCCTGGCGCTGGGCCGGGAGCGTTTCGGGAAGGAGGGACAACCGCTTCTCCAGGACCTGCAGGGCGCGGCGTTGCGCGTATTCGCGGGAGAGCCGATGGCGGATCCAACGCCAAAGGCCGAATCCGGCTCCGGCCAGGAGCAGCGCCGTCCAAAGGACGGCGGAGACCTTCCCGAAGAGGATCCAGAATCTGTCCGCTCCGGAGAGGGCCGGTCCCAGCGCCCGCAACGCCGCGGTATCCACCGTTCCGGGCACCACAGGCGCGGGGTCCACCGAAAGTCCGCCCAATCCCAGGGCGGATGTCCGGAATTTGGCCGCCGCGGGGTCGAACCAGGCGAACCGGACCGAATCCAGGCCCAGATGTCCCGCGTGCCGGGGAACCAGCACGATGCGACGGGTCAGGCGCGTGGTGAGCACGCCGTCCTTCCACACCTTGGTCCAGTCGTCCTGCGGCGGGTAGGTCTCCACTCCCGACGGTGCCTGCCAGACCGGGACGCCGCTGGCCTGGGGCTGTCCCGTCCCCTCCAGGACCATGGTGAGCGTGGTGCCGTCGCCGGCGCGAAGCTTGGTCTTCTCCAGCTTGGCATCCATGTGGAACGTCCCGACTCCGCCCTGGAACGACGCGGGGCGCCCCTTCGCGGGCACCGGCAGCACCTGGAGCGCCACCGGTTGGGTGTTGGCGGTGCCCTGGATCACGCGGTTCGTGCCCATCATCGCCTCGAAGGGATCCTGTCCGGAAAGCATGGCCTCCATGGGATCCACGCCCGGGGACCGGTCCACGATCCGGTAGTCCAACGAAGTGGAGGGGAGGGTCTGGCCTCCGGTGCGCAAGGGGAAGAGGCTTCCCGTCAGGTCGAGCCGTCCCACTTTCCGTCCATTTTCGTCCACCACCTTCATCCGGAGTTGCTGGCTGTCGGGAGATTCGCTGTAGAACCCGGAACCCAAGGCCGTGCGCACGTCGGGGAACTTGAGCACCTCGAAGGGGCGGTCGGCGGAAAGCCTCCAGGTGAAGGGGATCTGCTGGCCCACGTAGATGGTCTTCCGGTCCACCATGGTCGCGATGCGCACGTCCTGGGGAGCGTCCACGACGCTGATCTGGGCGCTGCCCAGATTCCGTCCCTGGAAGAGGATGGGGCCCACCGCGTAGTTGCCCGGCTTGGCGGCGGCGAGCTGGAACACGAACTGGACGTTGACGGTCCGCTTGCGCTCCATCTTGAAGTTCACGATGGAGATCTGCTCGGAACTGCTCTCGTTGCGGTTCTTGTCCACGACGGCCAGTCCCGGGCCGGTCTGGACCTCGGGCCAAGGCAGGGCCTGGCCTTCGCTGTCGGTGCTCACCGTGACGTAGAGCGCCGTGCGCTCCCCCACGCGGACCTGCCTGTTCTCGAGCTGGGCCTGGGCGTCCAGGATCTTGGAATGCGCGACGGCCGCCGTCGCCAGCAGGACCGTCGCGATCCGGGCCGCCAGCCTACCAGTCGGGACCATCCGTCGCCTCCTTCCGGACCGGACGCTTGAGCTGCTTGCCTTCGTCCGCCTTGGCCGCGTCCAGCAATCGCTGGGCGTCCTGCTTGTCCATCCCACCGGGCTGCGCCTGCGGCGGCTGATCCTGGTTGGAGGAATCCTTGGGGCTCTGCGGCTGGTTCTTCTGGTCCTTCTTGTCCTGGTTCTTCTTGTCGTTGTCCTGGTTCTTGTTCCGATCCTTGTCCTGGTTCTTCTGCGGCGGAGGTTTCCGCAGCGCCAACTCCAGGTTGCGGGCCGCCTGCTGCCAGCCGGGGTGCAGCTTCAGCGCGTCGCGGAAGTCCTGGGCCGCCGTGGAGGGATCCCCGTGCGTGGAGAGCGCCGAGTCCAAGCGCGCGGTCCCGCGGTTGTAGAGGATCCGGGCGCGCTGCATGGAATCCTTGGCCAAGTGGAGGGCCCGGTCGAACGAGGCCTGGGCGCCGGGCCTTCCGGACAGCGATTGCACCGTCCCCAGGTTGTACCCGTAGCGCGGGTCCGAGGTGTCCTGCGCCGCCTTTTCCAGGTGCCGGATCGCCGCCGCCGTGTCCTTTCCGGTCCAGGCCTCGAGCCCCTTTCGGTTCTCCCTGGCTCCCGATCCGCAGAGGATCGCCGCGAACGCCGCAAAAATCGTCACCATCTGCGCCTCCCTCCGCGTGGGAGCAGGATTTCCAGGAGCAGGAGGAGAACGGCGGCCCCCAGGAACCACGGGAACCGGTCGATCCTCTCCATGCGCATCCCCGGATGGCCTCCCTCGGCGACCACGGAATTGACCGAAGCGAGGACCGGGGCGAGGTTCCAGGAGATGGGAGAGAGTTCCAGGTAGGTTCCACCCGCCGCGTTCGCCAACTCTTCCAAGGGACCTCTCTCCAGGCGCACGGTCACGATGTTCCCCTCCTGGTCGTACTTCACCCCACCCCCGGAGAGGGGGATCGGAACGCCCTTGTCTCCGCCCACGCCGACCACCCAGAGATGGGCTCCCGTGGAGGCGATTTCGCGCGCGGCCTTTTCGGCCGTCTTGCCGTGGTCGCCGCCGTCGGTCACCAGGACCACCTCCTTGCGGG
>DATNIW010000058.1:0-41948 GCA_035604215.1 Fibrobacteria bacterium
GAGGCCGCCGCACGGGTGGGATACACGCATCTGCTGGGGGACGCCAAGACGAATCCCGTCGTGGCGTCCCGGTTGGAGGATCGCATCGCGCGCATGGACCCCGGCTTCCACAGGCACGCCCGGCGCGTGGCGGCGGGGGCCGGGAGATGAGTTCGAGAGCCTTCCAGGGTGCGAAGCCCCCGAAAGTCGCCGCGAAAGGCGTCGACTTCGCCGGCACCTCCACCCTGCGACGGGGACGAGGCGAAGGCCCTGGGGCTGGAACCCTGCCTTCGAGCCCTCGATCGATTTCCATCCACGGCGTCGCCCGACCGGACAGCCCGAAGGTCGCGGCTTCGACTTCGGGCGCCTCGGAGCAGGAGGCCGACCAGGTGGCCGCCAGCGTGGTGGCGAAGCAGGAACCCTCGCGACTTCGGCACGCCGGTACGGGGGGTGGCGCGGGAGCGATCGCAGACTCCACACCAGAGCACGGAATCGCTCGCGAGGCGTTCCGCGGCGGCGGACAGCCGCTCGACCCGGAGGCTCGCGCCTTCTTCGAACCGCGATTGGGCGCCGACTTCGGGTCCGTGCGCATCCATTCCGACGCGTCCGCCGCGGGTTCCGTCCGGGGACTCGGCGCGCGCGCCTTCACCGTGGGATCCCGTCTCGCATTCGACAGCGGACAATATTCGCCCGGCACCTCGGATGGCAAGAACCTGTTGGGGCACGAACTCGCCCATGTGATCCAGCAGAGGAATTCCGGGGTCGCGACGCTCCAGGCCAAGGGCAAGCCCGGACCTCCTTCGCCGACCTTGCTGTTCGAGATGATCCTGAGCGCCTCCGGGGCGAAGATGACGGACAAGGAGGCTCGCGACTCCTTGGACCAATACCGGAAGATGACCGCCAAGGAACGCGAGGCGACATTCCAGTCGCACTATCCAAAGGGCTTCAAGGCCATCCTGGGCGCCTTGCCCGCGGGCGACGCCGGTGGGGCCTACGCCGAGGTGATGATCGACGTGCTCCGCAAGGTGGAGGAAGTGGAGACCCGCAGGGACAGTGGCCTGACCAACGACGAGATCGCCGCAAAGAAAGGCAAGGACCTCAAGGCGGTCGCCATCGCGGATGCGGCCAAGAAGAAAAAGAAGAAGGCGAAAGGCAAGGTCGCGGCCCCCACCGCGGCGGAAATCGAGAGCGCCAAGGACGCGGCGGTGGCCGACACCTCCATCGGCGCGTCCACCGGAAACCGCTGGACGGACCTCAACCTCGAGAAGGATCCCAAGAAGGCGAGGGATGCGTGGACGAAACGCGGCAACGCCGCGATCGCGGCCATGGTAGCGCACGCCGCGGCGAAGGCCCCCTCCCTGAAGCTTTCCGCGAGCGACTTCGACCTGGACTTCTTCGGCGTGGACGATCGCGGCCAGGGAGTCCTCGCCATGGGCGGGACCAAGGGAGGCAAGCCGATCGCGGCCGTCGGGTTCGATTTCGTCACCACCGTCGAGGTGGATCCCGCCTACGCCCTCAGCACCGTGGTGCACGAAATCTTCGGACACCCCCAGTTCGGCCCCTACGGCACCGAATACCACCTTTCCCTCTACGACAGCGCCGAGAAGAAGGCGGGATTCAAGCCCAAGGCGGCAGGGAGCTCGGCCAGGACCACGGAACTCGACGCCTACGCCTACCAGGAGACCGAGATCTACTCCAACATGCGGGAGCTGCCGTTCTTCACCGCGGTCGGCGCCGCGGACGCGAAGAAGGACCCCAACCTCCCGAACCTGAACCCCGACCCCAAAGGCCTGATCGCCGACCACATCGGCCTCGTCAAGAAGCAGTGGTCGGGATCGGGTTTGGACGTTTCCCTGCTGCATGGGTTGTGGTCCAGGTACAGCCTGGATCCCCGCATCGCCCCCGTGGCGCTGGACGCATTCAAGGACGGACTGAAGGCGAACGGATATTCGAAGGCCCAGATCGTGGAGATCACCAAGTGAGCACCGCCGATCCTCGTCCGACCGTTCTGTCGGATTCCGTCCATGAATTGGACTCGAATCTGAGGGCGTACTTGAGCGCGCGTGGCGATGCTCCGTCGCTTCGCGCACGCGCGGCGGCATTGGACTGGATCTGCGCGCATCCAGGGAAGGTCCAACCTCGACTCGTCTCCATGCTGAGCCCGGATGCGACCACGGCGCCAACGGCGGTTCTATCCGCTCTCGCGCGGATCGGTGCCGCCTCCTCGGTGCCCGCCATGGAGGAGTTGCTGCGCCGTGGAAACGCGGAGGTTTCCCTGGCGGCGGCCGAAGCCCTGGCCGCGCACCAGTCGCCTCGCGCCGCGGCTTCCCTGCGACGGGCCCTGCGGTCCCGGGTCGGCTTGGGGGCTGTATCCGCCGCGCGGGTCTCGGCACGAAGGTTCGATGCAGCCATCCTCCCGCTTTTGCAGAATGCCTTGCTCGGCGAAGACGCCCTGCTCCGGTTCCATGCCCTGCGCGCGGCGGTCAGGCTGGGAGGAGTATCCGTCGATCGGTTGGAGAGGATGGCCTCTGAAGACCCCGATCCCGATGTGCGGCGTCTGGCCGCGGAACTTTTGGAATGACCTCCCGGCTGTCGCGCGTCGAACCGAACTCGAGGGGCCCGGCCAGGAAGCCCTCGGCGTCGGGCCCCTCTTCCCTGCCCTCTCCCTCCAAGAGCATGGGCATTCCGATTCGGGTCCCTGGCGCCCTGGCCGAACATCCGGTCCGGATCCCCGCCGAAACGGGACTCCCTCCCCTGCTGCAACGGAAACTGTCCATCGGAGCCGCGAACGACCCGCTCGAAGTCGAGGCCGACCGGGCCGCTGAGAGGGCGGTGGCCGGCGAATCCGTTTCGGGGCTGGACACGGGCACGCCCAAACTACATCGCAGGCCCGTCGGGACCCCCGCGCCATCGGAAGCACCAGGCGTGGTCGAAGACGTCCTGCGCTCCCCGGGAAGTCCACTGGAGCCGGCCTCTCGTGCGGCGATGGAATCCAGCTTCGGTCAGGACTTCGGACACGTGCAGGTGCATGCCGGCTCCAAAGCGGCCGAATCGGCTCGTGCGGTGAACGCCCGCGCCTACACCGTAGGCCGGGACATCGTCTTCGGAGCCGGCGAGTACGACACCAGGAGCCGCATCGGACGGGGATTGCTTGCCCATGAACTCGCCCATGTCGTACAGCAAGGCGGCGGCTCGGGATCAGCGGGAACGACCCTTCGTCGGAATCCCGTGCCCGATCCGCTGGAAGATGTTCCCCCGGAAGAGAAGTACGTGTCGCACCCCCTGGACCAGAAGAAACCGGATGCTCCCCCACCGGATCCGGGAGCCAGCCGGGAAGAAAGGCGCATCGCCGCCTTCGACACCACACCGGGCGGAAAGCGTCCCTGGAACCTGAACCAGCTGACAAAGGACATCGTGACCGCGCTGCAGGCCGACCCGCGCGCCTATGTCAGGATCTTCGGGGCCTTCCCCACCGCGGAGGGCGACGACGACCCCAAGCAGAACGCCTGGGAGCGCGCCAATCTGGTGCGCAAGGCCCTGATCCAATGGATCGGGCCCCACAGGTTCGCCGAAGACCGGTTCGACGTGGCTTTCGCTTCCGGAAAGATCGGGGATCCCCAGATCCAGGTGGACATCGCCTACAAGTCGCAGATCCTGTCCAATCCCACCACTCCCATTCCAGCTCCCCACGGCTCGCCCACCAAGCTCGATCCCGACGCCCCGGCACCCACGACGCAGGAAGGCGACGATCTGCAATCCGCGCTGGCGGGAAATTGGACCTGGCACTTGAACCGCCCCGGAAAGGCTGAGCGGAGCGTGGTCGTCCAGTTGACCCAGGGATCCGGAACCGTGCAACGAGTCTACCAGTTCCAGGTCGACGTGGATACCGGCGACGTGCAGGCTCTGGTGGGCGTCCAGCTCCAGAAGGAAAGCAAGACGATTTCCGTGCTGAAGGATGCCATGAAGGTGAAGGCGAGCGTTTTCCTGGACCTGTTGGGCGGCATCACCACCGCCCGGGGCGAAGCATCCGGCTCCATCACCTTCCAGGTGCAGGCGGGCGCCCAGGTCACGGCCACCTTCGGGCCGGTCACCGTGGCTTTCCAAGCGGCGCCAAGCGTGACGTTCCAAGCCAACCAGCCCCTGTCGCTCGACTTCAACGCCTCTCCCCAGATCGGGCAGGATTCCTTGCCCAATCGAACCCTCCCTCCGTTCCTGGGAATCCCTCTGATCGTGGGCACGTTCTGATGCCCTGGCGCCCGGCACCGCCAAGACGAGGACTGCGCAAATGAGTGCGGCATCGGTCCCCGGCTGATCGTCCCGATCCCGCCAGCGTGTTTCAGGTGAACGACGACCTCAGCCAGAGATCTTCCAGAACTTCCGCTTTCCCGCCTTGAGCACGAACGCCGCCTTCGGCAGAGCCCACGCGATGTCGGCGACCTTCTCTCCGTCCACCTGCACGCCGCCGTTTTGCACCAGCTTCTTTCCCTCGCCCCGCGAAGGGACTGCGCCCACCGCGACCAGGACATCCAGGATGTTGGCCCAGGCGGCGTCTCGCGAAACCTCGGTGGTGTCGTCGGGGAGCGCGTCTCCCCGGTGCACGGCCGCCTCCAGCGCGGCCGCTTCCAAGGCCGCCGCCTCGCCGTGGTACTGCCGCACGATCTCCCCCGCCAGCCACGCCTTCCAGGAATTGATCGCGGTCCCGTACAGCGCGACGCGATCCTTCCAGTCGACGATTTCCGTCAACGGAAGATCGGTGAGGAGGGTGGTCCAGCTCTCCACCTGGGCATCGGGGATGGAGTAGACCTTGTGGTACATGACCTGCGCGGGCTCGGTGATTCCCACGTAGTTGCCCAGGGACTTTGACATCTTCTCGCGTCCGCAGGTGCCCAGGAGGATGGGCATGAAGAGACCCACCTGGGGTTCCTGCACCGGCATCCCGAAGATCCCGGGCAGGTCCGGATCGCGCTGCAGCTCGCGTCCGCGCAGCACGTTGAACTTCTGGTCGGTGCCGCCCAATTCCACGTCCGCCCGGACCATCACGCTGTCCAGCCCCTGCATCAGCGGATAGAGGAATTCGTGCAGCGAGATGGGGTTGCCGGCGGCGTGGCGGTTCTGGAAATCCTCGCGCTCCAGCATCTGTGCCACGGTGATGCGCGACATCAGCTCGGTGGTCTGGGAGAAGGACATCTTCCCGAACCACTCGCCGTTGTAGACGATTTCCGTCTTGTCGCGGTCCACGATGCGGAAGAACTGCTCCTTGTAGGTCTCTGCGTTGGCCAAAACCTGCGCGTGCGAGAGCCGGGGGCGGGTCTTGTTCTTGCCGGAGGGATCGCCCACGGTGGCCGTGTAGTCGCCCACGATCAGGACCACCTGGTGCCCCAGGTCCTGGAACTGCCGGAGCTTCCGCATCACCACGGTGAATCCCAGGTGGATGTCCGGCGCGGTGGGATCCACCCCCAGCTTGATGCGCAGGGGAACGCCGGTGGCCACCGAACGCTCCAGCTTGGCCAGAAGCTCCTTCTCGTCGATGAGTTCCAAGACGCCGCGCTTCAGGAGGTCCAGCTGTTCACGAGCCGCGATCATCGCATCGTCTCCAATGGAGTGGTGTGAACCTTGAAAAGGTAACCGCGACACCACCGCCGCAGTCCGTGTTTCAGATCTGTTTCAGCACCGAACCCGATGGAATGGGAGCTGGGCGAATCGGATCATCTGCGCATGTCGAAAATAGCCTTCAGTTCCATCCGAGGCCGCCTGGCGCTCATGGTCGGGTGCTCCAGCCTGGGACTCCTCCTCGTGGGAGGAATCGCCTTCTACGGTCAGGCGGTCGACTTCCGTTCCCTCCAGGCCATCTATGTCCGAAGGGTCGTTCCTCTCCAACTGCTCAACACGGTGACGGTCTCCATCTCTTCCTCCATCCCGCTCGCCATCAATCGGATGGACAACGGGGAGATCACGGCGGACGAGGGAATCCGGATCGTGGAGATGGCCAGGGACTCCATCAACCGTTGCTGGACCGGATACCTGTCCCACGTGGAAAGACCCGAGGAAAAGGCCATCGCCCTTCGGACGGACACGGGCATGAAAGCCACCCAGGAGGGAGTGGAGTCCGTCCTTGCCGCGTTGAAGGCGCTCAAGGAAGCGAACGGAGGGCTGCTCGCCAACAAGCTCGGACTGCTCAGCGGCACGTTGAACCAGTTCATCGGGCCGCTCTCGATGCAGTTGGACACCCTGACGGAGTACCAGTTGAACTCGGCCAACCGCCGCTACGTCCAATCGAAGGGGATGTTCGCCTGGAATCTGAGCGCCAACGTCCTTTTGCTCGTCCTGTCCATCGCCGGAGTGTCCACTCTGGGCGTCATGATCCGGAGCCAGATGACGGGTCAGTTGCGCGAAATCCTGGGTGCCCTGGAGCGCTTGAAGGAGGGCGACCTGTCCTGCCACATCGCGCGGTACCCGGAAAACGAACTCGGAAAAATCGCCCGGGGGATCGACACGACCATGTCGTCCATCGGGGGCGTCGTCCGGAAGATCGAAGACAAGGCCGGAGCCCTCACTCAAACCTCGCAGGCGCTGGAGAAGGTTTCGGACGACGCCGCGGTCCGGGCCGAATCGACCTCGCGGGAAGCCGTGCTGAGCGAAGAAGCAGCGCGGATCTCCTCCCGGGAGATCCAACAGATCAACCAGTCCATGGGCGAAGTCGCAGGCTCCATCCAAGGGGTCTCCGAGGTCATGGAGGCGCTGCACCTTCGCATCCTGGACGCCTCGCGGCAGTGCCACGAGGAGGCCGGGCTCGCGGACAGCGCCAGTCGGAAGGCGCAGTCGATCCAGACCGGCATGGACGAGCTGAACCGAACCGCCGACGAGATCGGAGGCGTGGTGTCCCTGATCGCGAAGATCGCCGGGCAGACCAGCCTCCTGTCGCTGAACGCGACGATCGAGGCCGCCCGGGCCGGGGCCGCGGGGAAAGGCTTCACGGTGGTCGCGGAGGAGGTGAAGTCGTTGGCGAAGCAGACCACCTCGGCGTCCAAGGAGATCGGGGACCGGATCGCGAGGATGCAATCCGTCACCAGGACCTCGATCGAAGACATCGCGAGGATCGCCGTCGCCGTCATCGAAGTGAGTAAGATTTCCAACAGCGTCGAAATCCTGGTGGAGGACCTGGCGAAGCAGGTGGAGGAAACCACCAGCCATGCGCAAGACGCCCACAGGTCCAGCAACCAGATCACGGTTTCCGTCCGGCAAACCGAGGGCAAGCTGGAGGCGATTCTCGGGGCGACCAACACCCTGAATCAGGCCGCCCAGCGAAGCAACGAAGACATCGAACGGTTCCGCGAGACGGCCGCCGAACTCTCCGGAATGTCGGCGGACCTCCAGGGAATCGTTCAGAGCTTCAAGCTCGTGGCTTGACGCCCCCCGTGGACACCCAGAGAGGTGAATCCCATGTGGATGTCGGGCGTGCGCCCTGGCCCAATTCATCGCGTCTGCCGGAGCAACCTGTCGTATTGTGCGTGGGAGCCGATCCAGAACCAAACGATTGCATCGTCCTTGGCTACGCCCAGTGCTCTCCATCCGATCCCGACTCGAACGGACCAGATCGACGACTCCTTGCCAACCCTCTTGTAGTCAAGGCTGGGATGGCGCGGATCCTCCAGCCAAAGTCCGTGGTTCTTTCGTGCGAGAGCCTGGATGGATGGGGGCAGTTGTTGGAAACAGCTTCGGAACGCGGGGGAGCGAAGAGACTTCAAGCTTGGTCGAACCCTCCCGGGATGGTCAACCCGTTCGCGTGGGCGGCCAAGGCTTCCTGAGCGAGCAAGGCCAACTTAGGCTGGCTTCCGGCCAGGGATTCATCCCACCTCTGCTCGCCTTCAAGCTCTTCGAGGAGCAACGACGCCACGATGTCCTGTTGCGAATCGGGCAGGGACTCGAGGTGCTGCACAACCTGATGCATGAGCGCCGTCATGGGACCGAATATACCATCAAGGACGCGTGCGAGGTCACCATCCGCTCATTCGAAGCGGCAGAGGTAGGCGCTGGTCTCCAGGGCGCGCACCTGGAACTTCGTGGTACCGGGGATGTTCGCGGTGATGCCTGGCCCGTAGGCCTTGAATCCTCCGGGCACGCCGGGGATCTGCAACTCCCACTTGCCCGACACCAGCGTCATCTCCTCCGGCGACCCGGTCCCGAACTCGTACTCCCCCGCCAGGAGCACACCCACGGTCTGGTTCCCCGCGCTGTTGCTGAGCTTCAGCGACTTGACCTTGCCCTCGAAGTACTCGTTCACCTGGATCGACATGGGATGCGCCTTCCGCGAAGATGTGGTGGAAAGCGGGCAAAGATAGGTCCGAGGCGGTTGGTCGGGTCCTGGTCGAAATGCGGGCCTGGGGCGGAATGCCCGGGGAACCTACAGCTGCAACGCCTCCTGCGCCGACAGCGGATGCACGGAGAGTCCCAGGTGGCGGGCGGCGGCGGGCGTGGCCACCCTTCCGCGCGGGGTGCGGGCCAGGAATCCCAGCTGGATGAGGAAGGGCTCGTGGACCTCTTCCAGGGTGTCGGGTTCCTCGTTGAGGGCCGCGGAGAGCGTGGACAGTCCCAGTGGACCGCCTTCGAAGCGCTCGATCAGGGTTGTCAGGATCCGTCTGTCCATCTCGTCCAGGCCCATCTCGTCCAGGCCCAGGATGGAAAGGGTCTTTTCGGCCACCAACCGGTCGATGCCGTCCCGGCGCATGACCTGCGCGACGTCGCGGCAGCGGCGCACCACGCGATTGACCACGCGGGGGGTCCCGCGGCAACGGCGGCCCAGGAGGTGCGCGGCCTCCTCGTCCAAGGAAAATCCCAGGATGGTGGCGGTGCGGCGGGCGATGATCTCGATCTCCTCGGGCCGGTAGGGGTCCAGCCGGAAGGTGAGCCCGAACCGGTCTCGCAGCGGGCCCGTGAGCATGCCGGTGCGGGTGGTGGCCCCGATCAGGGTGAACTTGGGAAGGGGCAGGTGCACGGACCGGGCCGAGGGACCGTTCTCCAGCAGGATGTCGATGGAGAAGTCCTCCATGGCCGGATACAGGTACTCCTCCACGGCGCGGTCCAGGCGGTGGATCTCGTCGATGAACAGGACGTCGCCCGCCTGCAGGTTCGTGAGCATCCCCGCGAGGTCGGAGGGGCGGTCCAGGATGGGGCCCGAGGTGACCCGCAGGTGCGTCCCCATCTCCTGGGCGATGATCGCCGCCAGCGTGGTCTTGCCCAGGCCCGGAGGGCCCGCGAACAGGATGTGGTCCATGGGCTCGTTCCGCTCGCGGGCGGCCTGCAGGAAGATCCCCAGGTTGCCGCGCAACTCGGGCTGTCCGACAAAATCCTCCAGGCGCCTCGGGCGGAGGATGTTCTCGTTCTCCAGGTCTTCCGTCCTCTGGACGGGATTCAGCAGCCGATCGGCCATGATTCCCAAAACTAACCCCTCCGACGGGCATCTATCTTGGCGCCACATGCTGCCCTTGCTGCTGACCGCATTCCTCGCCTCCGCCTCGCCCGTGGGCGATTCCGTCCCGGACCCTCTGGCCGTGGCCGGGCACGCATCCCTTCGGGTGGACACCATCGCCATCATCCCCCACGGCTCCCTGGTCGGGTCGAAGGTGCTCACCACCGGCGACAGCCTCGTCTACGACTGGGCGGAGTGGTTTCGCGACAACGTCATGCGCTCCCGCACCACGGCCTCCACCATCCGGGCCCGGCTGGGCTTCCGCGAGGGTAACACCTTGGATTCCCTGCGCCTGGTGGACGGGGAACGCAACCTCCGGTCGGAGCATTTCCTGGCGGACGCGAAGATCACGACCAAGGTGCTGGACGACGGACGGAATCTGGTGCAGGTGGAGACCTGGGACCGGTGGAGCACCACGCTGCTCGAAGGGATCAACCGGTCGGGAGGCGAACTCAGCTGGCTGCTGGGACTCCGCGAATCGGACCTCCTGGGCACCGGACAGGACGTGGGGTTCTCGTACAACTACACCCCGCTGGCCAGGTCCTGGACCGAGACCTACACCCACACCGCCTTTTTGGCCCCGGGAGGCCTGCTCCAGGTGCTTTGGAGCGAGGTCTCCAACGGCCACGACATCGTGGTGAACACCGGATATCCGCTCCGATCCCGCTTCCAGGACTGGGCGTGGCTGGTGCAGTTCCAGGACAGTCTCTCCGATCGGCGCGTACTGGCCACGCCTGCGTTGCGCACGGCCCTGGACAGTCGCTACGCCCTGGGGTGGGGAGAGGATTCCTGGCTCTCCGACGCCCCCCAGAGCGAGTGGCGCACCGCCCGCGCCGCCTTCGCCCACATCTGGGGGCACCAGACCCAAACCGTGCTTTCCGCGGTCGCGGAATCGCAGCTCGACAGCGGGGCCACCCCCGGTGCGGCCTTCTCCTTCGACACCGCGCAGCTTCCTGCCCTGCGCAGCGACCCCCAACTGCGCGCCTGGCTCCAGCAGGCTCCACAGCGCGACGATCGCCGACTGGGCCTTTCCCTGACCGTCCAGGATCTGGACTACCTGCGCCTGCGCAATTTCAACCAGCTCAAGTGGACCGAGGACATCCCCACGGGCTGGAGCCTCACCGGCACCGCCATGGCCAACGTCCTGTCCCGCGGAACCGTCCACGACGACGGCTACCTGTCCGCCCAGGGGAAGTGGACGGGAGTGGACGGCGACGCCTACGGCTCCGCCACCGCCAACTGGAAGAGCTTCTTCAAGGACGACCAGTCCACCGCGGGATCGGCGGCCTGGACGGCCGAAGGCAGGTGGCTGGAGGGGAACGGGCTGCAGGCCATCGCCGACGCGACCTCCCAGCAGGTGCTGGGCGTCCCCACCTGGGTTTCCGAAGTGTCGCTGGGAGAGGACAACGGGCTGCCCGGATTCCCTGCCCGGTACATGTCCGGAAAGGGGTTGTTCCTGTCCACCGCGGAGATCCGTTGGGCGCTTCCACTGGAGGCGTTGACCGTGGTGCCCGCCTTGGCGGTGTTGGGTGGTGCCGGACGCGTTTCCGACGAACCCTCGGTCTGGGGCGTCGGCTCCTGGCACGAAGGGTTGGGTTTCGGAATCCGTTTGGGGCTGACGCGCTCGCCTTCCGCGATCGTGAACTACGTCAACCTGAGCCACCCGCTGGGGTCGGACGCGAAGCTGGGATGGCTTTTCAGTTTCGGAGCCAAACAGAGTCTATAGATCCGAGCGAGCGGGATCTACTTGAATTCCTCCGGATGGATGTCGAGTCGCTCCATGGTGCGGATCAGGACCTTGCGGTCGACCTCCAGGATGCGCGAGCAGTGGCTGACGTTCCCGCCCGTCTTGGAAAGGACGTCGCGGATCGCCTCCTTCTCCGCGCTGTCGCGGATGGCGTAGAGGGAGTTCGAAGATCCCGCCGCCGGGATCTCCACCGAGTCCTCCCCGTCGTCGCCCAACCCCATGTCCTTGGGACGGATCCTGTCCGAGTCTCCCAGGATCACCGCCTTCTGGACCGCGTTTTCCAGCTCCCTGACGTTTCCGGGCCAGGCATGCTCGAGGATCGCCTTTTCGGCGGCGCGGGAAAGCGTGCGCTCTCCGGTTCCGTACTGGCGGGAAAACAGCCGGCAGTAGTGGGCGGCGAGCAGCACCGCGTCCCGACCTCTCTCCCGCAGCGGTGGAACGACCAGGGGAACCACCGCCACGCGGTAGAAGAGATCGGCGCGAAAGCGCCCCGCGGCGACCTCCTCCTTCAGGTTGCGGTTGGTGGCGGTGACCAGGCGGAAGTCGACGCGGATGGCCGAGGATCCTCCCACCCGGACCAGCTCCCCTTGCTGGAGGACCCGCAGGAGCTTGACCTGCAGGCCCAGCGGCAGCTCGCCCAGTTCGTCCAGGAACAGGGTCCCGCCGTTGGCCTTCTCGATCCAGCCCTCCTTGAGCGCCCCGGCTCCTGTGAAGGCTCCCTTTTCGTGCCCGAACAGCTCGCTCTCCATCAGGTTCTCGGGAATGGCCCCGCAATTGATGGCGACGAACGCGCCGTCCTTGCGGCGGCTGGAATCGTGGAGGAACCGGGCCAGCAGCTCCTTGCCGGTTCCCGTCTCCCCGAACAGGTGGACGGGGACCTCCGAGGCCGCGACCCTGGCCGCCTCGCGCAGGAGCGAGACCATCACCGGACTCTCGTGCAGGATGGATGCGGTTCCGGCCGCGCGCGCCGCGTCCTCCTGGAGATCCTCGATGGTCTTCCGCTGGTGGTCGCGCCGCGTCGCCTGCGCGGCGATTTCCGAGTAGACCCTGCTGAGCGCGGCGAAAAGGTCGCGGTCCGCCGGGGAGAAGGGCGGATGCCCGGCCAGGCGGTCGGCGTACAGGTAACCTTCACCCCCGTCGGGAAGGGAAAGGGGAGCGCAAAGGATGGAACGGATGCCGTTGAGCTGGACGCTCTCGCCGCCGGGCAGGTGTTCCAGGTCGTTCTCGCCCAGCAGGACCGAAGATCCCGCCGTTTCCGCCTGGCGCAGTGCCGAGGCGGAGAAGCGGCTGGACGGGGCACCGGCGGGACAGGCGGCGAGCGTCCTCCAGAGCCCTTCCCCCTCGCTTCGGTAGAGGATCCGGACGGCATCGGATCCGAGCAGGCGGGCGGAGGCCTGGGCCATGTCCGACAGCACCCGCCCGTGTTCCGTCTCGCGGAGGATGCCGGCGAAGGACGACAGGAGCGCGGCGAGGGGATCGCCGCCCGGGACGACGGAAACCGTCGACGAGGGTTCGGGTGCGCGCTCCAGGAAGGCGAGTTCCACGCGGCCCACCGACACCGCGGCACCGTGCGCGAGCCTGGCCTCGTCGCGCACGGCCTTCCCGTCCACGGACAGGGTCGCCGCGCTCTCCAGACGGCGGATGCGCCACGCGCCCATCTGGAACACGAGGAAGGCGTGCTGGGGGCGCACCTGCGGGTCGTCCAGCCGGATCTGGCAGTCGGGATCGGAACCCAGGGTCGCGAGGCGCCGTCCCAGCGGGAAACGGCGCCCGTCGGGATGTTCCAGGCACGGATAGTCGTTTTCCGTCATGGCCCGATGCCCCTTTCCCGCAGCGGCATCGCCGGATTCCCGGAGCCGCCCCGCGGAGGAGGCAGGCGTTCCAGTTCCGGCGCCGTCTTCAAGGGCACGTAGGCCTCTTCGGGCGCCTCGCGCAGCGCCAGGACGCCGGCGACCGCGATCGCGGCGACGACCGCGACGGCGACCGCGACCCACACCCGGCGCCGGGAACGGCCTTCGTCCAGACGCAGGCGGGGCAGCAGGCCGAGCGACAGATTCTGATCCGGATCCAGGTCCAGCGCCTCCTGCAACAGCGGCAGCGCCTCGCGGGATCGACCCCGGCGCACCAGGTCTTCGGCCTGCCGGCCCAGGAGCGCCGCGAGCCGGCGGTCCGCCGCCGCCGACAACCGATCGGACGCCACCTCCGACCAGAGAGCCGCGGGCAGTCCCGGCAGGAGGACCGCGATCGAGGAAGGACGACGGGCGGGATCCTCCTCCAGGAGCTGGTCGACGGCGGGAATCCAACCAGGTGCCGCCGCGCGCAGGCGCGCCCACCCGTTCGCCTTTTCCGCGGGCGCGGGACGGGCGCCCGTCAGGATCTCGTGCAGGACGACGCCCAGGGACCAGAGATCGCTCTTGCGGGGATCGATCCCCGGCGATCCCGCCTCGGGGGCGGTGTAGCCGGCGCTGCCGCCCAACGCGCGATCGCTCCCCGCCGCGGAAAGGCCCAGGTCCAGAAGCCGGATGCCGCCATCGGGCTGAACCAGGATGTTCTCGGGCTTCAGGTCGCCGTGCGCCGATCCCGAATCGTGGAGAGCCGCCAATGCCCGGACCAGGTTGCACGCGAGGCCGGCGGCCTCCGCGGGCTCGACTCCCGACGCCAGCAGCGCCCCCAGCGGCAGACCGTGCACGTATTCCATGCAGATCCATTCCGCCCCCTTGGCGGAAAACACGGAATACAGCGCGGGAAGGCACGGAAGTCCCGCCGCCAGCGCCGAGGCTTCCGCCTTGCAGAGGTCGTACCTGGACAGGCGTTTCAGGGCCACCCAGCGCCTGGCCGCGTCCTCGCGGGCCCGGAAGACCTCCCCGAAGGCTCCCGCCCCGACGCGGACCGCCAAGGAATATCCGGAAGGAAGCGCGGTCATTTTCCGTCACCCCCCAGCCCCTTGGAGATGCGCTCCAGCCAGAGGAGGATCTCGGGATCCTTGGGGTCGAGCCTGGAGGCGTGCAGCATGTGGTCGGCGGCCTCCAGCTTCCGCCCTCTCCCCCACTCCACCAGGGCCAGGTTGAACCAGGCGTCGGCGTCGCTGGAGTCGATCGCGGCGTTCTGCAGGAACAGCTCCTCGGCGTGGTCGCCTTCGCCGCGGCGATCCACCAGGATGGCCAGGAAATTGCGGGCGGCGATGGCGCGCGGATTGGAATCCAGCTCCTTCTCCAGTCCGCGCACGGCCTGGTCGGTGTCGCCCGCGCGGGCCAACGCCTTGGCCATCCCCAGCCGGGCTTCCGAAAGCAGTCGCCTGGAGGCCGTGTCGGAAGAACCGCGCTCCAGTTCCCTGGCCGAGCGCGACCAGTCGGAAGGCTTGTCGTCGCCGTCCTGGGCGCGATCCCTGGCCACCAGGATCCATGCCTCGCCCAGACCCCGGCGCAACCTGGGATCGCCGGGGTCGCGGTCCAGGGCATCCTCGTAGAACCTCGCCGCGCGTTCGCCATCGCCCTGGAGCAGGGCGATGCGCGCGTTCCGCTTCAAGGTCCGGTTGGAGCAGGCCGAGAGCGCCAGGAGCGCGGCCATCAGAGAGAGGAATGGAATCCGCTTCACCACGAAACCGCCCCCGATCCCGCGATGAGATTCCGTTCGTAGGAAGCTCCGTCCACATATTGGGCGACATTCGAGATGTTCCGGGTCCAGGCCCACGAGGCGCGGAAGGAAAGCCACTTCTTGGGTCTCCAGACCAGCACGGCCTGGGCCGTCCAGACCTGGTCGACGCGATGGATGCTCCACGGCGACCACGCCACCAGCGGTGCGTCGGCCTTGGTGGTGCCTACCAGATACTCCTTCTTGGTGGCGGTGTCGCGCAGCACTAGGAGAACGGAAAGCGCGGAATCCGGGATTTGATCGGCCATGGAAGGGTCGACGTTCACGCCTTCCTGATCGTGCGTGTAGATGGTCTCCGCCCATTGCGCCGAAAGGTCCAGCGACAGCGTAGACCAAGGCCCAAGGGCGACGGTCGCACCGACCCCCGGTTGGGTCCAGTCGGTGTTTCGGCTCAGGGGGAAGGTGAATCCCTGGAGCTGGGCATCCGACACGGAGGCGAGATTCCTCTGGACCGTGAACTGCCCAGTGGGGGAATTCGCCACGGCCAGGTTCGGGGCATAGAGCCCCACGTCCAACACCTTCTTTCCTGCCGCCAGAGAATCGCCTTCCACCACCCGTGCCCACACCTCGTCGTCCACCGCGCCGGAAGGGTCGAGGTTCCAGCTCCAGGCCGCGGAGACGGAAATCTTTACCATGGGGTTCACGGTCTTGGAGATACCCAACCCATGGCTTCCTGTCCAGGTCCAGGGACTGGAATTCGTCCGCAAGGTCCGCAGGGTCTGCGGAAGGGTGATCTCCCAGGAATCCCGACTCCATTGGGGGGTGATGGTCGCTCCCAGATCATCTTCCACGGGAAGGGGGCCCGATGAGGTGGCGAACCAGGTGCGTTCCCCGGAAAGATCCCCCTGGAACGAGATCCGGCCGGTGGCGATCCACAGCCAGTTCAGGTCCAATCCCCCACCTGCGCTGCGCCATCCCAATGAATCGTCATCCAGCGAGAGGCTGCCCGTGGGACCGAGCCAAATTCCGCCACGACCACCGCTCCCTCCCCAGCTCGCGGCCACGGAAAGGTCCCAACTGCCTCCCTCCAGCAGGATGGAGTCGGAAGCGACCTGCGCCAATGCGTCCACTGGCCCGAAGGTGGGAACCGTTCCCGAGTTGGTGAGCAGCAGGCTGTCGTTGTGGTCGAGGGTGGACGGCGACCCGGGAGCCTCGAACTCGTGGCTCCAGCCCAGGTTCGCGGTCCAGGTCGGCCGCTTCTGCCAGGTCCAACCCGTCGGGGCCGGGCCGGACGTGGCCTCCACGATGCCCATCTCCGCTTCCGTCTGCTTGGCCATGTCGCCCAAGCCCAGCCGGCGCAGAAGTTGGTCGCGGAAGATCAGAAGATCGATCCGTCCCGTGGTGTCCTTCCCGAGTTTCAGGTAGGTGGCCCCGAGCGCCTCCTCCATCCGTCCCGTGCATTCCAAGGCCTGGGCCATTCCCGACAGGAGCGCCGCCGAGGAATCGCCCGCGGCTCGGGCGGACAGGAAAAGATCCGTCGCATCCTGGCACCTCCCGGCATTCAATGCGGATTGCGCCGAGCCGATGGAAGTTGGCGCGGCGCCTTTCGCGACACCGACCGGCCCCGCGAAAAGGAGAAGGACTCCCACAAGGCCGATCAACCTGGACACCTCCGGAAGCATGGCGTCAAATCGACGCCACCGCTGGATGGATTTCGTTCAAGGTTCCAGGACCAGACGACGCGTCCAGACTTCGCCATCGGCCTGGACCCGGGCGAACACGGTGGTGGTTCGCTCGGAATTGGGCCGCCACGACCACTCCCCATTCCCGGGGTGGAGGGTGCCGGGTACCATCCGTCCCATCAGGTCCATGACCTCCACCCGATCCAGGTGCAGGGCTTGGATCCGGAGGCTCCCTCCGATGGAGGAAAGCGCGTTGGATCGCAAGCCAGGCGCCGAGCGGGCTCGGATTCCCGTGGGCAGGCTGGTCACCGTGGTGTCCAACTGGAGGCTGTCCAACAGGCCGGCATAGGTGGCGATGGCGGTATCCGCGTCCGAAGTATCGGATTGGACCCAGAAGTCCCAACCCACGTCCCCGTGGGCGGTGGTGCGCGCGAAGGTGGTCAAGACGCTGTCTCCTGCGGAGTCGAGGGATTCACCGTAGACTTCCCACGCGAACAAGCCCCCGACGAGTGTGGAATCGTTCTGGTACACGACGCCGCCCAATGGGGCCGTCTGGACGTAGAGATCCCAGGACTCGCCTTCGTTCTGGACCCATTGCTCCGCCGCGACGTCCGTTTGGGCACCCACCCCGGATTGCGCCTCCAGCAGGATGTCTCCGTTGTGGCGTCGGTTCCCCTGCGCCGTGATGGTGGTGTCGTAAAGGTGCCAGATCCGGGTGGTGTCGGTGAGTTCTTCGTTCACCAGCACCCAGCCCGCCGGCACCCAAGCGGTGACGCCTTCCCCGGGCACAACGACCCAGTCCGCGCGTGGATGGGAGGCCAGAAGCAGGATCCCTCCGACCAGGAGGGTGGCGATCCGCCTCATTGGCGAAGACCCATGCCCGGGTCCCGAGGGCGGGCCGGACGGGAACGTGTTCCGGACGGGAATTCCATCTCTTGCATGCGCTCCTCGATTCTTTCGCGTTCGGTGGGAGCCAAAGTATCCAATGCCAGCGATCGTCGTTTCAAGACCTCCCGCACCAGGCTGTCGGTCCAGCGGGTCCTCGCGGACAGGGTCAGGTGGAGCAGGGTGTCGTGGCGGTTCTCCATCTCTTCCCGAACCTTTTCCACACGGGCCCTGAGATCCTGGGGAAGATGGCTCCGCAACTCCGCGATTCCCGCCGAGTCTCCCCGGGAGGAGAAGGTGTTTCCACCTCCGACCAGGGCTCCGATTCCCACCAGAATCCAAAACATCGCCTCTCCAATCCAGCTTCGAGAAGGGAGTTCCCGCAAGACGGATGCCGATGATCCCCATCGGACATGTCGCCAAGGGGTCGACGGGTCCCTCCCTCCTTTCCTACCTGAACCGCCCCAACGTCAGTCCGGAATTGGGTCGATCCACCCCAGTTCAGCCCGGCCAGCTGCCCCGAAAGACCTCGACGGCATTTCCCGACATCTGGACCTCGCCCGATCCGTCCCAGGAGAGCGACAGGCGCCCTCCCAGCAGGTCGATTTCCACGTCTCCGGCCGCATGGCCGCGCAAGCGCGAGGCGACGCAGACCGCAGACGCTCCGGTCCCGCAGGCCCAAGTCTCGCCGGAGCCGCGTTCCCATGTCCGCTGCCGCAAAAGACCCGGTCCCAGCACCTGCACGAATTCGGCGTTGACGCGCCGAGGGAAGTCCGGATGATGCTCCACCAAGGGCCCGATCTCCCCCACCGGGAAGGAATCCACATCGTCCACGAAGACCACGAAGTGGGGGTTTCCCATGCCCACGGGCGTCCCGCGCAGGACCCGCCCCCCCACGCGCAGTTCGGATTCCGAACCATGCCCGGGGAGGGTGGTGGGAATTCCCTCCGGTGCCAAGATGGGCACGCCCATGGACACGGTCGCGCTTTGGACCAGGCCGTCGGAACCGGTCTGGACGCGGACGGAGCGCGGTCCCGCGCCGGTCTCGATCCGGAATTCGCGAGCGCCCCCGGTGCGTCCCCGGTCGAAGAGGAACTTGGCGACGCAGCGGATGCCGTTCCCGCACATCCCGCTTTCGGATCCGTCGGCGTTGAACATCACCATCCGGCCGGCGAAACCCGGTTCGGTGGGCCGGGCCACCAGGATGAGCCCGTCGGACCCGACCCCGAAATGTCGGTGAGACACCTCCACGGCAAGCGACGACGGATTCGTGACGGATTCCGTCCAGAGATCCGCGTACACGTAGTCGTTCCCCGTCCCGTGCATCTTGACGAATTCCATGGTTCCAGTCGCTCCTTCTACCACCCGCTCACGGTGTTGTCCACCAGTTTGCGGACCGCGTTCTGCAATGCCTTGACCTTGGCGTCGGCCTCGGTCTCCTTCAGAGGATCGTAATCATACGAACCGTCGAGGCTCTTGGACTCGTACAGCACCGACTCGTCGCGCAGGTCGGTGAACTTCACTTCCAGGGTCACGGTGACCCGGAAGCGGGAGACGTTGCCGGAGAGGTCGTAGGTCTGGGGGGCGTGGTTGTATCCCGAAAGCCAGGTCTCCACCCGGCTCTGGGCGTCGTGGTCCACCGGGCGCAGGGCTCCGTTGCGCTGGAATTCCTGGGTCAGGAAAAGAGTCGCCTGGTCGGCGAGTTCGCTCTGGCGGGACCGGTCCACCACCTGGCGGATCTCCACCGTGCGCAGGCCGGTGGGCAGTCCGGAACCGGTGAACGAATAGCACCCGGCCAGGAGGGTCGCGCAGACGACCAGGACGGGACCCGACCCGGGGCGGGTCATGGATCGCCCCCGGCGACGGGAACCGCGGCCATCAAAGAGGGCTCCGGCTCCATGGGTTCGATGGCTTGGGGACCGTCGAACCACTCCTTCAGTTCCCGGAAGGCCTGGTCCGGGGTCTTGGCCTGGCGGTGGCCGCCGTCCCAGGTGTCGGCGAGATAGGAACCGTATCTTTCGCGCACCACCCGGCTGTCCAGGACCAGGACCGCTCCACGGTCGTCCGAACGCCGCAGCAGTCTTCCGATGCCCTGGCGCAACTTGAGCCAGGCCTCGGGCAGGAAGCATTCCGCGAAGGGCGCACCCCCGTCGGCCTCCACTGCCTCCGACCGGGCCGAAACCAGGGGGTCGGACGGGACCGGAAACGGCAGGCGTGCGATCACCACCAGTTCCAGATCGCGTCCCGGCAGGTCCACTCCTTCCCAGAAACTGTCCGATCCGAGCAGGCAGGCGCCTTCGTGTCGGCGGAAGATCTGGAGCAGGGCGTCCCGGTTCCCGTCCACGCCCTGCGCCACCAGCAGCCTGCCGGCGGCGCGCCAATCGTCGGCCAGCTTCTCGCGCACCTCGCGGAGGCTCCGCTCGGAGGTGAACAGCACCAGGGAACGCCTCCCCAGCGGGAGGACGACGTCGCGGAGGGTCTGCACCAGGGCGTCCGTCCAGCCCTTGTCGCCGGGCCTGGGCAACCAGCCGGCGGCCACGACCCGAGCCTGTTCCCGCATCAGGAACGGCGATGGATGCCGGGCCCGTGTCGTTTCGCGATCCAATCGGGAGAGACCGTTGCGGATCTCGAAGTGCTCCGGACGACCGCGGATGGAAAGCGTCGCCGAGGTGAAGACGCAGGTCTTGAGGATGGGATAGAGCCGCTTGGCGAGGAGCGCCCCTGGATCCAGGGGAGACCCGCGGAGCTGCAGCCGAATGGGATTGCTCCAATCCTCGATCCAATGGACGTCCCCTTCGGGAGGACCTTCGCAGAGGACCTGGAGGTCGCGTCGGAATTCCGACAGGGAGCCTTCACCGGAGGCGAGATCTCCCAGGTACCCCTTGTCTTCGCCTTCCTTCCATTCGACCAGGGATTTGCGGAGCTCCGACAACGCGAGCAGAGCCGCCTCGAACGCGCCCAGCACCGGCGATGGATCCGCGCCCGTCTCGGCGGCCAGTCCTTCGCGCAGACGGAACTTCTGTTCCTCTCCGCGGCGCCCGACCTTCTCCCCGAGCTTCTGGAAGAAGCGGTGCAGCCGTCGGTCGGCCGAGAGCAGTTCCTCGCGGGCCCTGTCCAGGAGAGGGATGGCTTCGATGGGCAGGGTGCGCGATGCGGAGATCGCGCCCAGGTGACCAGCCCTCTTGTCGCCGGATTCCGCCAAAGGGTGCAGCAGGCGCCGCAGACGCGGAAGGGAGACGGACCTGCCCAGGTGGTCGTGGGCGACGTCGGCCAGGTGGTGCGCTTCGTCCACGACGAGCCGCTCGTAGGAGGGAAGGAGGGCGAAATCCAGGGCGAGATCGGACAGCAGGAGCGCGTGGTTGACCACGAGGACGTGCGATGCCTCGGCGCGGCGCTTGGCCCGCTGGTGGAAGCAGCGCCGGAACAGGGGGTGGCGCGCCGGGATTGCGGATCGGCCGTCGCTCTGGAGCTTGCCCCACAACGCCGCGTTGCGGTCCCGGCCGAAGCCGTGGCATTCCTCGATGTCGCCCGTGGAGGTCTGCCGCACCCATGCGACCAGGGGAAGGAAAGCTTCGCGCTCGGAGGCGTCCAACCGGGCGGGATCGGTCAAGTGCTCGGCGAAGCGGCGCACGCACAGGTAGTTCTGGCGCCCCTTCAGGACCTCGATCCGGACTCCGGGAACGACCGAGCGCACCAGCGGGGTCTCCCGCTCCAACAGCTGGTTCTGCAAGGTCTTGGTGGCCGTGGACACCACCACCCGGTCACGCGCCTCCACGGCCCAGAGCGCCGCGGGCACCAGGTAGGCCAGCGATTTCCCCGTGCCCGTGCCGGCCTCGCAGGACAGGAATTGTTCCTCGGACAGGGCCTGCGCCACCTCCCTGGCCATCTGTCCCTGGGCCGGACGGGCCTCCCAATCCGGACGCTGGGCCGCGAGTGCGCCGGAGGGAGAGAAGATCCTGTCGATGGAGGAAGCGGAGACCACCGCCTCGCGGGCCGGACCCGAGCGCGCGACATCCTCCGGTTCCGGCGGCCAAGCCGGATCGGGAGCCACCTCGCCGCCGGTCCAGGGCAGGATGCTTTCCCACGGACTTTCCGAGCCGCGCAGGACCCAGGACAGGGAATCCAGCACCCCGGGATCCTCCACGTCGAGTTCCGACAGCCGCCCCATCACCGCCAGGAACAGTCGTCCCGCGGCACGGGCATCGGCCAACGCGCGGTGGGCGACTTCACCGTCGGAGAGCCCCAGCCGGTCCACCAGGCTTTCCAGCTTGTGGCTGGGCCAGTCGGGCCACGACATGCGGGCGCCCAGGAGGGAATCGAAGACGGGCCGGGAGGGTTCGGCGATTCCCGCCGCCTCCCAGGCCTTGCGCAGGAACCGGAGATCGAAGTACGAGTTGTGGGCGACCACGGGAAGGTCGCCGCAGAACTCGGCGAATTCCCGCAACCCCTCCGCGGTGTCCTTTCCCCGCTCGGCCTCGGCCGCGGTGATCCCGGTGAGGGCTTCGATGAACGGAGTCACCGGACGGCGGGCGCGCAGGACGGAGGAGTACACCCCGGATTCGATGCCGCCGCGCCAGACCACCGCCCCCAGTTCCAGGATCTCCTCGTTCGCGAAATCGAGTCCCGTCGTCTCCAGGTCGATGGAGACGAAGTCTCCCAATGGCTTGAAACTCATCTGGCGGCCTTTCCGGTGTCGGCAGCGGGGCGACGTACCGCGCAGTCCAGCCGCAAGGAGATGCTGTCCTGGCGGTCGATCTCGAAGGGGGGCACGACGCACCAGGGATCCGATCTGCGCGATCCCGATCGGTCGGCGACGCCCGGTGCGGATCCCGCGCTGTCCCGGTAGCTCCAGGCCTCCCCGGTCCACTTGCCCGGAACCAGGCGCACCACCGCGCTCCCCGAGGGAGACAGCCGGGGGCGCGCCTTGCGGAACAGCGGCCACACCCGGATCCGGACGTGGCGACCTTTCCAGGATGCCGGAAGGGAGTCCTGGGACAGGTAGGCCCAGCCGGTGGAATCCTCCGGCAAACCCTCCCAGCGCCGCGCCACCGAATCCATGGCCAGGCTGTCGCGGACCCGGAGCGTGTCCACCGTCGTGTCCATGGGGAGCGCGGGCAGTCCGGTGTCCTGGCGGACGAGCCGTACGAAGAAGGAATCCGTCCAGACGGGCGAAACCTCCACCACGTCCCCGAGCCAGGAGATGTTCTCCTCTCCGGGACGCCAGAAATTGTCTTTATCCACGTCGTCCCAGGCCGCCAGGCGCCAGCGCCCCGGAGGCAGGAACCTGAGGTCGGCCAGGCCGGTGCTGTCGGCCCAGGTCCAGCGCCAAGGCTTCTCGCGCTCGGGGCGCGGCGCCTGCGAGAGCCAGCCGGTGGAATCCTTGCGTCGCAGCAGCCTCGCGAGCTTGGAGCGCACTGCGGAATCCAGGGGCCAGGCGCCCAGGCGTCCGCGCACCGGAACGGGTGGAAGCGTATCGGATCCCGTCCACATGCGCACCAGGACCCTGCCGGAATCGATGCGGTCTCCGGTGGCGAAGGGAATCTCCTGCAGGGTCTTGGTCCCGGCCTTGTGCCAGTCGGCGAGGCCCGGTTGGATGCGCAGGACGTACGTGGCCGGACTGTCCAGGGGCTCGTGCGGGTGGATGGTGACGTCGGCTCCATCCACCTTGATGTCGGGCGCCTTCTGCCCGACGGGTGCCAGCGACACGGCGGCACGGACGGTGGTGGGATCCACCCATTCCGAGAAGTGCAATCGGAAGGTGGACTTGGGGTCCACCCGCACGGCGCCGGAATCCGGGAACGCTGCAAGCAGGCGTGGTGGCGTGGTGTCCACCGGGCCGCCCGCCGGGGCGACTTGCCGGGCACAACCGTAGAGGAGCGACGCCGCCAGCAGGAATTGCCAGCGGCGATCAGTCATCGACCAGCCGGCCGATCCGGTTCCATCGGGTGCGGAAGGGGACGCGCCACCAGGTGAAGGGATTGAGCGACACCATCCCGTCCGCGTCGTCCAGCGAGAAGTAGATGATGAGCGCCTGCGCCTTCACGTTGCGCCGGGAGAGGTATCCCCAGAACCGCGAATCCGAGCTGTGGTCGCGGTTGTCCCCCATCATGAACAGGACCTGCCGCTGCACGGTGTAGGTGCTGTCCCAGCGCCCGTCGATGGAGATCGCCTTGCAGAGGCGCAAGGTGTCCTTCCCGGCGCTGTCGGCGGCCCTCCAGAGATGGAAGGCGTTGTCCAGCGAGACCCCGAAACGCGGCAACACGGCGTTGTGCGCCACCAGGCGTGGCCAGCCGTCGGATTCCACCATCTGGAACAGCTTGGACATGTACTCGGACAGGGTGTCCATCCGGTAGTCGGCCATCACCCATCCCTGGGGCATGCGGAAACTGCGCAGCGCCGCGTCGTCGGGCAGGTTGAAATCCGGATACACGCTCTGGTAGACGTCGCGCATGACCCACGACGTGTCCTTCTTGCCGTTGCGCTCCACCCAGAGGGAACACCGGACGGCCTGGGTCGGATGTTCCTGGATGGCCAGCGAATAGATGCGCAGGAATTCGTCGCTGGGCAGACCGTTCAGATGGAGGGTCTCGCCCGGCTTGGGGATGCGGAAGGGACCCATGGAATCCCGCACCCGCTCCATGTCCCAGGGAATCTGCGTGGTGTCGTCGTACTGTCCGTTGGGAGCCAACGCGACTTCCGCTCCGTTGCGCCACACGTGCCGTCGGCGGATGGTCAAAACGTCGCCGGACACCCCCACGCAGCGTTTGATGAAGTCGCGCGAATCGTAGCGCACCAGCCGTGCCTGGCCTTCGTCCGGGTCCCTGTCCCAGTAGTAGTCCCCGAACAGGAGCGTGTGGGCCAGGAACTTGAACCGGGCTGGATCCCTGTCGGGAACGTCCGGATCCATGGGGTAGTGGAAGATGATGACGTCGCCCGGCCGGGGGTCGCGCACGGGAGGAAGGCGCTTGTTGGTGAAGGGGATGGGGCTTCCGTACATGAACTTCATGCCCAGGAGCCAGTCGCCCACCAGGAGGGTGCGCTCCATGGAGCCCGAGGGGATGCGGAAGGCCTGGATCACGATCTGGATGACGACCACGGCCAACAGCAAGGGCACCATGATCTCGCGCAGGAACGACTTGCCCCAGTTGCGGGGGCCCTTGGGGGTGGCGTTGGGATCGGATTTCATTGGGGAGGGAAACTAGAAACCGTCCCGAACCCCACCTGGGTATATTGCATCCCTCGATGCACCCAAGCCTCCTTCCGATCTGTCTCGCCGCCGGTCTCGCTTCGGCGGGGAAAACCGAATTGGATTGCGGTCCCGTCGAGGTGGATGCGGGCATCGTGCCCCAGGGAAGCGTGGTGCACCTGGAAAGGACCTGTCGGAACGAGGGAACCGCATCCATCGCGCTGCTCCCCCCGCACACGGCCTGTACCTGCCTGTCCGCCCAGTTCGACCGGCGCGTGCTGGAGCCGGGTGCCCGAACGGAACTGAAGATGGTCCTGCAGACCTCTCCGCTCGCCGACCAGGTGGAATTCGCCGTGGACATCCCCCGGAAAACCCCGGATTCCATCCTTCTGACCTTGTTGGTCTCGGCCGATGTCCGGCCGTCCGTGATCGCCGTTCCCGAATACGTGGACATGGGCGACTACCGCAAGTCCCAGGAACGCCAGGTGCTGATCGTGGACACCACGGGCAAACCGTTCACCATCCGCCAAGCCACTTCCGAGCGATCCGAGGTGGATGTGCGGTGGACTCCTGTGGAACTGGTCCGCATGGGCGACCATTGGGAACCCGCCACCACCCGCGGGGCGGTGACCGGCTACCAGGTCACCCTTTCGGCGAGGCCGGAGTGGGGCCGCAAGAGCCTGTCCGACGAGGTCCAGATCGAACTGACCAACGAGCTGCAGAAGTCCCTGCGGTTGCGTGTCGTGGGGTATTCGCCATGAAGAATGTTTTCCGGGCCGGGATCCTCCTGGCCGTCTCGCTCGTCCTCGCCCTGGGGTACAACGCCTTGCGGGCGGATGGAATCAAGGTCCTGCGTCCGCCCGCCGACGAGCTCGTCCGACAGGCGGGCATCGTCCCGGTGGACCGGGACACGGTCAAGATCCTGATGCAGGACAAGAACGTGCTGGTCGTGGACGCCCGACCCGACAACGCCTACGTGCGGGGAAGGATCCCGGGAGCCATCAACTTCCCGGAAGAGGATTTCGACCAGCGGATCAAGTCGTTCAAGGACTCGGTGCCCCTGGACCGGCCTCTGCTGACCTACTGCAGCGGGGTGGAATGCCAAGCCTCGGAACTGCTGTCCAAGGAACTGCTGAAGGCGGGATACAAGTACATCCGCTGGTACCAGGGTGGATGGTACGACTGGACCCAGGCCAAGGAAAGGATCGAGAAATGAAGCTGCGCGACACGGTCGTACTGGTCACCCGCCTCTTCCTGGGGATCCTGTTCATCTACGCTTCCATCGACAAGATCCGCAACCCCGGGCCGTTTTCCGACACGGTGCTGAACTACCACGTCCTCCCGTACATCGTGGTGAACGTCTTCGGCCTCTGGCTTCCGTTCGTGGAATTCGTCGCCGGCGCGTTCCTTCTGCTGGGCATCTGGAGCAAGGCGGCTTCCGGCCTGATCCTGGCCATGATGGTCATGTTCCTGGTGGCCATCGTCCAGGGCGTGGCTCGCGGCATCGACACCCACTGCGGCTGCTTCACCCAGGGCGGCAAGGGCGACCCCATCTCCGTCTGGACCATCCTGCGCGACACCAGCTTCCTGGCGGTCGCGGCGGTCGGATTCTGGCAGGAACGCCCGAAACCGACGTGGAGACTGTTCAGGGGGTGACCGTTCAGATCAGGCCGGACAACAACGTCACCACGCTGCTGGATGGCCGGGTGGGGATTCCGCCCGTGGCCAGGTCGATGGTCGAATACGGGGTTGGACAGACAACCCCCGTACCTGCGTTGGTGCGCCGGTCACCCCGACAATCGGGGACCCGGGCCGAACCCATCGCGAACCTGGACCGGTCATCCGTTCGCCATCGTAGGGGCGTAAAATTTTACGCCCCTACACCGGTGAACGGACCTGGTCAACCGTTTAGATCAGGCCGGACAACAACGTCACAACGCTGCCCGATGGTCGGGTGGGGATTCCGCCGGTGGCCAAATCGACGGTCGAACTGCCCGATCCGATGCCGGGAATGCTGAATCCGATGGTCCCCGTCAGGAAATAGGGGATGGAATCCCCGGCGACGATTTCCTGCAGCACGGAATTGTTGGCGATGTCGCTCAGGGGAATGCTGACCGGGAAATCCAAGGTCGTATCCGCCCCCCCTGCGACCGAGAACGACGGAATGGGGGCCTGGATGGGTGTCGAATTCAAGCTCAGGACGTAGAAATTCAAGCTGATCGGAACCTCTGGACTCCCGAACGCCGCCCTCTGGCTGTTCTGCGTGTTGTCGGCGTTGACGTGGAACGTCATCACAAGCTGAAAGTCGCTCAGATGCGGGATCAGTCCTCCGGTGTAGCTGATGTCTGGTCCAGTGTAGACCGGAGTGGCGGGTGTGAACTTCACGTTCACCACGTTCAAGGCCTGGGTGAGCGAGTCGCACGACGACAGCACCAGCGGGAACACCAGGACGGTCAGGAGCGAGAGCAGACGGCGCATGGAGAGGCCTCCGGTGGTCAGAACATGACGTTGAGGGACAGGCGGGACTGGCCGGAGCGCACGCCTTCGGGCTGGGTTCCGATGAAGCTCACGTCCTTGATGTAGGCGTAGTCCAAGGTCATCAGGTCGGACAGGAGCACGCCGGCACCCACGTCCATTTCCTGGCGCTCGCCGCCCGGATCGAAGAGCAGGCCGGTGCGCAGGCTGAGGAGCGACGCGTAGGTGTACTCCACGCCCATGTTGTACATGGATTGATCCAGGTTCTCGCGGGCGATGTCGAGCCAGTTGGATCCGACGGGAGCCTGCCCCTCGCCCCATGGCTCGGCGACGGCGTAGTAGGCGCCGGTGGCGAAGTCGCGCGCCTGACCGCTGGCCGTGCGCGAAACCGTCTCGCGGGAATAGTCCGCGGCCACCGTCAGCTTGTGGCTGGGTGTGTGGAACACGTCGTAGGCCAGGCCCGTGCGCCAGGTCAAGGGGATGGGGTCGGCCTCGTCCTGGCTGATGTAGAAGACGGCGGGTCCGATGTTCTGGATCACGGCTCCCCAAGAGAGATCCTTGACCAGCAGGTTCTTGCGCAGCACGGAGAGGTCGAAGGCGTAGCTCACCGCCACGCCGTCGGCCTTCTGGCCGCCGATGGTGATCCCCGAGGCCAGCGCCGAATAGATGAATTTCAGGTTGAGCCCGAAGCCCCAGTCCAGGTTGAGCCGCGTGCCGTAGGAAAGCGCGCCCACCAGTTCGTACGAACTGAAGGTCTGCACCGCCGACTGGTCCGTCTCCTGGAAGGTGGTCTGGCCCAGCGAGAGGAAGTTGATGAACCCTCCGAAGGTTCCCCACTCCTCCACCGGGTAGGTGAACCCGGCGTAGGTGTGATACAGGTCCTTGAGCTGCAGGGCGGGAAGCAGGGTCTCGTAGAACAGGCCCATCCGGGCGGAGGCTCGGTGGGCCCGCACGATCCCCGCCGGGGTCGCGAACCAGATGTCCTCCCCCTGGGCGGAAACCAGACTCGCGTCGTTGGCGGCCAAGCCGTTTCCGGAGTGGTAGTGGATCCATTTGCCCTGCGGGGCACCGTCCACCTTCCCACCGGCGTCCTTCTTCTGGGCCGAGAGGGGCAAGTACTTCCAGACACCCTTGTCGGTGGCGATCCACACGTTGCGTTTCTTGTCCACGGACACCGAACGCACGTCCACGCCCTGGAACGAGAGCTTTTCCCAGGTCTTTCCGGTCCAATGGGAAACCCCACCGGGCTCGGCGACCCAAGGATCGCCGTCGGGGTCGATCCCGATCGCCCTCGTGCTGTCGGACAGGAGACCGTCCGCCGTGGACCACTGCTTCCAGGTGGACGCCTTCTCGGTGATTTCCAACCGGGAAATGCCGCCGGTATCCGTCCCCACCCAGAGCGTCCTGGACTTCTCGTCCACCGCGAGCGCCGTGACCACCTGGCTCGTCAGGCCGAAGCTCTCGCCGAATCGTCGGAATTCCACGTCGTTTTCGCGCTGCTTGAGGCGCACCAGGCCCTTGTCCGTCCCCACCCAGACGCTGGCGCCGAATGTGGCCAAGGCGGTGATCCGGTTGGAGGGAAGCCCCGAGCCCGAGTCGCGCCAGACCTTCCAGGCGCGGCCGTCCCAGCGGAGGAGCCCGTTCACCGTCCCCAACCAGAGCTTGCCGGTCTCGTCGGAAGAGATGCACAGGATGGAATCGCGGACAGGGACGGAAAAGGACGCTTCCAGCTCCACCAGGTCCTTCTCGTCGGCCTCGCGCATGGCTCCGGAAGAGCGCAGGACAGTCTCCAGGACCGCGCGCTGACCCGCCGTGTCGGTGGGCCAGAGGTTTCCCAGCCACCGCCGCACCACGGTGGAGGCCTTCTCGCCCTCTTCGAGCGGAATGGTCTGGGTCGTGTGCCAACCCTTTCCGTCGAATCGCTGCAAGGAACTCCCCGAAGCGACCCAGACCTCGCCGCGCGAGAACAGTCCCGTCCGCTTGGTGGTCGTCATCGCGGTCACCGGACCGTCGAGCTTGGACGCCGGACGGGCGACCTCCCATTCGTCGGCCAAGGGCCCGAAGGCCAGTCCGGCCGGGTTCCAGTAGGGGGCGAAGACGTCGTCCGCCAGGCCCACGGATGTTTCACCCATTCCCAATTGTCGGGCACCCACCGGCATGACCAGCGTGAGGATGGACGACTCTGTTGCGCCGGAAACGGCAGCCAGGGCGAGCACGATTCCGAGGTGGTGCTTAACGGACAAAGGTCCTCCAATCGGGCACGCTGTAGCGTCCTTCGGCGGTGGGAAGCAAAGGTTTCCAGTCACCGGTCTCCCAGGCGTTGCGCGGTTCGAGCATGGCCTTGCAGCCCAGGTGGAACGGGGGAATCAGTTGGGCGTGGGTCCCCAACTGGTCGCGGGTCACGTAGGTGCCCTGCGGAAAGTCCAGCAGGGCCTCGGTCTGGTTGGGCGGAACCTGGATCTGGAAGGTCCGCACTTCCTTGATGTCCGCGTCTTCGATCAGCCGCATGTTCAATTCGGTCTGGTCGCGCCAAAGCTGGAGCACGGCCTGGATCTCCGTCGGAGCCAGCCCCAGGGATTGAAGGTGGTCCTGGATCTCCTTTTCCGAAGGCTTGGCGGCCAGCAAGGCCTCGCGCGGACTTCGCCGCAGCCGGTAGACCCCGGAATGGTGGATCTGCGGCGTCGCCTCCTCCTCGGTGTTCCGCTTTTGCAGCGCCACGTAGAGGCCCGCGAGGAAGAGGCTGACAAGGATCAGGACGGCAACGCCGAGGAGGAGCAGGTACATCGCGACCACAATCTACCCTAATTCGGACCTTCCAGGCCGCCTTCCCCACGACCGGCTTTCCCTCCGGGTCCGGACGTGGTAACTTTCCGGACAGGCCCATGCACCACTGCACCTTCCATCCGTTTTCCCCCGAGGAGGGGGAACATGCACCCGGCTGGGTGGATTTGCACATGCATTCCACCCTGTCGGACGGTTCCCTCTCGGTGGCGGAGATGTTGGACCTGGCCGCGCGGCGGAAACTCACCGCCATCGCCATCACCGACCACGACAACATCGATTCGTGGGAGCAGGGCAAGGACGTGGCGGCCAGGCTGGGCGTCGAACTCATCCCCGGGGTGGAGATCTCCAGCTCCTGGGAAGGGTCGGACATCCACATCCTGGGGTACTTCTTCGATCCCTCCAACCTCGCCCTGAACCAGGTCCTGGAGCGCGCCAAGCGCCGCAGGTTCCTGCGCGCCAAGGCGATGGTCCGCAAATTGGGCCACCTGGGGCTCCCCATTCGGTTCGAGAAGGTCCTGTCGTATGTCCAAGGCGGAACGGTGGGTCGCCCGCACATCGCCCGGGCCCTGCTGGAGGAGGAATACATCAAGTCCTTCCAGGAAGCCTTCGAAAAGTGGCTGGGGCCCGAATGTCCCGCCTACGTGGAGACCGAATGCCTGACCCCCATGGAAGCCATCGCCCTCATCAACAACGCGGGTGGCGCGGCGGTCATGGCCCATCCCATGGCCACCGATCGGGACGATGTCATCCCCCTCCTGGTGGAGGCCGGGCTCAAGGGCATCGAGATCTACTGCCACCACCTGCCTTCCGCCGCCCGTCGCAAGTACCAGGACATCGCCCGGCGCCACAATCTGGTCTGGACCGGGGGCTCGGACAGCCACGGCGAACGGCCCGGCTGTCCCGGGATCGGCTCCGTGCGCGTCTCCCAAACCGTCGTCGAAAAGCTCCTTGAAGCCCGCGATCGCCACTTCGCCGAAATCTGACCTTCCCGCCACGCTGGGGCCCTACCACGTGCTGGAACCCATCGGGACCGGATTGGGGGGGATGAGCGACCTCTACCTGTGCCACGATCCGTCCCTGGATCGGAAGGTGGTGGTCAAACTGGTGCCCAACGGGGTCGGCGACGAGATGCTGAACCGATTCCACCGGGAGGCCTGCCTGCTCTCGGGGGTCGCCCATCCCGGCTACGCGCACGTCTACCGCTACTGGCTGGTGGACCAGCGTCCCGCCATGGCCATGGAATTCATCGACGGGCTGACCCTTCGGGAGATCCTGGACCTGCGCCGGACCATTCCCCTGGACGTGGCTCTTTCCATCGCCTGGACCGTCGCCGAAGCCCTTCGCCACGCCCACCTGCATGGAATCATCCACCGCGACGTGAAGCCCGCGAACATCCTGATCAGCCATGCCGGCCAGGTGAAGCTCCTGGATTTCGGCGTGGCCCGGTTCGAGAACCAATCCGACCTCACCATGCCCGGAATGGTGGTGGGCACCACCTCGTACATGAGTGCCGAGCAGGCGAAGGGAGAGGAGTTGGACGAGCGCAGCGACCTCTATTCGCTGGCGCTGTGCACCTACGAATCGCTGGCTGGAAGGCATCCCTTCCGAAAGGACCAACCGGAAGCTTCCCTGACCGCCCTGCTGACCAAGACCCCGGCGCCTCTGTGGAGGATCCGCCCTGGCACGCCCTGGTCGGTGTCCCGCCTGGTCTCCGCAACCCTGTCCCGCGACCGCAGAAAGCGCCCGCGCGACGCTTCGGAATTCCTCTCCCGAGTGGACCGATGCCTGGGCCGGGCCGGGCAGGACCGCGAGGCGTTCCTGGCGGCCTACATGGCCGCGGTCCGTGCGGGCAGGAAATTCGCCTCCCCCCTGCCCCGCAAAGGTGTTTCGCCCTGGTGGTTCCTCGCGGTCGGGGGCGTGCTGGGTCTGGCCGCGGGACTCGCCGCGGCTTGGCGATGACCGCGAACTGGGTGGACCTCCTCGTGGCCGTGCTGGTGGGGGTGCCATTGGCGACGGGCCTCAAGGACGGCCTGATCTCAGGGCTCCTGCGTGGGGCCGGTCTGGTCCTGGCCGCCATCCTCGCCGTCTGGAAGATGCCCCTGCTGGTGTCGTGGATCGGGCGGGGACTGGGACTTTCCGGCCCGTCCGCCGTCCTGGGGGTGCTCGCCCTGGCCCTCGGGACGGGGTGGCTTCTGGGCATGCTCGCCGCCTGGGGTTGGAAGAAGGTCTCCGCGGGCAGCGTCGGTTGGGCCGACCGCTTGGCCGGCGGCGCGTTCGGAGCGCTCAAGGGCGCCCTGGTCGCCTTGGGGGTGATCGCGGGACTTTCTCTCCTTTTTCCCCGCGCGAGGTGGGCGGCCCAACAGTCCTGGCTGGGTCACCACGCCCTGGGCCCCGCGATGGAGTGGACTCGGTCCTGGGTGGAAGACCGCATCCACCATTGGCGCACCGAGCCCTGAGCGTGGAACTTTCGGTCCGGATCGGCGAACTCGGTCGCCCGTGGCATCTGGCGATCGATCGCACCCGACTGCGATGGGCGCTGGTGGTGGGCGTCGTCCTGGGAATGGGGTGCCTCACGCTGCTCTACCAGCTCCTTTCGTCCGCCAAGATCTACCCCCAAACCCTCTACCAGTCGAGCAAGGCCATCACCGACGAGGCGGCACTCGCCAGACTCCATCGGCAGGCCGAACAGATGGGCATGGAGGTCGCCTCCCTGGACTCCGTGCGGGAGCGGCTGGCCGGACGGTTCGGGTACACGGATTCGTCCTTCGCGACGGCACGGGGGACCGTGTCCGATGCCCGACTGCTGGAAACGCTCTTTCCGGATCTGGAAGGCGACGAGGCCTGGGCGCGTTCCGTGGAAGACATGGGAGAACACGCGACCGTGTCCAGGGCGAGCCTGGTCCGCTCCTCCGACCTCGCGACCCGCCGGATGTCCCAACTGGAGCAGACGCCGAGCATCGCCCCCGCCCGGGGGCCGTTTTCCTCCGGTTTCGGATGGAGATTGCACCCCATCCTGGGCGTCTACATGATGCACGAGGGGCAGGATGTCAGCGGGGCCGTCGGCGAGCCGGTCATGGCCACCGCGGCGGGAAGAGTTGTGCAGGCCGAGTTCAGTTCCTCCTTCGGCAACTACGTTGTGGTGAACCACGGCGGGGGGATCCAGACA
This sequence comes from Fibrobacteria bacterium, assembly GCA_035604215.1. Taxonomy (GTDB): domain Bacteria; phylum Fibrobacterota; class Fibrobacteria; order UBA5070; family UBA5070; genus UBA5070. The sequence continues at coordinate 32,962 of DATNIW010000058.1, forward strand.
CTCTACGCCCATCTCAGCGCCTTCCGGTGCGAAATCGGGGAGCGCGTCCGACGCGGCGAGGTGATCGGACTTCTGGGGAGCACGGGAAGATCCACCGGTCCCCATGTCCATTACGAAGTCCATGTCGATGGCAAGCCCGTCGACCCCCTCCCTTGGATCCTTCCGACCACTTTGGTCCCCTAGTCCGCCTCCAGGAATCGACGACATGAGTCCCGTACTGCTGAAAAACGAGTCCATCGAAGTCCACATCTCGCCTCTCGGGGCGGAGTTGCGAGGCTTGCGACGCCTGGACACCGGCGTCGAATACATGTGGTCCGGGGATCCCGCCTTCTGGGCCCGGGTCTCCCCCATCCTCTTCCCCGTGGTGGGCCGTCTCGCCAACGACGCCTACACCTGGCAGGGACGGAGGTACTCGCTGCCGCAGCACGGCTTCGCCCGCGACCTGGAATTCGACGTGGTGCACGAGGACGAACAGGAAGCCTCCTTCCTGCTCGGTTCCGCGGGCCCGTTCCTGGACCGGTATCCCCAGCAGTTCCAATTGGCGGTCTCCTACGCCCTGGACGGGAATGCGCTGAAACTGCGCTACGACGTGTTCAACCCGTCCTCCACCGACGACCTCCTCTTTTCCCTGGGCGCCCATCCCGCCTTCCGCTGGCCCCTGGCCCCCCAGGTCCCGGCGGACACCTACCACCTTTCCTTCGAACACACCGAAGCCGCCGATCGTCTGGAGGTGGGGATCGACGGACTGCTCACCGGGAAGAAGGTTCCCTTCTTCCGCGATGTGGACCAGCTCAAGCTTCGTCCCGACCTTTTCCGCGCCGGGGCGGTGGTCCTGGAAGGGCTCAAGTCGGATTCGATCCGCTTTGGAGCCGACGAGGGGCCGGCGGTCCGACTCACGGCTCCGGGTGCATCCTGGTGGGGGTTCTGGACCCACCCGGGGGCGTCCTTCCTGTGCCTGGAGCCTTGGCATGGCGTGGCCGACAAATTCGGTGCGGATTGGGACCTGCGCGGGAAGCCCGGGATCATCGCGCTTCCCCCGGGAGATTCCTGGAGCTGGAACCTTCGGATCGAAGCTCTCTGAATTAATTTTGGTGGGCACCGTCCGGATGTGCCTCCGGACTTGGCATCGCTCACCCAAGGAAATCCCGGATGTTCTTCCCGAATCCCGTGACCGGAAGCTTGGACTCCATGACCCCGGCCTCGCTTGCCCAGCAGTTGCAGGAAGCCACGCTATCGGATCTCCAACGAATGGAGGTCTTGGGTTCCGTCCCCATCTGGGTCCTGTCCGGACTCCGGTTGGAGCGCACGGGAGCGCGCCAAGTCGCACCGGGTTGGGCGGTGGGCGTCTACAGGACCGGTGAAGACGGACAGACGGAAACCGTTCCCAGTCCCGCGACGCCCAAACGGAGAGCCAGGAAGCGGTAGCCGCGTCGCCCGGGTGAGCGAGATCTGCGCTTCAGCGGAATTTCCAGCCCGGCGGCAAAACGATCTTGGGCTTGACGCCCTTCGGACCGGTGCATCCCACCTTGCCTTTCCACGGGTCCCAGTCCAGGGTCCAGGATCCCTGCGGGGAGTTCCACAGGCTGGGAAAATTCCGCTCCACCAGGGCCAGATCCGAAGGAGCGGGGACATCCGGAATCGCAGGCAGATCGGGGGGCGTGCCCAAACCGTCCAAACGGCGGACCAGCCATGCTTCGGGGGTTTCCGGCACCGCCACCCAGGTTCCGGCTTCCAGGCAACGCTCCAGGCCCAACAGGCGCAGACCGCGACGGGTCCTGTCCAGGATCCCCGGTTCCAGGCATCGCAGGACGGCACGCTCCCACACATCTCGGTCCCGGGGAAAGCCCTCCTCGCGCCCGATTTCGCTGCTGCCCACCTTGCGGCACCAACGGGCCCAGACTCGATTTCCCTCGCGGCGGGCCTCCAGGATCTCGGCGCGCCCCATCCCCAGGCGGATGGCCTGGGCGGCCGTCAGTCCTTGGGCGGACTCGATCCAGACCTGCTTGCGACCTTTCCCGTCCGTTCCGCCGTGCACGCCCACCGCGAGCGCGAGTTCCGGCGGCTTGCGCAGCGACAGGGATTGTCGAGAGGGGAGAAGCCCGGGTCCGTCCCCCAGCGCGTATTCCTCGCGCCCGGGCGGGCCGCGGCGGCGGCGGAGCGCGCGCGGTTCGAGTTCGTCGAGGCCCCTTGCCAACGTCTCCGACTGGAACTGGGCGGGCCAGCCGTCGGCATCGATGCCCAGCCGCGCCCGCAGACGTTCCCAGAGGCGCCGCGCCTCCCGCCAGGTGGAGAGGTGGACACCCGCGGCGCGGACCTCCGATTCGGAAAGGTCCAGGCTCCGGGCCAGGAGCGCGAGATCCCCGAAGCCTCCCGCGAAGGCGTCGCGCAGATCCATGCGGTCCGGGGAAGCCTTGCCGGGAAAGAGCGGGCGCGACGCGGACAGCGCCGCCGCCAACGCCGCGCCGTCGCGCAGGGCGGCGGTGCCGCGCAGCCTGAGGCAGAATCCGGCAAGGTCGGCGGGAAGGGGCAGGTCTCCCGCCTCGCGGGCGAGATCCGTGGGACGGCCCCCGGCAGGCGCCCAAGGATCCGGCTCCCAGAGTCCCAGCCGGGTGAAACGGTCCAGCGCCTCGGTCATGCCGTCGGCGCGGGGGCGGTCCAGCCACGGCAGGGTCGCGGGATCCACCCCGGCCACCAGCAACGGCAGGAGCCAGTCCTGGGGATCGTCCACCTGGATGGCGGGGCGAGGCCGGGCCTCCAACCGGGCGTGGGGTGCCCACAGGCGCACGCAGCGACCAGGACGCACGCGGCCGGCACGGCCCGCCCGCTGGTCGGCGGAGGCCTGCGAGACGGGAGCGAGCTCCAGCCGGGGGAAGCCCCCGAAGCGCACGATGCGTCGTTCCAGGCCGGAATCCACCACGGCCACCACATCGGGAACCGTGAGGGCGCTTTCGGACACGTTGGTGGAAAGCACGATCCGCAGTCCCGGATCCGGGCGCAGGACGTCCGACTGCGCCTCCAGCGAAAGGCCTCCATGCAGGGACAGGATCCGACCCGGAACGCGCCCGTCCAACCAGGAGGCGCAATCCCCGATCTCGGAGAGACCGGGCAGGAAGGCGAGCACGGTCCCCTCGCAGGGATCCAGGAGACGCAGGGCCCGTTCCAGGCGCAGCGGCAATCCGTCCGGGTCGGGCAGAACCTGTCCGGGGGCGGGAAGATGCTCCACATCCACCGGATGGGTCCGTCCCTCTCCTTCCAGCAGCGTCGCGCCCAGTTCCCGCGCCAGTCCAGCGGCATCGAGGGTGGCGGACAGCAACACCACCCTGCGGACCTGCCCGGTGAACCGCGCCCAGGCCAATAGGGCGTCCACGTCGGCGCGCCGCTCGTGGAACTCGTCCAGGATCCAGGTGGGGAACGCGTCCATGTCGCCAGACCCCGCCATGGCCAGCGCCACCCCCGGCGTGCAGAACAGGACTCGAGTGGACTTGGAACGGACCGATTCGTCGCGCACCACCCAACCGGCGAACGCCCCTGGAGGGGTCCCCGTCTCTTCCGACATGCGGCACGCCAGGGCCCGGGCGGCCACGCGCCGAGGCTCCACCACCAGCACGGGGCCGTCTTCTTCGGCCCAAAGGGGAACCCTGGTGCTCTTCCCGGACCCGGTGGGTGCGCACACCACCAGGGGTTTGGAGCGATCGCGAGCGGCGAACCCCGGCCGCAGCGCGTCGATGGGAAGAGTTTCCATGGTTCCTCAAATGTGATTTGTTTCTTTGGGGGTCTCATGCCCTCCGTTCTCATGCGTTCCGTTTCCGGGGTCCGAGGCATCGTCGGGGAGGGTCTGACTCCCCCGGTGCTGGTGGCCCATGTCCATTCCTTCGTCCAATCCGTGGGGCGCGGCCGCATCCTGGTGGGCCGGGACACCCGCGATTCGGGGCCGGCCATCGAGGATCTGGTCTGCGCGACGTTGGCGTTGTCCGGCTGCGACGCCGTCCGGTTGGGCATCGCCACCACGCCCACGGTGGAGATGGCCGTCCTGGCCGACGCCCATGCGGTGGGGGGGATCATCCTCACCGCGTCCCACAACCCCGCCGAGTGGAACGCCCTGAAGTTCCTGGACAGGAACGGTCTGTTCCTGGGACCCGACGAAGTCCTGGAACTGTTCCGCCGGGTGGACGAAGGGGAAACCCGGTGGGTCCGCCACTCGGGAATGGGCAAGATCCTTTCCGGGTCCGACGCCGACGATCTCCACGTCCAGGCCGTGATCGACCTCCCCTGCGTGGACCAGCGGTCCATCCGCGCGAGCAATTTCCGGGTGGCCGCCGATTGCGTGAACGGAGCCGCCTACCGCATCGCACCCATGCTCCTGGAGAGGCTGGGATGCCAGGTGGTTCCCGTGCACGTGGAACCGGACGGCAGGTTCCCGCGCGGAGCCGAACCCGTTCCGGAGGCCCTCGGGATCCTGTCCGAAGCCGTGGTCCGCGAACACTGCGACCTGGGTCTCGCCTTCGATCCCGATGGCGACCGGCTGGCCCTGGTGGACGAGACCGGCACCCCCTTGGGCGAGGAAGCCACCCTGGCGTTGGGCGTGCGGCTCGTGTTGTCCACCACTCCCGGACCCATCGCCCTCAACCTCTCCACCAGCCGCATGTCGGAAGACCTGGCGGCGCGCGCCGGAGTCCCCTGCCTGCGCACCCCGGTGGGCGAGATCCACGTGGCCAAGGCCATGCTGCGCGAAGGCTGCGTGGTGGGCGGAGAAGGCAACGGAGGACTGATCATCCCCTCCCTGCACCCCGGTCGGGACGGGATCCTGGCCTCGGCGGCGATCCTCTCGCTGATGGCCGCCACCAAACGGAAATTGTCCGAACTCGCCGCGGAGCTCCCCCGCTACGGGATGGTCAAGACCAAGTTCGCCCTGGAGGGCAAGTCCCTGGACGGTGCCATCCAGGCACTGAAGGCCCGATTTCCGGAGGCGGCCCTGGACGAAACCGACGGCCTGCGCCTCTCGTGGCCCGATTCGTGGCTGCACGTGCGCGCCTCCAACACCGAGCCCATCCTGAGAGCCATCGCCGAAGCCCCCACCATCGAACAGGCCCGCGACCTCTGCCGCGCCGCCGAAGAGGTCCTCTGAAATGTGCGGAATCGTCGGATATCTGGGAGAACGCCAAGCGCTCCCGTTGCTTCTGGAAGGACTCAAGCGCCTGGAGTACCGCGGCTACGACTCCGCCGGTGTGGCCATCCGCCATGGCGACCAATTCCACGTCTGCCGCGAGATCGGGAAGGTGGCCGCGCTGGAGGCGAAGGTGGGGAAGGACCCCTCGCGCTACGGGGGAACCGAGGGCATGGCGCACACCCGCTGGGCCACCCACGGCATGCCGTCGGAACGCAACGCCCACCCGCACCGCGACGACAAGTCCGGGATCGTGCTGGTGCACAACGGGATCATCGAGAACTACCAGACCATCAAGAAGGCCTTGGAGGCCAAGGGCCACCGGTTCACCAGCGAGACCGACACCGAGGTCCTCGCCATGCTGGTGGGCGAGCTCTACGAGGGCGACCTGGAGTCGGCGGTGCAGGCCGCCCTGCGCGAAGTGACGGGGGCCTACGCGATCGTGGTGGCCTGCGAAGGCGAGCCGGGCGTGCTGGTGGCCGCGCGCAAGGGCAGCCCCCTGATGGTGGGCGTGGGGCGCGACGAGTACGTGGTCGCCTCGGATCCTTCCGCCATCGTGGCCCACACCCAGCAGGCCTTCGCGCTGGAAGACTTCACCGTGTGCCGCATCTCGCGGGAGGGCTACCGGACCTCCAACCTGCACAACGCGCCGGTCACCCCCAAGCTCATGGAACTGGAGATGAACCTGGAGCAGATCGAACTGGGGGACTTCCCCCACTTCATGCTCAAGGAGATCTTCGAGCAGCCCGACGCCCTGCGCAACACCCTGGGCGGCCGCATCGACCTGGACCGCGGCGAGGTGGTCCTGGGCGGTCTGCAGCACATCGGGCGGGACCTGGCGCACGCCCGGCACATCGTGTTCACCGGTCAGGGCACGGCGTGGCACGCGGCGCTGATCGCCGAATACATGATGGAGGCCCTGGCCCGCATCCCCTGCGAGGTCCAGTACGCGAGCGAATTCCGCTACCGCAACCCCATCGTGGAGGACGGCACCGTGCTGGTGGCCATCTCCCAGTCCGGAGAGACGGCCGACACCCTGGCCGCGCTGGAGGAGGCCAAGGCCCGCGGCGCCACGACCCTGGGGATCGTGAACGTGGTGGGATCGTCCATCGCGCGGATGACCGACGCGGGCGTGTACCTGCGCGTGGGGCCGGAGATCGGCGTGGCGAGCACGAAGGCCTTCACCGGGCAGCTCGCCGTGAGCGCCCTGATCGCGCTGTACGCGGGACGGCGCAAGCACCTCTCCATCGACGCCACCAAGCGGCTCCTGGGCGAACTCAACATGGTCCCGGACAAGATCCGTCGCGTCCTGGACCAGTCCGACGCCATCCGCGACCTGGTGGCCAAGCTCGTGGACCGCGAAAACTGGCTCTTCCTGGGGCGCGGCTACAACTACCCGGTGGCCCTGGAGGGGGCGCTGAAGATCAAGGAGATCTCCTACATCCACGCCGAAGGCATGCCCGCCGCCGAGATGAAGCACGGTCCCATCGCCCTCATCCACGACGGCATGCCCTGCGTGTTCGTGGCCCCGCGCGGCAGCCAGCACGAGAAGGTGATCGGGAACATGCAGGAGGTGCGCGCCCGCGGAGGGCGCATCATCGCCATCGCCACCGACGGCGACGAGGAGATCGCGGCCAACGCCGACGAGATCGTGCGGGTCCCCCACTGCCCCGAGGTCTTCAGCCCCATGGTCACCACGGTAGCCCTGCAGCTCATGGCCTACCACGCCGCGGTCCTGCGCGGCCACGACGTCGACAAGCCCCGGAACCTCGCCAAGTCCGTCACGGTGGAGTGAGGTCCGCTCGCTGGGCCTCCGAGTCCCTGCCTCGCCCACCTCTCCCTCGCCCGCCTCACCCACCTCACCCCTCCCTCGCCGGTGGCGAGGGTGTCCCCTCTCCAACAAGTGGAGAGGGGAATACGAAGCATGCCCCCTCTCCACTTGTTGGAGAGGGGGACTGGGGGTGAGGTGGGGAATGGGTGTGAGGCGGGACATCTCGCTGGGCACCCGGGGATCACGCGCGTATCTTCCCGTCCAGGCCACAGCGCCAGGAGGGCTCACCATGAGCGACCACGCCCAGAAGATCCGCGAGCACGTCAAGGGAATCGCCGAGGAGGTCCGCAGCCTCGTGCACGACAAGACCCCGGAAGCCGGGGAGGTGGGAGACCACCTGAAGTCGGCGGCCAGGGAAACCCTGCTGGCGGCCCGGACCGCGTTGGACAAGGCCATCGAAAAGCTCTCTCCCACCTGAGCGCGGGTCCCTCGCGGCCCCGGACGCGAACGAGCTTTTTCCCTCGTTCGGTCCGCACCACGGCCTTCGTGCTGTGCCTGGCCACGGCCTACTACACCCTGAACCGCCTGCGCGGTTTCCTTCCGTGGAAATCGCACCGGTCCCTGTCGCTGCGCGCCCACCGGATCTTTTCGGCCTGGTTCGTGGAGATGGCGGTGGACCTCAAGGGCGCCATCATCAAGATCGGGCAGATCCTGTCCATCCGCCGCGACCTGATGCCGCCGGAATGGATCGTTCCCCTGTCGCGCCTCCAGGACGAGGTGGAATCGGTTCCGTGGGACGACCTCCGCGAACCGGCCCTGTCGCGCCTTCCCGCGCTCGCGGATCTGGCGGTGGAACCCGAAGCCCTGGCCGCGGCCAGCTACGCGCAGGTCCACCGGGCCCGCACGCCGGAAGGACGGGAGGTGGTTCTCAAGGTGCGCCACCCCGGCCTGGAGGAGGCGGTCCGCTCCGATCTTCGATCGTCCGCGCTGGCCGTGCGGTTGCTCTCCCGCTTCCTGCCCGGAATGGACCTGGCCGAAGCCCACGGGGCCATCCGCGAATCGCTGCTGCGGGAACTGGACTTCGCGCTGGAGGGAAAGAGCCTGGAGGCCTTCCGCGCCCAGTTCCAGGGCGAGAAATGGTCGTGGCTCGGATTCCCGGAGGTGTTTTGGGAGTACACCTGTCCCCATGTCCTGTGCTTGACCTACCTCCCCCACCCCACCCTGCGCCAGGCCCTTCCCACGTTGCGGAAGGACCGGCACGAGGTCTTCCAACGGATCGCGCGCATCTGGTACCACTCGGTGTTCCACCACGGCTTCTTCCACGCCGACCCGCACCCCGGGAACATCCTGGTGGGCACCGATGGAAAACTCTACCTGATCGACTTCGGGATGATGGGCCGGGTGGACCGCCGTACCGCCGGAGGCCTGCGACGCCTGCTCGCGGGTCTGGTGGACTTGGACTCGTCGACCATGGTGGAGGGCTACCGCCGCCTGGGGATCGTGCGGACCCCCGCCGACGAGCGCCTGCTCCAGGACCTCTTCGAGGAGTTCCTGGCCGCCTTCCGCCACGCCACCCCCCAGTCCATCGGGGCCCTGGCCGAGGCCTCCCGGCTTCCCGAGCGCAGCATGGACCTGGTGGGCCAGGCGGAAGATCTGCGCTTCCCGCACCAGGTGGTGCTCCTCTTTCGCGCCGAAGGTGTCGTGGAGGGACTGGCCGGGTCGCTCTTGCCCGACGAAACCCTCCCCGAGGCCCTGGCCCCCTCCTTCGCGGACTTTCGCGAGTCGGCCACCGAACAACTGCGCGACGAGCTCCAGGACATCTGGAGCTTCGCGCGGTCCTTTCCGGGAGAGGCCCGTCGCACGCTGGAGCTTCTGCGGGAGGGGAAGATCGCGATCCGGACGGAGGACCCGAACTTCCGGAAGGCGCTCTTCTGGGCCGGACGCCTGTGGCAGCGGTCGGTGATCGCGGCCCTGGCCGGGGGGGCACTTTGGTTCGTGACGGGTTTTTCGGCGCCCACGCGGGTGTTGGATTGGGTGCTGTGGGGGGTGTTC
>DATNIW010000059.1:0-34633 GCA_035604215.1 Fibrobacteria bacterium
AAGGGCCGAGGGCGCGTCCCTTTGGAATCCCGCGCCTTCGTGGAGGGCTTCCGCCCCCCACACCCCAGCACCGGAGCGGTTCACGCGGGATTGTTTGCGGTTCGTCAAATTCTGCGCACCCGCCTGCACGGCGATGCGCCGTGGCGGCGGGGGTTGTGATACCGTTTGGTCGGGGAGGTGGAAGCGTGTGGTCCCCGCTACATGGACACTTTGCGCACCCTCACCACTTTCCGGTCACCGAGCACGGACCGTACTGGGGGATGCTAGTCCCATCGAACCCTTCCGTGTCCTTGCAGTCTCCGATGGGCACCGTGTCGACCTTCACCACGACCTTGCCGCCGGGATGGAACCAGAACTGGGCGTTGTACTTCTGCCGCCTCGGATCGATGAGAGGGAGTAGTTGATGCAGGGGAATGACTCGCATGTAGTCTGCTTTCCCGGCCTCGTTCCAGGAAACCTGCACGGTGTCAGGTACCGGATCCCCGTAGGCGATCACGATGCTGGACCCGGAAAAGATCCCCCATTCCAAGAAGGGGCGTCCGCTGGCGTCGTTCAATCCAGAACCCACTCCTTCGGGAACATCTGTATGCGCGCAGAAGTCGAAGTAGGTCACCGGAGGCCGACGATGGCAACCACTGAATGCGAGCAGAAGTCCAAGAAGGAGTGCCCACTTCATGCAGGTCCTCCGCAGAATCGCACACCGCGTTTGTGGCGCTGGGCGATCACGTCCCCGGACCACCTTGAGTCGTGCATCGACGGCACCACCGTGTTCCAGAACACATCGCTCTGCATCAGTTCCTCCAGGAGCTCGGGATGGTCCGAGTACTGGTGGAGGGAATGCAATGGGTGTGAGCTATCCAATTTCTGGATGGTCGGTCTGTACTCTGATCTAGCCTGCGCGATGGGTTTCCACACCACCCCGGCTTTCTCCGCTTGGGTCTTCATGATCCACAGGTAGATTCGCGACAGGGCGTTGTCGCGGCACCGGATTCCCGGGTTGTAGGCGCCGGGTTGCCCACTCCGAAGCCGTTCGGCAAAGGCATTCTCGATTCGGGCCTGCACCGCGACCTTGGGTTCGGGTTCGTTCTCAAACGATCCTCGGGGAGGAGCGCCCATCTCCATCTCCCGGTCCTTCATGCGGTAGGCGTAGTCTTCCACAGAATCGCCCGAGTGGGGCGGCTCGGGAGGCAGACCGGGAATCCATTCCTCGGGCCCGTAGCCGCCGCCCACGTCGGCGTGGACGCCGGGTACCCGCCACTCGTGCCAGTCGGGGGAAGGCAGCGGTTGCGATGCGGCAATGCGGGGCCAGTCCCTACTGCAGTACGGGCCAGATGGATCGGTGGCCTCGGGCAACTCCTCTCCCGGCGTTTCCAACAGAGGAAGAGCGGACGGGAGGCGCAGGCTGCGGAGGTTGAAGGTGCCCCGCACCTCGCCGACGGCCACCAAGCTGACCACCGTCCGGGCATGCGATGCATGCATGGTCAGATCCGCGTCGATGTCGGGGTCATCCCCGGGGACGCCCCGCTCGGCCACCGGATCGAACAGGCCCACGAAGCGGATGGAGAGCTTGCGTCCCTTCAGGCGGTGCGCGGCCAGCACTGCGGAGTCGTGCAGCGAATTGGTGAGCTGCATCGCCTCGGCGGCGCCGCGGCTGAAACCGAACAGATCGACCACGACCTCGGCTGCGGGATGCTTGGACGCGGCTTCGCTGATCCACCGGAGGGCCTTGTCCACGCGATCCTGGAAGCCCATTCCAAAAGCGCTTCCCGGCGTGCCGTCCAACAGTCTTCCGGTACCGACACCGCGGATGTAGAAGGACTCGAACTGTTTGTCCCCGTCAAGACCCTTCTTCGAGAGAACGTAAAGCTTGGCGACGTTGGTGGCGCTGCCACGGGGGAAGTCGGCGTCCATGTCGTTGTTGGTGCCGTCGGTGAACAACGAAAGGACGCAGGTCTTCACGGGATCGCGTGTGGCGGGTTGTGCCGAGGTGTCCGGGAGTGGAGCGGCGGCCACCGAAGTCGCGTCGACCGCGCTGCCGGACGTGCCCCAGCCCATCCGCTCGATCAGCCGCGCTACTGCGGCCGGGTCGGGATTGGCGCGTCTCAGGAAGGGCGGGAAGAGTCGGTGGGGGATGTGGCCCAGATACCTGCCCGTGCGTCGGTGCATCGCCTGGAGCAGAACAGGCAAGGCCTCATTGGGGCTGACATGGAGATTCTGTCTGCTATCCTGGTCAATGGACCCCAGCAGGCCGAACCGTTCGATCATACGGTAGGTGCGACGGGAGTCCATGCGGCTCAGTACCCTCTTGAGGTCCTCCGGGGTGCTCAGGACCATGGGGCACCGCATCAGGAACGCCGTGGTGTGGACGATGTCGGGATCGTCCCGGATGGGGTCGCCCAGCGCGCGGCACGGTCGTTCGCGGCAGGTGGTGCAGGCGTCGGGCAGGGGTTGTTCGGTCATGGGGGATTATTCCGAGAGGGGTCGCAAGGGGGCATGGCTTTCTCGAAGTGGCGCGGTTGCGGGGGGCCGATCAAACTACGGGTCCTGGAGGCAGCGGATGGAACACTCGTAATCGCGCGTGGTGCTGTGGGACATGGCGTCTGTTCCGGAACTCAGGCTCCAGAAGTACTCGTGGCCGGAATTCACATCGCTGGTAGTACTCCACCAAAACCCCGTGCTTCCTTTTCCTGACCCAGAGGCGGCGGATGGGCTTAAAACTTCTCCGTCACCGCCGGGCACTGCACGGAAACCGATACTATCCTGACCGGCACCTGAACTGTCCCACCCGGTGGTTGATTTCAATTCCCTTCCAGGTGTGGCGGAGCCAGCAAAACTGAGCAGGAATGTCCATTCCGAATCGTTGGGAACATGCCATCCGGTCGGACAAGCGGGTGGTCCTGACATGGCCGTACTGTAGAGCCGCCCAAATTGCCGACAGTTGCTCGCTGAATCGTTGTAACAAAAACTGGTATTCGCAACATTGAAACCCAAATTCTGCGCCATCCAGGTCTGCGTGCCGATCTTCACCGTCCGGTAGATCTGGCTGTCGCGCGCGTCCATGAGGGTCCCGTAGGTGATGCTGCGGTTCCAAGGGATGCCGTAGGTGTTCGTGTCGGCGATCCAGAAGGTGGCGCTGTCCACTGAACCGTTGACGGCAGAGCCATTTGCGGCGATGGCCTTGAGGGTCTTGCTGGTGCCCACCACGATGGAATCCGCGTACAGCGCGGATTGGAGGGTCGGTGTACTTCCGTCCGTGGTGTAGTGGATGTTGGCCCCGGCGGGAATCGCGGTCAACCGCACCGTCTGGGCGAACGGGTAGGTGCTGCTGGAAAGGGAGAACAGGGGCGCGCTTGGATAGATCTGCACGTTCGCGGAATCCACGGAGGACACGGCATTGCCCACCCAACTGCGACCGTAGAGAGTTCCGTTCGAGGCCATGGCGTAGGAAGGACTCGCCCCGGCGAGCGTGCTCCATTTCTGCTGGTTGAGGGAGACTTGGACGCTGTCCGCACCCGCTCGGGAGACAGAGACCACCACGGAATCCACCCCCGTGTCCTTGGAGGAAGGCGACAGCGACGGAGTCACCGCGAAGTCCACCTCCTGCATCGCCGTGACCGATCCTCCCAGATGGGACCGCAAGTAGACCTTGGTGTTCCCGCTGACGGGGAAGGGCCCCGAATAGGACGTCCAGGTGCTTCCTGGACTCAGAGAATCTTCGATCCCATCGGATCCTGCCGGAGCGACGGTTACTGTGGCCTGGTTGGCGGTGATGCCCGACAAGGTCCCGGTGGGGATGTACAGGAACACCACGGAATCGACAATGCTCGTGAGGTTGCCGACCGTGGCCTTGGCACGGAGAACCTGGTTCGTGGAAACGAAGGGAGAGGTTCCCACCGTCCAAACGGAGGGATTGGCGGAGGTCGAATAGGAAAGGGTCGCTCCCGGCAGGTTCGAAGAAATCTGCGGAATGACTGTTTGGGTGCCGGACAACGTGCCACCCGCGGGAGTGATGGTCGGTAGCGCCAGCCTGCGCACTTTGACGGAATCGCGGGCGGTGTTGCCGGAGGAATCCACGGCCACCAAGGTGATCCAGAGCGAATCGCCGGAAAGTGTCACCGGGACCGAGTAGGCATTCCCGATTCCCGCCGTCGCCTTGGTTCCGTCGATGGTCACCGAATCCAGGGCGTTGTCCGTCACCCTCCAGGCGGGGGCGAAGGTGGATTGGGTCTGGAGAAGGACGGTGTCCTCGGTGCCCAATCCCCGCGACACCAAGGGGTGGGTGGTGTCCGCCTGGCGGATGATCCGCACCGTGTCGTAGGAGACGAGTCCATGGGCGTCCAAGGCGGACAAGGCGAACAGGTTGGGTCCCACAGCCAGGTCGGTCGTGTCCTGGTAGAGCCCTGCGTGCGCTGAAAGCGGATGTCCAGTCACGGTGACCGAGGTGAGGGTGGTGTCCCCGGTGATGGCCCAGGATAGAATGGCCGACTTGGTGCCCCAGGGGACCGTCCCCGTGTCTTGCACCGGACTCACCAGGGTGATGGTGGGCGGCTTGGTGTTGGCGGGAGCCGGACCCCGGGTGATGGAGACCGTGGTGGTGGATGTGTTCCCCGCGTGGTCCCAGGCCTGGACGGAAACCACATTGGCCCCCACCACCAGGGGAACGGTATCCCGCAAGGTGTCCGAGAGCCTCCCCGAGGTCCGCAAGGTGGCGGATCCGACCTTCAGCGAATCCACACCGCTGCCGGAATCCGTCGCCACGGCCTGGATCGCGTAGGATCCGGTGGAATTGGGCACGGTGGCGGTGTCGCCGACGGGAGAAAGAACGACCAGGCCCGGGGGCGTGACATCCTTGGCCACGACCTGGAAGGGGATGCGCAGGGTGGCCCAATGGGTGGAGTCCGAAGAGAGGGTGACCACCAAGGTGTCCCAGCCCGCTGTCGCCGAAGCCGTGGCCTGGATGGACAGGTTGCCAGAGAGCGACCAGGAGGTGTCTGATGCACCCGGCGCGAATTGTTTGGTGGGGAAGTGGAAATCGGAGTCGTCCACGCCGCGGCTGTTGTGGACGGCGATGGGAGCCAAAGACACCTTGACCCCAGTGTTCCACAAGAAGGAACCCGTCGTGTTCACGGGGGAACCTCCGGCCAGCACAGTCCCTGCCACCGACCCAGTACCGCTGATGCGCACCGGATGGAACCAATCCAGGGTGTCGGAGGATTTCAGGAGGCTCTGCTGGACCAGCACGGCGGCGATGGTGCGGATGGTGGAGGTGTCCAACCCCAGGTCCAAGGAGGCGAGTTGCGTTGCGGTCTTCCCTTGGGCGAGTCCCAGATAGACCAAGTCCTTCTGGACGGAATCCGCGCTCAGGCCCACCGGGAGGGGCTTGCCCGCGAAAGTGGCGTTGCCTGCCAACAGAAGGCCCGCGTAGAACGCCACCAACCCCGCGCGCCCGGAATCCACGGGGACGAGAGCGGACTTCTGCGCAGCGGGGAGCTTCGCGTACAGGGACAACAGCAACGTGTCCGGGGAGTCCACCGCAGCCGACCCGCGGGTGAGGGTGGTGGAGCGTCCGGTTTCCTTGAAGTAGAGAGTGTAGGTCTGGATGCCCAGCGTCCACAGTTGGAGGGCGACAGAGTCCGATCCCAGCGGTTGGGGGAGGTCGAAGGTTTCCGTACAGTTGGAGGTGGTGTCGCCCCCGAGGGTGGAGCAGTTCGGCTTGCTGCCCACGGTGTCTTTCTGGAAGATCCAAGCGGCGCTGTCGGGGACCCGCGGGGCGGCGATGGGGAAGGAGACGGTGGCCACCACCGGAGAATCGGCGTTCGAGTTGGAATCGGTCGCGTTTTGGCAGGCCACCAGCGCGAACAGACCGGCCGCAACGGTTGCGATGGAGCGAAGGGAAGGGCGGTTGAATTTCATGGGAGGGGTCTCCGGAGTCGCGAAAGGGAACATCCGGAAGGATAGATCCGCGTTTATGGCACCGCCAGCGCCGGAGCCAACGCCCTGCCAATCCGGAGAATCTGCGCTACCTTCCGTTCCGATCCGGAGACCCTACATGCGAGCAAATCTCAAAGCATTCCTGTTCCTACCCGCCTTGGCCTTGGCCATGGACGACATTCCCCTGTACCTGGACGCGGGATGCACCAACAAATCGATCCCGGGAAGCTACGCCCAGGGGCCGTCGGACATGAATCTGCCCACCGGAACCAACGGGGGCGGTGAGATCCCCATCAACTGCACCGAGGAGTTGACGGGTACGGATGCGATGGAGATCAAGCTCCTTCGGGCTTTGAAAAACGGCGAATATTTCGATTTCCAGGTCAAGACGCCGGTGGACCGGTATTTCCTGCTCCAGGGGTACAAGGACATCCGCTTCTGGGTCAAGAACAAGCTCTCCACTCCGGCATCCTTCGCCGTCTCCGCCCAGAATGCAGGGGGGTCCATCGGAGCGCCGTTCGATACCACCGTGGCTGGCGGAGCCGACTGGCAACAGTTCGTCATCCCCCTTTCGCGCATCACCGACACCGGCCTCAACGCACTTCAGTTCTCGCAGCCCTCGAAGCTTTCCGCGAACGGCATCGACGTCCTGATCGACTCCATCACCATCACGGACGGCACCGAAAACGGGAGTCTCAATATTCCCACGGTTGTGCATTCGCCGACTCCTTCCGATTGGGGGCCGGACTTCCTGATTGGGGGACTAGACAATCAACCACTGGGCTCCAGCTCGATCGCCTACCAAGCCGGAAGCGAGTACCGGTACCAGTACATCATGCCCGAAACCTTCGGTTATTACACCCCTTCGGGCAAGGGGTATATCTACGACTATGCCAAGGAGTCGGATTCGTTGGGGGTGAAGACTGCGTTCATTTATTACAACCTTGGGAAGAGTGGGGAAGGCTACTCGGCTATCACGGCCAACTTGGCAAGTGCCAGCTACATGTCACTGTATTTCCTGAGGTACGACACCCTCCTAAACCAGGCGAAGGCTGCTGGCGGGAAAGACTATATGATCGTGCTGGAGCCAGACATGTATGGATTTCTCATGCAGGGACCCAACGGAACCAACTATCCCCCGATCGAAGACCCCACACTGATTTCAGTGAACATGGATGAGGCAAATTCCTTAGCTGGAAAAACATACGAGGCGGATCTTAAGGGCTGGGCGACCTACATGGTGAAGCGAGCCAAATCCATCTTGGGAGACAGCACCATCGTTGGTCACATGCCCAACCACTGGGGAGTGAATATCCCTGGTTTAGTGGGAAATGGTCGAAAGGAAGCCCACATCATCAGTGGCATGACCATCGCCAGATTCCTAAACCGATTTGGTCCCGATGGGATTGGCGACGTGGTATTTGTGGAGAAGGCCGACCGCGACGCTGGCATCAAGACCGACGCAAATTGGATGTGGGATTCCACCGGTTATGGAAAATATTTCCTCTGGACTCGCTGTATCGCACACGGCACTTCACTCCCCATTTGTGGATGGCAAGTCTCGGAGGCGCACTCGAATTTCAGCACAGTGGCCCAACGAGACAATGCTGTGGAATATTTCCTTGCCCACCCGGATCGTTGGGTGGATGGCGGATTCGCTGGAGTCCTTTTCGGTGCCGGCGATCCTTCTTGCACGAATTACGGAGGCACTACCGATAGTGGCTGGTATCGCACCCATATTGCCGCCTACGAACAGAATCCATACCCCCTGCCCACGGTCACGGCGATCCACCCCACGGGCGTTCCCGGTGGGACGTCCCTCCGGGCCTTGCCCGAATCGGACGGGTTCCGCTTGGAGGGTTGGACGGGTTCCGCCAGGGTGCGCGTGTGGAACCTTTCCGGCAATCTCCTGTACTCCCGGAATCTCGCCTCCGGAGACCCAGTCCGGCTCTCGCGGGCGCACGGCATGGTCGTCTGGGGGGTGGGGGACCGGGCTCGACTCGGGAGCGGGAGCGTGTTGCTCCCCTAGCGCGAACCTACCCCTCCCGGAACCCCAGCCTCTGCGCGATCTCCCAGGCCTCCGGAGGCAGGCCGCCCACACCGGAGACGGGGCGGTTGTGCCATTCCAAACGCACGGGGTATTCCTTGCGCAGGCGGTCGAAGCCCTGGCCGCGTTCGGAGTCCGGCAGGTCCAGGAGCTTGCGCATCTCGGCGTCGTCGCGGGTGGGGTCGAAGGCACCCACCAGAAGCGCGGCCAGGGCATCCCAGGGATCCGCGTCCAAGGAGACCGGTGATCCATCCGGAAGCGCCAGGTGGCGCGTCAGGAGCGGTGCCGTGCGGGCGGGAGGAGGAGTCCACGCGGGCAGGCCCAGGAATTCTCCCAGGGCCTCGCGGACCATGCGGGTGCCTTCGATCTTCCCTTCCAGCGAATAGCCCGCGACATGCGGCGACAAGTGCTCCGCGCGCCTGGCGAGGGTGGTGGGAAAGGACGGCTCGGGGTCGAAGACGTCCAGGCCCAGGAACAGATCCGATCGCGTCACGCCCACGGCGGCGAGTTCCGCGGAGGAGGCTGTGGCCCCGCGCCCGGCGTTCAGGAAGGTGGCTCCGGTGCACAACTTGGACAGATCCCGTCCCAACAGGCCGATTGTGGGCCAATTTCCGTCGCGCACCAGGGGCAGGTGGGCGGTCACCACCTGGCAATCCTCCAGCACGTTTTCCAGGGATTCGAATCCCATGGGGCCTTCCGCCGCCGCCCGGGGAGGGTCGTTTTTCCGGACATCCCAGCCCAGCGCCTCCAGCACGGCTTCCACCTGCCGCCCCACCCGGCCCACTCCCACGATCCCGGCCCGTCCGAGTGCGGAAAGATCCAGCCGCTGGCGGCGGTGGGCCACGGCCAGCACCGACACCACCCATTCCGCCACGGAACGCGCGTTGCAGCCGGGCGCCGACGTCCAGCGGATCCCGGCCTGTTCCAGCCAGGGAATGTCCAGGTGGTCGGTCCCGATGGTGCAGGTCCCCACGAACTTCACCGGCGTCCCTTCCAGCAGTGCCGCGTTCACCTTGGTGATGGAACGCACGATCAGGACTTCGCAGCCGTCCAGGTCCTCCTTGCGCAGGTTCCGTCCCGGCATCCGGACCACCTCCCCCGCGTCGGAAAAGGCTTCGAGTCCAAGGGGAATGTTCTGGTCGACGATCACGCGCATGGAATCCAACATAGCCACAACGGCTCTCCGAGCCGTCCATCGCCGTCCTCTGTTCGGGAGAGGGGGCTCCAATCTCCAGGCCTTGATCTAG
This sequence comes from Fibrobacteria bacterium, assembly GCA_035604215.1. Lineage (GTDB taxonomy): Bacteria > Fibrobacterota > Fibrobacteria > UBA5070 > UBA5070 > UBA5070. Next base: position 9,226 of record DATNIW010000059.1, read on the forward strand.
CGCGCCGATTCCGGCGACCTTTAGGCGCGCATCGCCTGGGTGGCCGGTGTGGTGCAATGCACCACAGGAGACGTCGGATTCGGGCCTTGTGTTGGACCGGATCCTCGCATCCTTCCGTGAGCGGAGGGGATTTGGGGCGATGCGCCTCACACCCCGAACCCGGTCCATCCTGATTCCTAGAAAGGCCAGACATGCGAAACGACACTCCGATTCTCACTCCGCGACGGCCCTTGTCCTCCCTCCTCGCCGTCTCGATCGTCTGCGCCCCCGGTCTCCTCTTCGGATGGAGCGCCTCCGGAATCGTGGAGAACTCGACCGGAACCGCGATTTCCGGTGTGGCGGTCACGGTGCAGGATTCCGCCTCGATCTCGACCTCGACCGGTCCCACGGGCGCGTTCTCGATCGGTTCGACGACGGGAATCGTCTTGGATCTTTCCGGGAGATCGACCTGGAGCGCGCGTGCGACGGGCGGGGAACTGGAGATCCAGTCGCCGGTCGATGGACCGCTTTCCCTTTCGCTGGTCGACGCCCAAGGCAGGGCTTTCTGGGGGGCCTCCGCCGTGGCTCGGGAAGGCACCGCGCGCGCGGCGTTTCCCGCGGACCTCCGCTATGGCGCGGCATTCCTGCGGATCCGCCATGGAGCGGGGGAGACGGATCTCGCGGTCACCACGGGACCCGAAGGTCTGGGGATCGCCTCGCACATCGCGGCGCCCCGGTCCCTGGCCACCTTCCCTGTCCTCCTTTTCAAGAAGTCCGGCTACCGCGACACGTCCTACGCCATGGCTGCGGCTTCGGCGACGAGCCTCTCGATCTCGATGTCGGACACCGGGACGCCTCTCCTGGCCTGCCCTTCTCCGGCCTTGACCGCCAAGGACTACAACAGGACGGTCGTTTCCGGCGGCGCCACCCGCACCTACATCCTGCACGTTCCGGCCAAGTACGATGGATCCACCTCCACGCCCCTGGTCATCGACTTCCATGGCGTGGGTGGATCGGGTTCCCAGGAAGAGGGTGCCGCCACCTACAAGGCCCTGACCGACGCCGATGGTGTCGTGACCGCCTACCCGGACGGGACCCCGGGACCCCTGGGGAACGGATGGGACGTCGGACCCTGCTGCGTGGCCAATGTCGACGACGTGGCCTTTTCGCGGGCTTTGGTCGCCGACATCGAGAAGGTGGCCTGCATCAACCCCAAGAAGGTCTATGCCGTGGGCTTCTCCAACGGCGGAGGCCTTTCCCATCTGCTTGGATGCAAGGCGACCGACCTCTTCGCGGCGATCGGCCCCATGTCCTTCGATTTCTGGACAGCGCTCGATTCCAGCTGCGCGCCGTCCCGCCCCATCACCGTAGTCGCCTTCCGCGGCACGGCCGACCCCGCGGTTCCCTATGGCGGCGGCCTGTCTTCCGTGGTTCCGGGCATGTCCATCCAGTTCATCGGCGCCGTGAAAACGTTCGACAAGTGGGCTTCCCTGGACCAGTGCACAGGATCCCCCTCGGCCGCGGACGCCAACAACTGCTCCACCTTCTCCAACTGCGGAGGAGGGGTCCAGGTGACCCTATGCACCATCCAGGGCGGCGGACACGCGCAAGGGAATGGATCCGTGGGATGGCCCATCCTGAAGAAGTTCTCGCTGCCCTGAGGCTCGACCGCCGGGGCGGCCCCGATGCCGGTCTCCCCCTTTCGTTCAGCGCAGGTCGTCGGGGTCGATGCCGTAGATCCGAGGGTCGTCGATCCAGAGTTCGCCGGCCACCGACATCCAGAACGAGAGATGGGAGACGGAATCCTCCACGCCCACCCATCCGACGTTCGAGGTCCGCGCGGTGGTGTCGAATTCGCTGGGCGTGATCCTGAACCTCTGCCAGGAACTGCTCAGCGTGCGGGAGGTCCACGCCACGGTCATGCCGCTGGCGTCGGCCTTCTGGAGCGAGGTCCAGAACACGCCGGTCCCCCTGGCCCAGAACACGATGGAATCGACGCTTCCGAGGTATCGCGGGGTCGTGGCCAACAGCGCCGCTGCCAGCGCCACGGGAGTCGAGGATGCGGAGGGATCGACCAACCGGAGGGCGTTTCCCGTCCGTCCATCTCCCGCCGGGGCGATTCCCGTGCCGGTCCCGGAGATGACGAACCAGGTCGAGCTGTCGGGGAGGCGGGTGCGGAGCGAACCGCCCTCGAAGTCGTCGACGAGGACGGAAGTCAGCGCCGTACGAAGGCTGTCCGGGATTCCCGACCAGACGCCGACGGAATTCGTCCGATCGGCGCTCGCCAGTCCCGACCACAGCGCGATCCTCGATCCGGGAAACAGCAGATCCGTCCCGATGCGCGCCCGAAGCCGTCCCCGAAAGGACGCTGGGTCCCAAAGGACGATCTCGAACGGGACCGGAGTTCCATCCGGTTTCCTGACGTCCAGATCGCGTCCCGAGGGATCCGAATGGGTGAAATCGAAGTTCGAGGAATCCAATCTCAAGGTCGCGACCGTGGGAAGGCAGATCGGAAGGATCCAATCCGGCAGGAGGGAGTCCACCCGGTATTCGCGGGCCGAGGCGGAATTCTCCGTTTCCGCGGTCCCACCGGCGCTGCGATCCGGGGAACAACTCCAGAAGGCCAGGACCACTCCCAGGGCGAGCAGGTCGCGCGCGTTCATCGTCGCACCTCGCTCGGGCTGGAGACGGGGAAAAGCATCATGGCAAGCTGCATGACGCGCGTGGGCTTCGAGGTGGCTTCCGCCTGCTTCTGGATTTGGCGCCGGGACTCCCGCAGGATCTTCGCGATGGCCTGGAAGGAGTTCTCGTCGACCGGGATGGTGAGCGTGGAGATGTCCCGCTCCTCCTTGGGGTGGCGGTGCAGGGATTCCGAGGCCAGCTGCAGGATCTGGCGCTGGTAGGCATGCACGGCCTGGGCCTTCTTTTCACCCCCGGCCGTGACATGGGCGTCGGCGAGCTTCCATTTGCCGGAAACCGTCTTCTTGATCAATCCCAGATCGGCGAGCAGTTCCATGGCCGCTCGGGCATCCGCGGGCGTGATGGCCGGCGAGACGCTCGAGGCGATCTCCTCGGGGATGGCGCGCCCGTCGTGGACGTCCAGGAGGGAGCGGACCACCGACACCCACCAGTCGCGGTAGAAGAGCAGTTCGCGGTCCTCCAGCGGGCGGCGCGCGACGTCGTGGAGCTGGCGTGCCCGTTCGAGGATCTCCAGCCGTGCCCTGGCTCCCCGTTCCCGGGAGTGGGCGACCAGAAGCAGGAAGTACTCGGCAGGGCGTCCCGAAAGCCCCAGGAACTCCAGGACACGGCTCTGGCAGCGAACGGGAAGATGCGTGCGGCCCTGGAGGATCTTGTAGAAGTTGCTCCCGTCCAGTCCCAACGCCTCGGCCATGGTGCGGTAGGAAAGATGGGGATCGTCCGCCTTCCTTTCCTCGAAGACGTCCTTCAAGTACTTCCTGTAGTCCAGGTATTCGAAGACCGTGGTCATGCTCCCCTGCGACATGTTACACCATTCGGGCATTGATGGGGTGCGATCCGGATCCCGGATGGCCCGGCGAATCCACGCCGCCCGGAACATCCGTGCATCCGATCGAGGAGATGGTGGTGATGGAGAGGAAAACTCCTCTCCGGAATCGTCCGACATGGGATGGTTCGCGCGAAAACCGTGGTGATTTCAACCACGGGATTCGTTGCCGAAGTCTGGCTCGCACAGATGAAGAAGGAGCCTCCCTCTCCACCGCCTATCCGGTGGAGAGGGGGAATGGGGGTGAGGCGGGCCGACCGGCAATTGCCGACGTGAGATTGGCCGCTCAAGGAATCTGCGAGTGGCTTCAGTCCGAGTTGTACGGATATTTGCACATTTGTGCCCGCATGAGCCTGTCCGCCTCCCACCCGTCCATCGCCGTCCTCTGTTCTGGGGGTGGCTCCAACCTCCAGGCTCTGATGGAACGGATCGATCGCGGCGACCTGGAGGCGAAGATCGCCTGGGTGGCATCCAACAATGGCGATTCCCCGGCCTTGGAGAGGGCCCGCCGGGCCGGGATCCCCGCGCACCACGTTTCCGTGCGCACCGAGGGCGGTCCCGAAGGGGTGGAACGGAGACTGCTGGAGCTGGTGACGGCGCACGATGTCCAGGTCCTGGTGCTGGCGGGGTACATGAAGGTCCTGCCCGCCGCGGTGATCCGCGCCTTGCCGGGGCGGGTCGTGAACATCCATCCCGCCCTCCTGCCCGCCTTCGGCGGCAAGGGGATGTACGGGGTCCACGTCCACGAGGCGGTGCTGGAGAGCGGTGCCCAATGGACGGGTGTTACAATTCACTTGGTGACGGAGAACTACGACGAAGGACCCGTCCTTCGCCAGCGCGTGGCGGCCGTGATGCCGGGGGACACGCCCGCGTCCCTGGGGAGTCGGGTCCTGGCCCTGGAGCACGACACCCTTTGGCGGGAAGTGCGCTCCCTTTTGGAAAGGACCTGAACCGTGTTCGATTTCTTCCTGCAGACCGCCACCTACAAAGACGATCCGTGCCTGCAGATTTCGGGTTCGTGCCGCGAGTACAGCCTGGATCGCTTCAACGCCGCCATGAAGGAGGCTTCGACCTCGGCGGTGAAGGCGGTGTACCTGGACCTTTCGCGGACCAAGCTCTTGGACTCCGCCTCGCTGGGAACCATCGTCTCGCACTTCAACCTCCTGCGCGCCCAGGGGAAGAAGCTCGTCCTCCTCAACCCTTCCGCTTCCTGCCTCCACCTCCTGGAAATCACTTCCCTCACCCGGGTGCTGGAGATCGAATACGACTCCCCGGCACCCACCGTCTGAAAGGCCCTTCCTTGGACTTGCGAGAGACGCCGCTGGCCGCCCGCCATATTGCCCTGGGAGCCCGAATGGTCCCCTTTTCCGGCTGGAACATGCCCGTCCAGTACGGTGGGATCGTGGAGGAGCACAAGGCCGTCCGCGAACGCGCCGGGCTGTTCGACGTCTCGCACATGGGCCGGTTCGTGGTCCGTGGACCGGGAGCCCTGGCGCACCTGGACGGTCTCACCACCAACGCGGTTTCCAAGCTCGCCATCGGGCAGTTCCAGTATTCGTCCCTCCCCAACGCCCAAGGCGGACTGGTGGACGACATCCTGGTGGGGCGCACCGGGCCGGACGAATACCAGGTTGTGGTGAACGCCGGAAACCTCGCGACCGACCGCGATCTCCTCCGGGCGGCCCTGCCCGCCGGGACGGAATTCGTCGACGAGAGCCTCACCCACGGAATCCTGGCCCTGCAGGGGCCCGCCTCGGCATCCATCCTGACCGCGATCGCTCCCGACCTGGACACCAACATGGCCACCTACCACGTGGGGTGGGCCACCGTGGCGGGAACGCGCACCCTGGTCTCCCGCACCGGCTACACCGGCGAAGACGGGTTCGAGATCTACTCCCCCCTGGCCGAACTCGTTCCGGTCTGGGACCGGCTCCTCGCCGCCGGAGCGTCCCCCGCTGGACTCGGAGCCCGCGACTCCCTGCGGCTGGAGGCCGGGTATTCCCTCTACGGGCACGAGTTGTCGGAATCCGTCTCTCCCCTGGAGGCGGGTCTCGCCTGGATCTGCGACCTGGGCAAGGAGTTCACGGGCTCCGTGGCGCTCCGCGCCCAGAAGGCCGCGGGCGTGCCCCGCGCCATCGTCGGACTGTCCATGGAAAACCGGGCCATCCCGCGACAGGGCTACGCCGTGTATTCCGGGGAGGAGAAGGTGGGGGAGGTCACATCGGGCACCCAGAGCCCCACCTTGGGAAGGGGAATCGCCCTCGCGCTGGTGCGCGCAGGCTCCCTGGCCCGCGGAACCGTGGCCCAGGTGGACATCCGCGGCAAACGGGAGCCGGCCCTGGTGGTGGACCGGCGATTCGTCCGCCGCTCCTGATGGCCAAGAAGCGTCCAGAACTTTCCAAGACGCGCCGCGCGGAGCGGACTTCCGGGAAGCGGACCGCCGCGCCGGCGGGTCCTCTCCTGGGCTGGCAGGTCGGTGGGGCGGTCCTGGTCGCGCTCTCCCTGTGGCTGCTTCTGGCCCTGGTGCTGGGGATCCTGCATTCCGAGGACCATCCGCTGGGCCCCTACCTGGGAACGGCCGTGGCCGAGCGCACCGCCTGGTTCCTGGGCATCCTGCCCGCGCTGGTCCTGCCCCTGGCGTGGGGTCTGACGGGCATCCGCTGGATCGCGGGGCCCCACCCGAGGCTCGGTCGCTCCGTCCGCGGGGTCTGGCTCGGTTGGGGCCATCTGCTCCTGTTCCTCTCCTTGGCCGACCTTTCCTCGGCCGACGTGGCCACCACCGGGCTGCCCGCCGAGGTCCTGGTGCGACGGGGTGGCCTCCTGGGACAGTTCCTGGTCGGGTCGCTGCTGCTGCCCGTGTTCGGGCCGCATTGGCTGGGACCCGCCCTCATCCTTTCCGCGACATTCCTCGCCTCGGCGGCGTACGTGATGGGCGTGACGCCAAGACGATTTCTGGCATGGAGTCTCCGGATCGCACGGGCGCTGCTGGCCCGTCTGCGGGACCGGGCGGCGCGCCAGACCCCGCCGGACGGACCCCGGGGGCCCCGATCGGAGCGCAGACCGGACGTCGAAGCGGTCGCCGAACGCGACCTGCTGGCGGGAGGCGCGCTGGCCCTGGGCGTGGAACCCCGGGGACGGTTCATGGACCGACGCGTCCGACCCGAACCGGAGGAGGGGATCCTTCCCATGGATCCCGGCACTCCGGCTCCTCAACCCCGCGCGGGACGCACCGCGCTGGTTCCCGGATCCGTCCTGGGCGCGGTGTCCGCCGAACAGGCGGCGGAGCTCGACGGCCGGGCCCTGGAGGTCTACCGGAATCTGTCCGAGTGGCGGCCGCTGCGACCCGAGGACCTCGTGGGACTCAACCCGCTGGAGATCCGCGAGCTGAAGCGCCGCGACGAGGAGGTCCGCCGGGCGGCCATGCTCAACGAATGGGAAGACCGCTCGGTGCAGGCGCAGGTCAGCCGCAGACCCCGGATCGCCGCGGAACCCGATTCCCCGCCAGCCCCCGATCCCAGGCCTTCCCAACGCCTCGCGATGCCCGAGCCCGAAGAACCGGTGCAACCCGGACCGGAGCTGGATTCCTCCGGGGACGAAGGGGACGACCCTGCCGAAGGCCTCCTGGAGACCGATGCTCCCGCGCCGCCCCGCATCGTCGCGCCCAAGCCTCGCCCGCCGACCAGGCCCAAGCCTTCGCAGCGGCGGGTGGCCGAGGAAGCCGCGGGGAGGTACGTGGTGCCGGACGTCTCGATCCTCCCCGATTCCCCGGCGGCCGAATTCGAGGTCGACGAAGCCGAGCTGCAGGCGACCGCGGACCGCCTGGTGCTCCAGCTCCGGAACTTCAACGTGCAGGGCAAGGTCCTGCAGATCGAGCCGGGTCCCGTCATCACGAGGTTCAAGATCGAACTGGCCCCCGGAACCCCGGTGCGCAAGATCTCCAATCTCTCCGAGGACCTGGCCCTGGCACTGCGGGCCCGGCGCATCCGCATCCAGGCGCCCATCCCCGGCGAATCGCTGGTGGGCGTGGAGATCCCCAACACCAAGCCGGAAACCGTCCACATCAAGGAGCTCCTGCGGGCTCCGCAGTTCCGGGACGCCCGCATGAAGCTGCCGGTTGTCCTGGGGAAGGACACCGCAGGCCATCCCTATTTCACCGACCTCGCCCGGGCGCCGCACCTTCTCATCGCCGGCCAGACCGGATCGGGAAAGTCCGTCTGCATCAACACCATCATGAGTTCGTTCCTGTTCAGCCAGTCGCCGGAACGGCTGCGCATGATCCTGATCGACCCCAAGGTGGTGGAGCTCTCCACCTACGCGCGGATCCCGCACCTCTTGGCACCGGTGGTCACCAAGCCGGAAGAGGCCGTGCAGGCGCTCAAGTGGACCGCCCGCGAGATGGACCGCCGCTACGACGTGCTGGCCCTGGCGGGCGTGCGCAACATCGCGGGCTTCAACGACAAGTACGAGTCGGGGACCCTGTCGGGATCCCTGCCGGAGGAAGAGCGCGGGCGCATGCCCTACCTGCTGCTGATCATCGACGAGTTCGCCGACCTCATGATGGTGGCCGGCAAGGAAGTGGAGACCAACGTCGCGCGCATCGCCCAGAAGGCCCGCGCGGTGGGCATCCACATGATCCTGGCCACCCAGCGGCCCTCCACCAACGTCATCACGGGCGTGATCAAGGCCAACCTGCCCACCCGGATCGCCTTCCAGGTGGCCAGCCAGATCGACGCCAGGACAATTCTCGACAAACAGGGGGCGGAAGACCTGCTGGGGCGCGGCGACATGCTCTTCCGCGGCATCGAAGCCCCCGAGGCGGTGCGCGTCCACGGGGCCTTCGTGAGCGACGAGGGCGCCGAAGCCGCGGCGATGGCCGCCAGCTCGCAGGGCGTCGAATTCCCCATGATCGAGACCTTCGACACGGGCGAAGACGGGGGAGAGGGCGACGAGGACGCCGACGAGGCTCCGGTCAAGCTCGATTCGAAGTTCGCCGACGCGGCTCGGCTGGTGGTGCTGGCGCGGGCGGGAAGCGTGTCCATGCTGCAGCGCAAGATGGAGATCGGGTTCGCGCGCGCCGGTCGCCTGATGGACCAGTTGGAGCGCATGGGCGTGGTGGGCAAGGACCGCGGTTCGAAGGCGCGCGAATTGTTGCTGGACGAACTCCAGGTCGAGGACCTGATCCGCAGGTTGGAATACGGCCCCTGAGACGCTTCGGGTCGCGTCGTTTCCACTATCTTTCCCTCCGTTCATGGCAGATCATTCCCAGTCACCGGCGATTATGGATTCCCGACCGGTCGCCTTCTTCGATTTCGACGACACCTTGGTCTTCGGCGACTCCATGCTCCATTGGCAGAGGTGGTACGCCCGGCGTCGCCACCTGTGGGGCGTGGGGCCGTGGATCTGGCTTTCGGTGGCGATGCGACTCCTGGGCAAGCCCTCGGTCTGGCTGAAACGCGCCTACATGGCCACGGCCAACCGCGAGACCCCGGACTCCCGAACCAACCTGGTCCGCCAGTTCAGCCGGGAATTCCTCTCGCAGTGCGGCTTGACGGAAATCATCGACAGGGTCTGGATGCACCACGCCCTGGGACATCGGATCGTGGTGGTCACCGCCTCTCCGTCGTTCTACCTGTGGAACCTCGACGACATCCTTCCCCCGCACGACCTGGTGGCCACGGAGCTGGAATTCCACGGGCGCAACCTCTGGAACCTTCCCCGCGTCTCCGGACACAACGTCAAGGGCGAAGGCAAGTTGAACGCCCTGGCCGAACGCGGCTGCACCTTTCCCATGGCGGGCAGCTTCGCCTACAGCGACCACATCTCCGACGCCCCGCTCCTGGAGGCGGTGGAATTCGCCTTCGCCGTGCGCCCCGACGAGGAGCTGGAGATCCTGGCGCGTCAGAAAGGCTGGCCCATCCTCCGGCCGGTGGAACCTTGGGGCGAGGGCAAGACACGGCTCGCCAAGCTCTTCTGGCTGGTCCTGGGCCCGCTGGGGCCGCGTTGGCCGTTCCTCCAGCTTCCCAAGGGCAAGGGACGCCGTCGTCTGTGGAGGCGATGGGCCAAGGTCCTCGTGAAGACCTGGAAGGAGGCTTCCCGCGAAAACCGCCAGGAGTTCGGGGAGCTGTGCCGCGAGCTGGAGCGGATCTCCACCCGTCTCAAGGGCGCGGCACCGCGCATGGCCAGGGCGCTGGTGGAGAAACCGCTGGTCCATCTGGGACATCCGGCCCAACCGGGTCTGGACAGGATCTGGGCCACCGGCCAGAGCCTGGGACTCGCGCCCGAGGCCTTGGACGCACTCCAACGGATGGTCTACCAGGCCCCCGGCTGCGAGTCGGCCCGCCTGGTTCCCGCTTCGGTCTCCAGCGACGGCCTCTTCCAGACCTACCGGGTGCAGCGGCAGTCCGGGAGCGATCGCGTCCTGAAGCTCCTCCTCCCGGGGGCCGAGGTCGCTGCGGAACTCGACATGGAACCCGGAGTGGCCGATTCCCTGGTGGTGCACGACCAGGTGCTCCGCCGCGCCTGGGAAGGATTGCTCTCCGAACTCAGGCCCACCTTCCCGTTGGAGTGCGACCTCCCGCGCGAGCGTCGGATCGGACGGGTGCTCGGAGACCTCTTCCGCGGTCGCCAGGAGGGGATCTGGATTCCCGCCGCGGACCTCGTCGCCGATGGCGGGTTCCAAGGTCTGGTGATGGAAGCCACGGACGGCTTCACGTTTTCCTCCTACCTCGCGTATCTGCGGGAAACCCGGCGTCTGCGCGACCCCAAGGCGGAACCGACCCCCGACTACATCGCCTTCGCCGCGTTGATCGCCAACGCGCCGCCGTTGCCGCAGGACCGGGAATTGACCCAGCGCCTTTGGACCCTCGTGTCCCGTTCCTGGTACGAAAGAGCCGTCTGGATCGCCCTTTCCGGAGTCCAGGAGGTGCGGGTCGTGCCTCGCGAGGATGGGTGGCTCCTGTCCATGTCCGATTTCGCCGGAGCGGTGGAATTCCCGGATTGGTGCCCGCACGCCTTGCGCGAGTGGGACGTGGTCTGCCCGGAAGGATCTTCCGACCTCGCCGCGTTGTGCCGTGCCATGGGCTGGGGAGACCACCACCTGGAGGCGTTCCACGGTCGCCACCGCGAACTGGTGGAGATGGTTTGGCACCCCATCCTCCGCGGTTCCGACGCCACCGGGTTCGCCTTCGACGACTGGCGCCTGGACGGACGGCTGCAGAGTCTCCTGGGGGTCGGGCACCAGCACGAGAACTGGCCGGTCCCCGATCCTTGCCGCAGCGTCTTCCGTTCGCTCCGGTGGTTGCGCAGGGGCTTGGCCTCGATCGGCGAGCCGGGGACGGACGGATCGGGCGTGCGGAACCTGGCTTCGACCTAGTCCGCGGCCCGGCGCCCCCTCTCCTGCCGGGCGGGAATTCATACCTTGACGTCCGCAATGACCAAGAACATCCTACTGGCGGCTCCGCGCGGTTTCTGCGCCGGGGTGGATCGGGCCATCGAGATCGTGGAACGGGCGCTGGCGAAGTTCGGCAGGCCCGTGTACGTGCGCCACGAGATCGTCCACAACCGCCACGTGGTGCAGGAGCTCCGCGACAAGGGTGCCGTGTTCGTGGAGGAATTGGACGAGGTGCCCAGCGGGGCTCCGGTCATCTTCTCGGCGCACGGCGTGTCGGAGTCCGTCTTCCAGGACGCCATGGGACGGAATCTGACCATCATCGACGCCTCCTGCCCGCTGGTCAAGAAGGTGCACACGTCCGTCAAGCGCCACGCCGGACGGGGAAACCGCGTGGTGCTGATCGGGCACCGCGGCCACCCCGAGGTCGTGGGCACCATGGGGCAGCTCCCCGACGGCGAGGTGCTGCTCGTGGGTTCCATCGAGGATGTCGCGAACCTACAGGCGGGCGACGAGGAGATGCTCGCCTACACCACCCAGACCACCCTCTCGGTGGACGAGACGCGCGGGATCATCGAGGAACTCGTCCGTCGCTTTCCCGGCATCCAGGGACCCGTCCGCGGAGACCTCTGCTACGCCACCACGAACCGGCAGGCGGCGGTCCGGCAGATGGCCCCGGAGGTGGACGTCCTGCTGGTGATCGGATCGCGCACGAGTTCGAACACCAACCGGTTGCGGGAACTGGGAGAAAAGCTCGGGATCCCGAGCTTCCTGCTGGATTCCGCCGAGGAAGCGGATCCCGCCTGGTTCGCCGACGCCGAGACCATCGGGATCACGTCGGGAGCCTCGGCCCCGGAATCCCTGGTCCAGGGGCTGGTGGAGCGGATCCAGTCCCTCCACCCCGGCTCCCGGGTGCAGACCTGGACGGGAGTCGAGGAAAACGTGCATTTCCCCCTCCCCCGGGAGCTCGCCTAGGACCGGACGGAATCCGTCCATTCCTGGATATGCGGACTGCCGGATCCGGGATCGAAACACGCGCGGACTTGCCCGGGGACCCCGAGTTCAGCAGATTCAAGTGATGGAATCCATACGCGGCCTGCTGGTGTTCGGAAGCACGACGGGAACGACCCGCATCTTGGCCGGTGCCGTCAAGAAGGGTTTGGGGCTCGCGGGGGTGGAGGTGGAAGCCAAGAACGTCCTGCGCACCAAGGTCGAGGAGATCGCCCGCTTTCCTGTCCTGGTGCTGGGATGTTCGACCTGGGAGAACGGTTGCCTGCAGCGGGATTTCGTGAGGTTCCGCGAAGCGCTGGGCGATCTTCGCCTGGACGGGATCCTGGCGGCGGTGTTCGGCCCGGGGTCGCACAGCTATCCCCATTTCTGCAGGGCCGTGGACGTGCTGGAGAACGAACTGGTGACCCGAGGAGCCACGCTCGCCCTTCCATCGCTTCGCGTGGACGGTTCCGTCTACGGGCAGCGGCCGTTGGCGCAGAGCTGGGCGGAGGGAATCAAGGCTCGGTTGGTGTGAATCCTGAGATTCATACTCATTGACATGGACGATCCAACGTAGGTAGGTTGGTGGGCGATCCGGGAAAAGCCGGAGTCCTGGACACCCGAAACGGAATGTCGGATACTGGGCTCCAATTCCCGAACGTTCAAGGAGAGCTCAGTGTCCCAGCCAGAACAGAACACCGGTCTAGAGCGACTGACGTACAACGACAAGGTCGTCCGGCAGTTCTTCTGGGCCACGGTCGTCTGGGGTTTCGTCGGCATGCTCGTCGGGATCCTGATCGCCTCCGAACTCGCCAACTGGCGGGTCAACATGGGGATCCCCTACATCACCTTCGGGCGCATCCGTCCGCTGCACACCAACGGGGTGATCTTCGGGTTCGCCTGCAACGCCTTCTTCACGGCCGCCTACTACAGCACCCAGCGGCTGGTGAAGGCGAGACTCTACTCGGACGTCCTCTCCCAGATCCATTTCTGGGGATGGCAGGCCATCATCGTCTGCGCCGCCCTCACCTTCCCGCAGGGCCTGACCTTCGGCAAGGAATACGGCGAACTGGAATGGCCCATCAAGCTCGCCATCACCGTGATCTGGGTGGTGTTCGCGGTCAACTACTTCGGGACGCTTCTCCGCCGCCGCGAGAAGCACATCTACGTGTCCATCTGGTTCTACTCCGCGTCCATCATCACGGTGGCGGCCCTGCACATCGTGGAGTCGTTCTTCATCCCGGTCTCGTTCCTCAAGAGCTACTCCATGTTCTCGGGCACGCAGGACGCCCTGGTGCAGTGGTGGTACGGCCACAACGCCGTGGCCTTCATCCTCACCACCCCGTTCCTGGGCATGATGTACTACTTCATCCCCAAGGCCGCGAACAGGCCCATCTACTCCTACCGGCTCTCGATCGTCCACTTCTGGTCGCTGATCTTCGTGTACATCTGGGCGGGACCGCACCACCTGCACTACACGGCCCTCCCGGGTTGGGCGCAATCCCTGGGGATGGTGTTCTCCATCATGCTCTGGATGCCCTCCTGGGGCGGCATGATCAACGGTCTACTGACGCTGCGCGGGGCCTGGGACAAGGTGCGCAAGGACCACGTCCTGAAGTTCCTGGTGACGGCCGTCACCTTCTACGGCATGGCGACCTTCGAGGGGCCGCTCATGGCCATCAAGTCGGTGAACGCGATCTCGCACTACACCGACTGGACCATCGGACACGTCCACTCCGGCACCCTGGGTTGGGTGGGTTTCATGACCTTCGGCGCCCTCTACTGGCTGGCCCCCAAGCTCTACGGCGTGAAGCTCTACTCCGACAAGATGGCCACCACCCACTTCTGGCTCGGGACCGTGGGCATCGTGGTCTACATCGTTTCCATGTGGATCGCGGGCATCACCCAGGCGCTCATGCTCCAGGCGGTGACCCCGGAAGGCAAGCTGCTCTACCCCGACTTCGTGCAGACCGTGGCGGCCATCGAACCCTACTACTACATGCGCCTGTTCGGCGGCCTCCTCTACTTCTCCGGCGTGTGCCTGGCCGTGGTCAATTTCTGGAAGACCATGAAGTCGGCCCCGACGCCGGTGGACGAGACGGTGCTGGTGCCCGTGCGGTTCGTCCCCTCCCGACTGACCGACGACCTGGAAGAGGCCACCCGCCAGAAGGACATGACCGGAGTGGTGAACAAGCTCCACCACATCCTGGAGTCCAAGCCCATGGTGCTCACGGTGCTGGCGCTCCTGACCATCTCGGTGGGTTCGCTGGTGGAGCTGGTGCCCACGTTCTACATCCGCGACAACGTGCCCCTCATCGCCTCCGTCAAGCCCTACACCCCGTTGGAGCTGGAAGGCCGCGACATCTACATCCGCGAGGGCTGCTACCTCTGCCACTCGCAGATGGTGCGCCCGTTCAAGGACGAATACCTCCGCTACGGACCGCCCAGCCGTCCCGGCGAATCGGTCTACGACCATCCCTTCCAGTGGGGCTCCAAGCGCACCGGACCCGACCTGGCCCGCGTGGGCGGCAAGTATCCGGACCTCTGGCACTACCGCCACATGCGCAATCCGCGCGACATCTCCTCCAAGTCCATCATGCCGGTCTTCAAGTGGCTCCTGACCGACAAGCTGGACACCAGCCTCACCAAGGCCAAGATCGAAGCCATGCGGACGCTGGGAGTGCCGTACTCCAAGGACGACGTGGACTCCGCCGACGTCCGGCGCGACCGCCAGGCCGCCGAGGTCGCCGCCGTCCTCAAGGACCAGGGGAACGTGCCGGAAACCGTCAAGGACAAGGAGATCGTGGCGCTGATCGCCTACCTGCAGAGGCTGGGCACCGACATCAAGAAGGAAGCGCCCCAATGACGGGCGAGGCGACGGACCTCATGATCTTCCCCAAGATCGGCCTGATCCTCTTCTTCGGGTTCTTCGTCGGACTGCTCGTCTGGGTGTACCGGCGGAGAGGTCGCAAGATCTACGACAAGGAATCCATGATCCCCTTCGACGAGGCTCCCGAAGCCCAGCCACCCATCGACGAGGCCCCCAAAGATGAGCCATGACGAGTCCCTCCCGATCCAGGACAAGCATTTCGACGGCATCTCCGAGGACGACAATCCGCTCCCCAACTGGTGGAAGTCCATCGCCTACACGAGCATCGTGTTCGCGATCGGATACATGGTGCTGATGCACACGGACTTCCTCGTGCACATCCCTTCGCCCCAGGACAGGTTCCAGGCGGAGATCCACGAGATGCGCTACAAGCAGGACAGCATCCGGGCACTGCGCCCGCCCTTCGTGTTCGCCGAGATGACGGCGCTGCGGCAGGACAAGGACCGGCTCGCCGCCGGCCGCAAGCTCTTCGAGTCCAATTGCGTCGCCTGCCACGCGGCGGGCGGGGCGGGAAACATCGGACCCAACCTCACCGACGACTACTGGCTGCATGGTGGCCGCATCGATTCGGTGGCGATGACCATCCAGAACGGCGTGCCCCCCAAGGGAATGCCGACCTGGGGCAACCAGTTCGACGACGACCAGATCAAGACCCTGGCCATCTTCGTCAAGAGTCTGCACGGCACCCATCCTGCGAATCCCAAGGCTCCCCAAGGGGTCCTGGACACGCTCTGAGGCCGGCAGGGACCGTTTCGGTCCCGCAAGGAGAAGAGATGACAAAGCCCAACGGCACTTTCCGGGATTCCCTCCGGACCATCGACGGCCAGGGAAACAGGAACTGGGTGTATGCCGAGATCATGGACGGGCTGTGGCGGCGTCGCCGGCAGGCCTTGGCCATCGGTCTCCTGGTGTTCTTCGCGGCCTGTCCGTGGATCACGCTGCACGGCCTGCCGCTGATGCAGGTGGATGTCTTCTCGCGGAAACTGGTCCTGTTCGGGACCGTCTTCTGGGCCCACGAGCTGGGCATGTTCATCACCGCGGTCCTGGGGGTGATCATCGGCGTCTACGCCCTCACCGCCTGGGGGGGCAGGGTCTTCTGCGGCTGGTTCTGTCCGCACAGCACCTGGCTGGAGATGATCTTCCGGCCCATCGAGCAGCTCATCGAAGGCCGCGCGAACCTGCGGCGCCAACTGGACGAGGGAGCGATCACGGCCGAAAAGATCCTGCGCAAGACGGCGAAATGGGCCGCGTTCACCGTGGTGTCGCTGCTGATGGCCGCCAACTGCGTGGGCTGGGTGGTGTCGGGCCGTTCCCTGCTGGAGGCGTTGGCCCATCCCCTCGCGCATTCGGCGATGATGCTCGCCATCGCGGGCGTGGGGGCGGCGTTCCTCTTCGACTTCGGGTGGTTCCGCGAACAGACCTGCCTGATCGTCTGCCCCTATGGACGTCTCCAGGGAGTGCTCCTGGACCCCAAGACCCTGATCGTGGGCTACGACCAGAAGCGCGGCGAACCCCGCGGAAGGCTGGGTACGCAGGGCGCGGGCGACTGCGTGGCCTGCACGCGGTGCGTCCAGGTGTGCCCCACGGGCATCGACATCCGCGACGGACTGCAGTTGGAATGCATCGGGTGCACCGCCTGCATCGACGCCTGCGACGACATGATGCTGAAGGTGGGCAAGGAGAAGGGGCTCATCCGCTACACCACGGAAGCCGAGCTCTCCGGCGAGAAGCCCACCGTGCACTGGCGCCCCATCCTCTACATGGCGTTCGCGTTCCTGCTGGTGATGGTGTCCGTGGTGCGGGTGGCCCTGCGCACCGACTACGACGTCACCTTGATGCGCCAGGGAATGGCGAACTTCACGGTGTCGGGTGGAGTGGTCCAGAACTACCTGAACCTGCGCGTGGACAACAAGACCCGCGACAGCCTCACCTTCCGCATCGTGTCCGAGACCCCCGGCGTCGACATCTACGTCCCCGTGATGGACCAGACGACGGCGGCCGGATCGCAGTCCACGGAAATCGGGATGTTCGTGCGGATTCCGCAGGCTTCGTTCCAGGACGGATCGAGTCCCGTCAAGCTGCGCGTCGAGGCGGTGCAGGGGCACCATCGACCCGCCCACGTGTCGTTCCAGGCCTTCGGGCCGGAGGGCTGAAATGAACTGGAAATGGATCGTGATCCTGGCGCTGTTGGCGGTGGTGGTGGTCCAGACCGCCGTCGTGGTCATCGCCACCCACCACGGGCCCAAGGTGATGCAGTTCCGCGACGAGTGGGCCGGGAAGCCGAACTGACGGAATCCACGGCAACGGACGGCACCTGCCTGCACTGCGGGTTGCCCTCTCCGCACGGGCCCTACTGCTGCCCCGGATGCGAGGCGGCGCGGGCGGCGATCCTGGGGATGGGCCTGGAGGAGTACTACACCCGCCGCGTGGGAGCCGGGGTCGCCGCGTTCGCGATCCCCGAACGCGACCCCTTCGCCACCGAGGCCGCGGTCCGACGCTTCGTGCGCACGGCCGGCCCCGACGCCGACGCGATCGAATTCCTGCTGGAAGGGGTGACCTGCTCGGCCTGCGCCTGGCTGGTGGAGCGCGTGCCGTTGGCGGATCCGCGCATCCTGCGCGCGGACCTGGACATGGGCCGTTCCACGGTGGACGTGATGTTCCGGCGCGGGACGCGGCTGGAGGATGTCGCGGGCGCCTTCCGGCGCATGGGCTTCCGGGTCCGGCCCGGCGACGATCCGGAGATCGCGCGCTCGCGCCGCGCCGAGGTCCGCCTCTGGGTGCTGCGCACCGGCGTCGCGTTGGCCTGCGCCGCGGCCTCCATGCACGTGGCCATCGGTCTGTACGCGGGTCTGCTGGAGGGCATCAGCCGCGGAATCGTCCGCGAGCTGGGTCTCGCGCTCGCGGTGGTGACGGCTCCCGTCGTGCTGTGGTGCGCCATCCCCTTCTACCGCGGCGCGCTCCAGTCCATCCGCGCCCGCCGCGCCACCCTGGACCTCCTGGTGGCCGCCTCCATCCTCGTGGGGTACTTCACGGGGGTGTGGAACGCCTGGCGCGGCGTGAACGAGACCTACTTCGACGCCGTCTCCATGCTGACCGCGTTCCTCCTGGCGGGCCGCCTTGTGACGCGCCTGGCCGAGGACCGCGTCCGCTCGGGTGGCGAGTTCCTGGCCCGCGAGCTCGCCGGGGAGGGCGGGGGAGCGCGGCCCGGAGACGTCGTGGACTTCGCGGCGGGCGAGGTGTTCTCCGGCGACGGGTTCGTGCGCGATGGCCGCGGCTCCATGAACGCCGCGTGGCTGACCGGCGAGGAGGAGCCCGTGCCCCTGGCCGCCGGCGACAAGGTCTGGGCCGGCGCCGTGAACCTGGACGGACCGCTGGTGGTGGAGATCGAATCGACGGGCCGCGACACCCGGATGGGACGGATCCTGTCCATGGTCTCGTCCGCCTCCAAGGGCGGTCTCCAGAAATTGTCCGAGCGGATCGAGCAGGCGATCGTGCTGGGGGTGTTCGCCGTGGTGGCCGTGCTCCTCGCCTGGGGGGCGGTCCTGGGACACGTGGACGGTCGCAGGATCGTCGCCGTTCTCCTGGTGGCCTGTCCCTGCGCGGTGGGCCTCGCGGTCCCCGCGGTGCTGGGCATCGCGCACCGGCAGGCGGCGAAGCGACGCATCCTGCTCAAGGGGGTGGACGCCTTCGAGCGGATCGCCCAGATCGACACCGTGGTCTTCGACAAGACCGGAACCCTGACCCGGGCCATCCCCCGCCTGTTGGAAGAGATCTGGACGGAGCCCCGGGACCGGGACCTCTGGTGCGGGCGGGTGGGCGCGCTGGCGTTGGCCTCCGCCCATCTGGCGCTGCGCCCTTTGCGGGGGGCGTTCCCGGTGTTCGGACCCGACCCCGACGCGCGCGAAACACCGGGCTGCGGTCTGGAGACAACGGATTCAGGCGGCAAGACGGTCCGGTTGGGGAGACGCGACTGGGCCTTGGGCACCGAGGCATCGGAAGAGGGGACCTGGAGCGAAATCGTCCTTTCGCGGGACGCGGTGGAAGTCGCCTCGTTCCGGCTGGGATCGGGGTTGCGCGAGGAGGCCCCCGCCGCCGTGGCCGCGATCCTGCGCGGACGGGAAGGCTGGATCCTGTCCGGAGACCGGGCCGGCCCCGTGGCATCGGTGGCCAAGGCTTGCGGAATCCCGCCGGAACGAGCGCTGTCGAGGCGGGACCCGGAGGAGAAGCTGCGCTTCGTGGAAGCGCTGTCCAGGGCCCGGAAGGTGCTGTTCGTGGGCGATGGCATCAACGACGCCGGTGCCCTGCGCGCCGCGCAGGTGGGCGTGGGCGTGCAGGGGGGTGCCGCGGCGGCCCTGGCCAGCTGCGACGTCTACCTGGCTCGCGACGACCTGGGACTCCTGGTGGATCTCCTGGAGGCGTCCAAGGCGGTGCGCGGACAGATCGTCCTGGCCTTGACCTGGGCGGTGGTCTGGAATGTCCTGGGTGTCGCCCTGGTCATTCTCGGGTATCTTGGTCCCGTGGTTTGCGCCGTTCTCATGCCCATGTCGTCCATCGCCGTGGTGGCCTTCGCCCTGACGCGCCATCCGTTCCGGAGCCTGCCGTGAGCGTCTTCGCCATCCTGATCGCCGGGGGCGTGTTCCTCTTCCTGATCTTCCTGGCGCTCCTGGTCTGGAGCATCCGATCCGGCCAGCTCGACGACCTGGAGACCCCCGCCGAACGCGCGCTCTGGGACGACCCGCCCGGGAAGCCAGATGACAAGTCTTGACGGATTTTCCCGATTGGACGGCCCGGCCCTCCTGGGCGCCGTGGCCGTGGCCGGTCTCGCGGGATCCTGGCACTGCGCGGGCATGTGCGGTCCCTTCGCGGGCCTGGCGAGCCGGGGACGGGATCTGTCGCGCACGGTCGCCTACCACCTGGGACGCCTGACCACCTACCTGGTGCTGGCCGCCATCCTCCATACCGTGGGACTGGGGTTCCGTTCCGCCTTCCACTGGTTCGGCGTGCCCCGCGCGGGCGTCGTGGTCTTCGTGTTCCTGCTCGCCGCCTGGGCGGGTCTCCTGGCCTCGGGATGGATGGAACACTGGAAGTGGCTCTCGCGGGTCTCCGTGCGCATCGGGAGTTGGGTGGGCAGACGTCAGCGCGCCATCGGGTTCACTGGTCCTGCGGGTGCGTGGGTGTTGGGGGCCACCAGCACGCTGCTGCCGTGCATCTGGCTCTACGGGTTCCTCTTCGTCGCCTCCTCGCGAACCTCGCTGTGGCAGGCGTGGCTCGTCATGGCCGTGTTCTGGTCCACCAACATCCCGTGGCTGTTGGCCAGCGGCGAGATCCTGGCCTGGATCCAACGCCGACTGGGTCGCTGGTCGCGTCCGGCCGGAGCCGTCTTCCTGACCTTGGTGGTGGCCTTCGCGGCCTGGAAGAGCCTCCCTCGCGCGGACGTCGCCGACGTGATCCCCGGCCAGGGCGGAGCCTCCTGCTGCCGCCCCGCGCACCACCTGTGAGGGGATGCGATCACTCGTAGTGCGTCCACATGCGGATGATCTTCACGGTGCGTTCCTTCTCCAGCACCTGGTACACGAGCCTGTGCTGGATGTTGATCCTGCGGGAGTACGCACCTGCCAGATCTCCGACCAGCGTCTCGTAGGGAGGTGGATTCGCGAACGGGTTTTGGGCCACGATGTCCAGCAGGAACCGGACCTTGGCCTTCAGTCCGGCGGCGGCGATCTTCTTGGCGTCCTTCTGCGCTTGCCTGTAGTAGACAAGGGCCCAGGAACTCACCACTTGAGTCCGGGAGAGCAGTCCTCGATCTTGGCTTTCAACCCGCTCCGGATGGACTCCCTCATTCCGGGAATCGAAACCAGATGGAGCGTCTCCTGGATGGAGTTCCAATCCTCTTCGGAGATCAGGACGGCGCTGTAGTTCTTCCCGGAGATCTGCACCGGAACGTGGCTGGTGGATACATTCTCCACCAGCTTGTACAAGTCCTTGCGGGCCTCGGTGGCGGTCATCGTGGTCATGTGCCCTCCGTCGTACGGGATAACGTACGCATTTTCGAGCCGCTGGTCAATGGGCGACCATTGCCGAACTCGGGCCGAATAGCCGCGCGGACTCCTTAGACGTTGAACAGGAAGTTCAGGATGTCGCCGTCCTGGACCACGTATTCCTTGCCCTCGGAGCGTTGCAGGCCCTTTTCCTTGCAGGCGTGCTGCGAGCCCAGGGCCTCGAAGTCCTTCCAGGCGATGGTCTCGGCCCGGATGAACCCCTTCTCGAAGTCGGTGTGGATCACCCCGGCGCAAGCTGGAGCCTTCCAGCCCTTGCGGAAGGTCCAGGCGCGCACTTCCTGCACGCCCGCGGTGAGGTAGGTCTGCAACCCCAGGAGGGAGTAGGCGGCGCGGATGACCGTGTCCAGGCCCGATTCCTTCAGTCCCAGTTCCTGCAGGAAGGCGGATTTTTCGTCGGGTTCCAACTGGCTGAGCTCGGCCTCGATCTTGCCCGAAATCATCACCACCTGCGCGCCTTCCGCGGCGGCGTGCGTGCGCACCGCCTCCACCTGGGCGTTGCCGGTGTGGATTTCCGATTCCAGCACGTTGCAGCAGTACAGCACCGGCTTGGAGGTGAGGAGCTGGAGTTCGTTCGCGATTTCGGCTTCGTCTTCGGTCAACGCCACGGATCGGGCGGCCTTGGCCTCGTTCAGGGCGGCCAGGAGCTTGTGCCAGACCTCCACGGCAACCTTGGCCTTCTTGTCCTGGCTCTTGGCGGCGCGCTCGTCCTTGGAGAGCCTCTTCTCCACGGTCTCCATGTCCTTGAGCGCCAGCTCGGTGTCGATGATCCCGATGTCGCGCAAAGGGTCGACCGATCCTTCCACGTGGGTCACGTCGCCGTCCTCGAAGCACCGCACCACGTGCATGACGGCGTCCACCTCGCGGATGTGCGACAGGAACTGGTTCCCCAACCCTTCGCCCTTGGAGGCCCCGCGCACCAGTCCCGCGATGTCCACGAACTGCATGACCGCCCGCACGGTGTTGCGCGGTTTCACCACCTCCACCAGCCGGTCCACCCGGTGGTCGGGCACGGTCACCGTCCCCACGTTGGGATCCACGGTGCAGAAGGGGTAGTTGGCCGCCTGCGCCCCGGCGTTGGTGATGGCGTTGAAGATGGTGGACTTGCCCACGTTGGGAAGCCCCACGATGCCGCATTGGATGCCCATAGGGAGGGGAAAGATAGCTTGGCCTCCGGCGGCCCAAGGACCGGGCGCGGCCCTTTGGAATCCCGCGCCTTCGTGGAGGGCTACCGCCCCCCACACCCCAACGAGATTGAACGGCTCACGCGGGGAGGTTGGCGGTGCGTCAAGATTTGCGCTCCCGCCTGCACGGCGATGCGCCGTGGCGGCGGGTGGGTTGATACCGTCTGGTCAGGGGAGTGGGGCGGCGGCGGATGCCTTCTTGTCGACCTGGCGACGGAATCCGCCTCCGACTCCTCCGTTTGGCGCAAGTAGAGCTTGCAGGTTTGCACGCGCATGGATTTACAGGGCTTCCGCAGGGCCTGTACTGGTGTAGATTCCGACGGATACACGGGTTGACCATCGTCCAATCGGGGTTGGGATGCATCTGTTGGTTCTGCTGGCTTCGCTTTGGGCGGGGGGTGCGTCGGCTCCGGCCAAGCTGGAGGTCGAGTTGACCGGGGTCCTGCCCGGAGGCGGCAACGTGGTTGTCCAGATCTTCGATGACCAGGCGACGTTCTTCAAGAAGCCACTGGTCTCCAGGGTCGTGCCTGCGGACGCTCCGCGACTGGAGGTGGCGTTCGATCTCCCCGAGGGCGAGTACGCCGTGGCGGCCTACCAGGACAAGAACGGCAATGGCGTGTTGGACCACGGTCTCTTCCACATTCCTTCGGAGCCCTACGGGCTCAGCAACAACTTCCGACCCAAGTGGTCCAAGCCGAAATTCGATGATTGCAAGATCGAAGTTGCGGGGAAGGTGGTTTCCCATATTGCGCTGAAGTGAAAGCGGCTTGGGCTGCGCCGTTTCTTGTTTTTGCGCCTGCGGTGCGGCATCGATTCTTTGCGCCTTGGCAGGCGCCGGTACAGGGCTTCCGCAGCCCTGTACCGGCGCCAGGGGCTTCGCACACCCTCCCATCGGGTGGAGGCCCGATGGGAACCCTGAAGGCCTTCTCCCCTGGACCCCGCCGTGCCTCCGGCGGCCCAAGGACCGGGCGCGGCCCTTGGGAATCCCGCGCCTTCGTGGAGGGCTACCGCCCCCCACACCCCAACGAGATGGAGCGGCGGACGGGGTGGGCGTGACGGTGCGTCAAGATTTGCGCTCCCGCCTGCACGGCGATGCGCCGTGGCGGCGGGGGTTGTGATGCCAGCTTGTCAGGGGAGTGGAGGTCCGGATTCTTTTTCTGCTATGCCAGATCTTCGGGCTTGATTCCTGTGACGTCGGTGACGATCTCCCAGGGGATGCCGTGCTCGCGCATCTTGCGGGTGTTCTCGAGATTGGAGGTCCGGATGCCTTCTTGTCGACCGACCTCGATTCCCTTGGATACGCCCTTGGCTTCTCCTTCTTCCAGCCACCATGTGATGATTTCCGGCATGTCCATCTCCTTCAATCTACGCTCCAAATCACGTTGCTGTACCAGTTCCAATCTGCCCTCGACGACCCAGAAGGCGAAAAACCGACGAAGGCCTTCCGTGTCTTGCTGTTGGTGAAAGGCTAAGGCCACCAGGACGACGCGTTCCACCGGGTCGAGATCGCCGCGCATGTTGGGCAGAAACGAGAGCGCCACACGGTTGCGGGTCTCCCGGTACCATGCGAGATCAAGCGCTGGCACCTGTACGATGCGGGTCCGGAAGGACAGGAAGACATCTCCCATCGCACCACGCTGGATGGCGTTGGTCGGGTCCGTGGAGGTGTCGTCGTCCACCAGGGCGATGGGTAGGATTTCATCCGCGGGGAATCTTCGGCAGAGGTCCAGATAGTACCGGGCGGTGCGCAGCAAATCCAGCTTGCCAGCAGAGGACCAGTGCTCCACGAGCACGAACAGAACTCCTTTGCCGTCGGCGAAGACATAGCGGATGGCAAGATCCATGGCCATGCCGGGTCCGGGTTCCTTGGTGTCGTCCTTGGCAACGGAGGTGTCCAAGAATTCGACGTGGATGGGCTGGCCGCGAGTGGCGATCACATCCTCAGCCAAGAATTCCAGGGCCTCTTCGGGGTAGGCCTTGATGAGGTTCTTGACGGCTTGGTCGTGGGAGAAGGGCGGGGAAGGCTCCATGTCACATAAGCTACGCTATACTGCACGGATGTACAACCTGTTTCGGAGCGCGGGTCGTTTTTTGCGCCTGGCCTCGCCTCCGGCGGCCCAAAGGCCGGGCGCGGCCCTTGGGAATCCCGCGCCTTCGTGGAGGGCTGCCGCCCCCCACACCCCAACGAGATTTAGCGGCGGACGTGGTGGGCGTGACGGTTCGTCAAGATTTGCGCGCCCGGCTGCACGGCGATGCGCCGTGGCGGCGGGTGGGTTGATACCGTCTGGTCAGGGGATATGGCGCAACCTGGAGGAGGTCCGAAAACGGATCGAAGAAGTGTTCGGGTGGGTCAAGCAGAGCGCGTGCTTGAGACAGGTGAAGGTCAGGCCGCTACAAGGAGCTTGCCTACTCCCGCCGTCTCCACTGGTGGAAATACGGCATCCCGCTTCCCGAACTGAACCCCGTCCAGCCCGACCGCTGGGCCTGATCCCGATCAGGCCACGTCCTTCAAGCTTCCCGCCGCGTACTTGTGGATCAGGCTTCCGATGAGGGTCTGGTAGGGGAGACCTTCCCGGGCGGCCAGCATCTTGATGGAGACCAGATCGTTTTCCGTCAGTCGGATGTTGATGTTCCTGCTCTTCTTCAAGGTTTCCTTGGCGACGAGCGCAAGGTTCGCCGAGGGCTTCCCGAGTTCGAGGCTGCCGTTGCGGTAGGCGGCCAGGATTTCCTTCTCTTCGTCGTCGAGGTCGTTGGCGTCTGGATTCTTGGTCTTCATCCAAGGTCTCCCCGGAACTTTTTTGTCGCCTTGCGACTTGGAATGATTGTTTTCATGAAGATGTCGTTTCCCGCGACCACGTAGGGGACCAGGTAGACGTATTCGTGGATTGCGACGGCAAGTACTCGTTGGTGTGGATATTTCGCCTGATTCGAGTGGGGGCCATCTCCAACCACGTACCCGTCGGCGATGGCCTGGACGATCTCGTCGAAGGTGATGCCCCTCGTCTTCTGAAGCACCTGGTTCTTCTCGGAATTCCATTGGAACACAAAGTGAAACTATGACATTCCATATACAAAGTCAAGGAAAATTCAGTCAGGTGGCTTCCTTCAAGCCTACCTCCGTGTGCTTGTGGGGCTAGCGAAATCCTGCGACCTTTTCGGAGCTTGACCGTCTATGGAGGTGCATCGGTGCGATGCGATCATCCCACGGACAAAGGAGCGACGACATGAAACGGTTCCACGCGCACATCTCGGTGAACGACCTCCAAGCGAACATCGAGTTCTACACCGGGCTCTTCGGCCAGGAGCCCAGCAAGCGCAAGGAGGACTACGCCAAGTGGATGCTGGACGACCCGCGAGTGAATTTCGCCATCTCCTCGCGCGGACACCGGCCGGGACTGA
>DATNIW010000060.1:0-4915 GCA_035604215.1 Fibrobacteria bacterium
ACCGTCTGCTTGCGCAAGATGTCCACCGTGTACGTCAGCGAGGATGAACCGTTGACCACCTTCACCGAGACTGCCGTGTTGGCTCCGGACAGCGAAACGGATCCGCAGGCGCTCCCGTTGCAGGTGACCGTCGCGCCCGAGACGTTGGCCGTGTCCAGGATCACCGCAGATGTCGCGCTCGTGACCATCGAATCCGTGGTGTACGACAAACCGCTCGGTGCGAAGCTCGGCGTCAGCGTCTGTCCGACAACGGATAGGGCCTTCAGCGTGGTGTCGTGCGCAACCGTCGCCGCCGCCTGCTTGCGCAAGATGTCCACCGCGTATGTCAGCGAGGATGAACCGTTGACCACGTTCACCGAGACCACCGTGCTGGCTCCAGCCAGTGAAACGGATCCGCAGCTGCCGGAGTTGCAGGTGACAGTGGCCCCCGAGGCGTTGGCCGTGTCCAGGATCACCGCCGACGTCGCGCCCGACGACATCGAATCCGTGGTGTAGGAAAGAACGCCAGGAGTGAAGCTCGGCGTCAGGGTTTGTCCGGACACGGATAGGTTTTTCAGCGTGGTGTCGTGCGCCACCGCCCCCACCGTCTGCTTGCGCAGGATGTCCACGGTGTACGTCAACGAAGACGAGCCGTTGGCCACCTTCACCGAGACCGCCGTGTTGGCTCCGGACAGCGAAACCGATCCGCAGCTGCCCGAGTTGCAGGTGACCGTCGCGCCCGAGGCGTTGGCCGTGTCCAGGATCACCGCAGATGTCGCGCTCGTGACCATCGAATCCGTGGTGTAGGACAGGACGCCGGAGGCGAAGCTCGGCGTCAGGGTTTGTCCGGATACGGAAAGGGCCTTGAGCGTCGAGTCGTGCGCTGGCAAATCGATGCTGAGGGTGATCGTGGTCGTGTCGACCGCCAGCCCCCCCTTGAAGGACCGGGCGTAGAGCTTCCCCGAGGTCGAATCGATCAGTGGTGGGGTGTAGGCCGTCCAGTTCCTTCCATCCCGGGAGATCTCGATGGAATCCGCACCGTTCGCCGCGATGGTGATGGTCTGGGGAGTGGTGAAGCTGCCCCCCGCGGTGCTGAACAAGGGGGTTGCGGCGATCACGACAGGTAGATCCACGGTCGTGGAAGCCGTCCCCGTGTTCCCGGTGTGCGTCGCCGTCCAAAGCAGCGTGGCGGAATCCGCCAAGAACCCTTGGAACGAAAGCGTATAAGCGGTGTTGGGTGGGAGGCTCCCGAACACGTAGTGCCCGGAATCGAAGGGAACCCACGCGGAATCCATGACCGCGCCGGCGGTGGCGCGGGCTCGGACCAGAACCGTGCGGCCGAAGGTCGCGGTATCCGTCGGTGCCGTCAGGAGGCGTGGCGACAGGCTGACGGGTGCGGAAGCCGAACCGGCATCCACGGCATTTTGGTCCTGGCAGGACAGGAGAAGGACCGAAAATCCAAGGAGCATCGACACGGAGATCCGGTGCATGGTTTTCATGTTCACTTCCACCTTGCGTCGAGGGAGACCGTGGTCGTTGCGGCGGGGCCCGAAGAAGGGCTGGACTTGGCGTCCAAAAGGATGGCGGCGATCGCACCTCCGGCGACCACGACCCCTCCGGCGGTCCACCAGACCCACGCGTGGCCGGAACCCGACCCGGCGACGGATGGCGTCGTTGCAAGCGGAGTCGACGCAGGAGCGGGTGCGGGGTTGGGAACGACAGCCGCCGCGATCCGGTCGGAGTTCTTCTGGAACGACAGATCCTTGGTGACCAGCGGAAGGAGGTCGGCGATGACATCGTCGATGGCACCCTTGCGCATGCGCCTTGCGCTTCCAAGGACCTCGCCGGAAGCGACATCCACCACGCGCACCGACAAGGTGTAGGATTCGCCGAGTTTGCCCAGGGAACCCACCACCATCCGATCGATGGCCAACAGTTTGCCCATGACCAAGGCGCAGTCGGTGCCGTCGCAGACGCCGCTTTGCTGGAAGCCCTGCTCCTTCAGGATCTTCTCCATCTGCGTGCGTTCCATCACGCGAACCCTGCCGTCACGCATCAACTGATCGGACAATGCGTCCGTCACCACCAGCGCCGAGGCGTCGTCCACACCTTCGGCCGTCAGCGGCATGACCGCCACCAGGGGAATCTTGGGCGGGGTCTGGGCCGCGGCAATGACCGCCGTGCACAGGAGTGTCTTCAATGCTTTCATGGAGGCACCTGCTTGTGAAGAGCTGGTAGGCTCGAGCCGAGGTTGGAATCTTCGTGAGGGTGTGGCGGATCGCACGATACGATATCACCTCAAAGGTAGGTCTTGCGCCGCCCCGATCCCGTGATCCGGCTCACAGGCGTCCATCGGCCCTTCAGGCGGTGCCGCGTCGAACCCACCGCAGGGATTCAGGTCTCCTTCAGGCCCAGTTCACGCCCATCATCGTCCCGGTCTCCTGGAACTGCACGTGCATCCGGAACGCCTTGGAGAGCGTCTGCGGGGTGTGGACGTCGCCGGCCAGACGGAGGTAGTCGCGCAACTGCTCGCGGTAGTCGGGATGCACGCAGTTGGAGATGATCAGCTCGGCGCGCTGGTGGGGACTCTTCCCGCGCAGGTCCGCGACGCCCCACTCGGTGACCAGTGCCGATACCGAATGTTCCGAGTGGTCCAGGTGGGAGCACAACGGCACGATGGTGGAGATCTTCCCCCCCTTGGCGACGGAAGGACAAGCGAAGATGGAGAGGTACCCGTTGCGGGTGAAGTCGCCGGACCCGCCGATGCCGTTCATCATGGAACGGCCCAGCACGTGGGTGGAATTGATGTTGCCGAAGATGTCGGCTTCCAGCGCGGTGTTCATGGTGATGATGCCGAGCCTGCGGACGATTTCCGGATTGTTGGAGATCTCCTGGGGGCGAAGCACCAGGTGGTTGCGGTAGCGCTTGAGGTCTCCATACAGCCGCTTCTGCACCGGCTCGCTGATGGTGAACGAACACCCGGAGGCGAATTTCACCTTGCCGGAGTCGATCAGGTCGATCACCGCGTCCTGGATGACCTCGGTGTACATCTCGAAGGCGGGGATGTCCTTGGCGTCGTCCAGCGCCGCCATCACGGCGTTGGCGATGTTCCCGACGCCCGACTGGATGGGCAGGAATTCGCGCGGGATGCGCCCGGCCTTGTGCTCGCCTGCCAGGAAGGCCGCCATGTTGGCGCCGATCTGGCGGGTGACGTCGGTGAGCTCGTCGAAGCCCTTGACCTCGTCGGGCATGTTGTGGCGCACCACGCCCACGATCTTGTCGGGATCGATCCACATCCGCACCGTGCCGATGCGGTCGCGCGGGGAGTTGATGGGGATGCATTTGCGGTACGGAGGATCTTCGGGTTCGTAGATGTCGTGGATCCCCAGCAGCTCCTTGGGATGCGCCTCGTTGAGTTCGATGATGACCTTCTTGGCCATGCGCGCGGTGGTGGGGATGGAGCCCACGCCCGAGGTGAGGAGGATCTCTCCCTGGGGGGTGATGTCGGCGGCTTCGACGATCGCCACGTCGATGTTCCCCAGCGCGCCGGAGCGCAAGGTCTGCTGGAGCACCGACAGGTGCATGTCGAAGAATTCGGCACGCCCGGAATTCAAGGCCTTGCGGAGATCCGCATTGGACTGGTAGGGAGTGCGGAACTTGATGGCGTCGGCTCGCGCGAGCTTTCCGTCCAGGGAATCCCCGGTGGAGGCCCCGGTCACCACGCCGATCTTGAAGGGACGGCCCTCCTTGTGCTCCGCCTCGGCTTTCGCCGCGATGGCACCGGGAATGATCTTGGGGGAACCGGCGGGGGTGAATCCCGAAAATCCGACCGTCATGTCGTTTTGGATCAGGTTGGCGGCTTCGGCTGGATCGAGTGTCGCGAAAGTCATCGCTTTTCCTCTCAATTTGCTGGAAAACAGGGTTCGAGTGTGTGTTTGTGGTTTTCCGGAACCAAATCTAGAAAATGGACCTACTCATCCTCTAATCATTTCTGCACTTTCCAAGTTTCCGGTCCGGATTGGGTCCGATCCCGGAGCGGGGTATCTTGCCGCAACGTGGAACCTTCTCCCCCACTCCCAGACCTCGATTGGATGGATGCCCTGGAGGGGTGGCTCGACCAGTTGGCCTTGGAAAAGGGCCTGGCCCGGCTCACGCTCCAAGGCTACCGACACGATCTGGAACGGTTCGCCCGCTGGGCACGCGAGAGGGGTTGGCGCCCGGTGGACTTCGATCCGGTCCGAGCCGCCGGACATCTGGCCTGGCTCTCGGAATCGGGACTCGGCTCGCGCAGCGTGGCACGTGCGCGCTCCGCGGTATCGGGCTTCTTCCGGTTCCTGCAGGCCGAGGGCGAAATCGGATCGAATCCCCTGCAAGACCAGCCCGTGCCCAAGGCCGGTCGGCCGCTTCCGCGCATCCTCTCCATCCCCGAAGTCCTGTCGCTCCTGGACGCTCCCGACGAGTCGACCCCCCTGAAAGCTCGAGACGGGGCGCTCCTGGAGCTCCTCTACGCCACCGGGATGCGCGTGTCGGAATCCGTCAATCTGCCGCTTTCCGGCTGGCTTCCGCAGGAAGGGCTGGTGCGCGTCACCGGCAAGGGCGACAAGGAGCGGATCGTGCCCGTCGGCGCCATCGCCGTGCGGCGCATCGAGCGGTGGGTCCGCGAGATCCGCCCGACCCTCGGTCCCAAGTGCGACCGGGTCCTCCTCAACAGCAAGGGAGACGCCCTCTCGCGGATCTCGGCTTGGCAGATCCTGGACAAGTGGGCGCGGATCGCGGGAATCCAGACCGACGACGGATCCGGCGAGAAAGGCGGGCACCGGATCCATCCCCACGTCTTGCGCCACAGCTTCGCCACCCACCTGCTCCAGGGCGGAGCGGACCTGCGCGCGGTCCAGGAAATGCTGGGGCACAGCTCGGTATCCACCACCGAGATCTA